>NZ_JBQXEO010000005.1:0-292342 GCF_052601155.1 Micromonospora yongxingensis
ACACCGCCTGCCGACCACCGCAACGGCCCGCGGTGGCGACACCGTCGTCGGGCCCGGGGAACAGCAGAGAGCCCGCCTTCGCCACCACCGGCCGGCACTCTGCTCGCTCCCCCGCCGACGGTATGTTCCGCCCGGCGCCCCGCCCGCAGGCCCGGTCGCATGCCACCCGATCGAGGAGTCAGGGGCGGGGTTGCTACCTCGTGCGCCTCCCTACCGCTTCTTCTCGCTGTCGGCGTCCCTGCCGCGCTGGATCGTCTCGGCGATGCGCCTGATACGCCGCAGGCGGGAGTCCCAGGCCGCGCCGACGTCGGCGAGCTGGGCGACGGCGCGCGCGAGCTGGACCTCGTCGACGCGGAACTGCTTCTCGCGGCCGGCGGTGGTGGCGTGCACCAGGCCCACCCGGTCCAGGACGACGAGGTGCTTCGCCACCGCCTGACGGGTCACCGGCAGGCGCTCGCTCAGGCTGGTCGCCGTCCCGCTGCCCTCGCTCAGCAACAGGTCGAGCATCCGGCGCCGGGTCGGGTCACCCACCGCCGACCAGAGGTCGTCGTCCACCAGGACGCTCACGAGCCCGCTCCGACCTTCGCGGCGTACACCGGCAGGCGCGGCAGGAAGAGGTCCCAGCCGCTGACGTGGTCGGCGTACTCGGCGGCGACCTTCGCCTCGTCCCAGCCACGCTCGCGGAAACCGCTCTCGGTCATCCGCAGGCGCGTCCCACTCCCCGCGGGCTCGAGCTCGAAGACGACCAGGAACGAGTTGCCCGGGCCGGCGGTCTCCCCCTCCTCGTGGGTCCAGCGGAAGGAGAAGTGCCGCGGCGGCACGGCGTCGACGACCGCGAACCGCACCCAGGTGCCGCCGCCCTGGGAGACGTCGCCGAAGCCGATCCGCCCCGCTCCCCCGGGCACGGCCGGAAATTCCGCCTCGTCCGGCCACCACTCACGCAGGTGCTCCGGGCTGCTCACCACGTCGAAGACGACCTCGGGTGCCGCGTCGATGTGGATCTCGCGCTCGATCGTTCCGAATTCCACGCCTGCCGCCTTTCGCAATGTTTGGTTGCGCATCACGCTAGCCGACCTGCCCGGCACCCGCAACCATCAGTTGCGAGCGGGAGGCGAAACCACCGACGAGACGGACGCATGAAACGACACAGCGCCCGGTCGGCACGCGCCAGCGCTAGGGGAACGCCGACCAGGGCCGGCGCCCGGGCCATCAAGAGATCCGATGTATGGCGACCCTCGCCGTCCAGGGTCGGTACGGCCGAGCTGAGATTCCCGAACCGAAGGTATTGACCCGCAAATACATCCGATGTTAACTGCTTGTCAAAGATGTGGGTCGATGTTTACCTCGCTGTCGAGTGAGCCAGCGCGGTGACACCATCCCAGATCGTCTCGATGTCGCTCGCGTTTCGGCGGACGCGGGCAGACCGGGCAGTTCCCCGGGGCGCGAGACATCATCCGCACGGACGATCCAGAGGAGATCGTGTCGATGAAGGTGAGAACGCCGCTGCGTATCGCGCTCGCCGTCCTGCTCGCCGGTGGCGTCGTCGCCGTCGGCCCGGGCGGCCCGGCCACCGCAGCACCGACGGACGCCGCATTCAGTACCGGCACCGGGACACTCAACGTCAACCGGGCCGCCTACCTGGCCAAGCACGACATCGTCTACAACCGCCCGAACACCAACCCCCTGCACGGGCTCACCGTCGGCAACGGCCGGACCGGTGCGATGGCCTGGAACGCCAACGGCCTCACCATGCAGGTCTCCGGCGTGGACCTGGCCCAACAGTCGACCTACGCGGCCGGGCTGGTCAACCTCTCCAGCAACCCGCAGGTCGACACCGGCTACACCACCTTCCAGCAGCGCCTCTCCCTGTACGACGGCACGCTGACCACGAAGTACGACAACAACCGCACCATCACGGTCATGGGCGCGCCCAACTCCGAGGTGATGGGCATCCACGTCGAGGACAGCCGTCCCGGAGTGACCAGCGTCGGCCTCGACCTGAGCCTCTGGGACATGAACACCGTCCAGAACATCGCCGACGTCCCCGACCTGAACACGTGGCGGACCGTCTCGACCTTCGCCGACGCCAACGGCGTCGGGTTGAGCCGTGGACAGACGGACGCGAACAACTTCGGGTACACCCTCGCGGCCACGGTCGAGGGAGCGTCGTACACCTCCCAGGTCGTCAACGGCACCCGGGTCCGGCTGAACATCACCCCCACGTCGAGCTACACGGTCTGGTTCACCGCGGCCAGCCGGATCAACGCGCCCGGCCTCAACTCGGTGACCCAGGCGAAGAACCAGCTCGCGACGGTCAAGGGCGCCGGTTACGCCACCACGCTGAACAACTACCGCACCTGGTGGCACGACTTCTGGGCGAAGTCGTTCGTCCAGTACTCCAACGCCGGCGGCGACGCCGACTACCTGGAGAACGTCTACTACCTGGCGACGTACATGATCGCGGCGGGTGGTTACGGCAACTACCCGTTGCACTTCATCAACGGTGTGTTCCGAGCCACCCAGGACAACTCCAAGTGGAGCAACGGGTACTGGTACTGGAACCAGCGGGACGTCTACAACTCGTTCCTGGCCAGCAACCATCTCGACGTGATGGCCGGCTTCAACCGGCTCTACAGTCGCAACCTCGCCGCGCTGAAGTCGTACACGACCACCCGCTACGGCAGTGACGGTCTCTGGGTGCCGGAGACGATGGGCTGGGACGGCAACGCCCGGGGCACCGTCAACAGCGACTACGTCAACGACCTCTACTCGACCGGCACCGAGGCCGCCTACAACATGTACCTCCAGTACCGGTACGGCAACGACGAGGCGTACCTGCGCAACACGGCGTACCCGTACATGCGGGAGGCCGTGAAGTTCTACGAGGACATGCTCGACCGTGACCCCGCCACCGGTCGGTGGTACATGGCCAACTCCAACGCGCACGAGACGTACTGGGACGTCCGCAACGCGATCACCGACCTGGCCGCGGTCCGGCTGCTCTTCCCGCTCGCCATCCAGGTCAGCCAGCAGCTCGGCCTCGACGCGGGACTGCGGGCCAACTGGCAGACCATCGTCGACAACCTGGCCCCGTACCAGGTCCAGAACGGGGCGTACCTGCCGCACGACCCGCCGATCTCGCAGACCCGCAACAACGAGAACGTGTCGCTGGAGCTGGTCTGGCCCTACGACCAGACCGGCATCGGCTACCCCGACCAGCAGACCGCCGTCAACACCTGGAACGTGCGACCGCACCCGTACGGCAACGTCTGGTCCAACGACCACGTGCACGCCGCCCGGCTTGGTCTCGGCAACCAGGCGTTCCAGGGCATGCGGACCATGCTGCAGAAGTACCAGAACTACCCGAACGGAATGACCAACAACACCAACGGGGTCTTCGAGTATCTCGGCGTCCACCTGGCGGCGATGAACGAGTCCCTGCTGCAGTCGTACAACGACAGGATCCGGGTCTTCCCGGCCGTGCCGACCGACTCCAGCTTCGTCGGGAAGTTCACGCTGCTGGCCAAGGACGGCTTCCTGGTCAGTTCGGAGCGGGAGGCCGGCGAGGTCAAGTACGTCGGTCTGAAGAGCCTGCACGGCAAGTCGGCGCGGGTGGTGAACCCGTGGGGCGGCCAGGAGGTGCGGGTTCGCCGTACGTCGGACAACGCCGTGCTGACCACCACCTCGGCCGCCGAGATCAGCTTCGCCACCGTGGCGAACACGGTGTACGTGGTGGAGCGCACCGCCAAGCCGCTGTCGACGTACGCGGCCACCACCCTGACCGGCACCGCCAACCAGGGCGAGAAGAGCCTGTCGGGCACCGCCTCGACGCTCGGCCTCGGCGGCGTCGGCGGCGGAGGGCTGGTCAACGACACGATGCTGACGTACGACGCCAACTGGCACCACACCACCGCCCGGGGGTACGGCGACTACAACGACGACACCCACCACAGCACCACCGTCGGCGCCGCCGCCAGCTACACGTTCACCGGCACCGGTGTGGAGTACCTCTCCGAGCGCTTCAGCGACATGGGCAACGTCGACGTCTACCTGGACAACGTCTTCCAGGCCAACGTCAACCTGAACGTCACCGGCCCCCGCCAGGCACAGCAGGTCGTCTTCAGCCGGACCGGGTTGACGAACGGCACGCACACCATCCGCATCGTCAACAAGACCACCTCGGTCGGCATGGTGGACGCCATCCGGGTCCTCACCGGCAGCAGCCCACCGACGGGCGGTGGCGTCGCGCTGCGGTCCCAGGCCAACGGCCGGTACGTCTCCGCCACCAACGGCGGCGCCGGCAACCTGGTGGCGAGCGCCGTCGCGATCGGCGGCTCGGAGCGGTTCGACCAGGTCGACCTCGGCGCCGGCAACGTCGCCCTACGGGCCCGGGTGAACAACCAGTTCGTGTGTGCCGAGAACGCCGGCGCCAACCCGCTGGTCGCCAACCGGGCCGCGGCTGGGTCGTGGGAGACCTTCGCGCTGGTCCGGAACCCGGACGGCTCGGTCAGCCTCCGGGCGGCCGTGAACAACAGGTACGTGGTCGCGGAGAACGCCGGGGCCGGGGCACTGATCGCGAACCGGGACGCCGTCGGTCCCTGGGAGAAGTTCGACCTCGTCGCCGCCTGACGCCGGAACCGGCGGGTCAGACCGGCCCGCCGTCCCCGCCCCCTGGACACCGGAGAACGCCATGATCCGCAAACCACGTCCGCGTCTCGTCGCGGCCGTCGTCCTGGCCACCCTCGCCAGCCTGCTGCCGATACTGGTGGGGGTCACCACGGCCGCCCCGCCGGCGACGGCGGCACCTCCCCCGACCAACCAGTTCGAGAAGGTCAAGCTCGACGGCGGGCTCTCGATGGGCGAGCCGATCGAACTGTCCGTCCTGCCCGACGGCAAGGTGCTCTACATCAACCGGGGCACCAGCTCCGGCGGTGGGCAGGTACGCCTCTACAACCCGGCCAACCGCACCACGACCGTCGCGCTGACCCTCCAGCTCGACGCCCGGTTCGAGGACGGTCTGATCGGCATCACCGTGCACCCCAGGTTCGCCTCCAACCGCTGGGTGTACCTGTTCTACTCGCCGGTCGCGACGCCGCTGGTGAACCGCATCTCGCGGTTCACCTTCAACCCGACGACCCTGGTGCTCGACCCGGCCAGCGAGACGAAGCTCATCGAGTGGCCGACCGAACGGCGACTGTGCTGCCACTCGGCCGGTTCGATGACCTGGGACAGCAACGAGAACCTCTACTTCGCCGTCGGCGACAACACCAACTCCGGCGGCGACTCGGCGGGCATGGCACCGATCGACGAGCGGACCAGCCGCGACGCCCAGTACGACGCGCAGCGCACCTCGGGCAACACCAACGACCTGCGCGGAAAGATCAACCGGATCCACCCGGAGGACAACGGCACGTACACCGTCCCGACGGGCAACCTCTTCGCACCGGGCACCAGCGGCACCCGCTCGGAGGTCTACGTCATGGGGGTGCGTAACCCGTACCGGGTCTGGGTCGACAAGTTGAACGGCAACACCCTCTACTGGGGTGAGGTCGGGCCGGACGCGGGCGCGACCATCGCCAACCGGGGACCGGCGGCGTACGACGAGTGGAACCGGGCCACCGCGCCGGGCAACCACGGCTGGCCGTACTGCGGCGGACCCAACGTCGCCTACAACGACTGGGATTTCGCCGCCAACGCGCCTCGCGGCTGGTTCCCGTGCGGCGGCAGCGCCGGCCCGGTGAACAACTCGCCGCGTAACACCGGTCTGCAGCAGCTTCCGCCGACCAGGGGCGCCCTGGTCTGGGAGCAGCACGGCGGCAGCCGGGAGTGGCCGGCCCTGGACAACCCGGGTGGCTGTGGCTCGCCCAACCACGCCGAGGTGTACCACTTCGACCCGAACCTGAACTCCGAGGTGAAGTGGCCGCAGTACTACGACAACAAGCTGATCATCACGGAGTACTGCCGTAACTGGGTCAAGGAGGTCCAGTTCGACAACGGCAACGCCCGCACCGGCAACCCGACGGTCATCGAGCCGGTGCTCGCCGGCATGTCGTTCGTCCACCCGATCGACATGGAGTTCGGCCCGGACGGCTCGCTCTACCTGCTGGAGTACGGCAACGGCTACTTCTCCGGTGACGCCGCCGCCGGGCTGTACAAAATCAACTACGTCGCCGGTGGCCGGTCCCCGACGGCGGTCGCCTCGGCCACCCCGGACAACGGCCTCAGCCCACTCACGGTCAGCTTCTCCAGCGCCGGCAGCACCGACCCGGACGGCGACCCGCTGACCTACGCCTGGGACTTCGACAGCAACGGCACCGTCGACTCCACCGCCGCGAACCCCACGTACACGTACGCCAGCAACGGCGACAAGCGGGCCCGGCTCACCGTGTCGGACGGGACCGGCCGCTCGGGCACCACCCAGGTGGCGGTCGTGGTGGGCAACAACCGGCCCACCGTGTCGCTCAACGGCATCCCCAACGGCGGGTTGTTCTCCTGGGACCAGAACCTGACCGCCACCGCCACCGCGAGCGACGCGCAGGACGGCACGGTCCCGTGCGCCAACGTGGTGATCCGGGCGGCCCTGGGCCACCAGGAGCACGCCCACGAGGAGGGCCAGGGCACCGGCTGCGGCTTCACCGTCAACACCGGACCGGTGCACGCCGGGCCGGACTCGGTGCTCTTCTTCCTGCTGCGGGCCGGCTACACCGACCGGGGTGCCGCCGGCTCGGTGCCGTTGACCGCGGAGAAGGACGTCACGCTCTGGCCCAAGCAGTGGCAGGCCGAGCACTACGTCTCGCTGCACGGCCCCCAGGTGATCAACGCCAGCGGCGCCGAGGGCGGCCGGCGGCTCGGTGACGTCCAGACCGGCGAGTACGTCCGGCACCACGCGGTGAGCCTGAAGGGCATCACCGGGGTCCGGGCCCGGGTCTCCTCGGACAAGGCCGGCAACGTGGTCTCCTTCCGGTACGACTCGCCGGCCGGTCCCGAAGTCGCCCGGGTCACCGTGCCCAACACCGGCGGCTGGGACAATTACACCGAGGTCACCGCCACCGTCACCAGACCCGACGACAACACCCACGACCTCTACGTCGTCTTCACCGGCGGCACCGGCGGCGCCCTGCTCGACCTGGACAGCTACACGTTCACCGGCGCCGGGGTGAGCACCCCGGCCGGCGGTACCCGCACCGGCCCGATCCGGGGCATGAGCAAGTGCGTCGACGTCAACGCCGGCGGCACCGCCGACGGCACCCGCGTCCAGATGTGGGACTGCATCGCCGGGGCGACCAACCAGCAGTGGACGCTTCCCGGCGACGGCACCATCCGCAGCCTGGGCAAGTGCCTGGACGTGCAGTCCAGCGGCACGACCAACGGCACGCCGATCCACCTGTGGACCTGCAACGGCACCGGCGCCCAGCAGTGGGTGTCCGGCCCCAACGGCAGCCTGCGCAACCCGCAGGCCAACCGGTGCCTCGACATCCCCTCCTCCACCCCGACCAACGGACGGCAGTTGCAGATCTACGACTGCAACGGCACGGCCGCGCAGAACTGGACCCTGCCCTGACCTGTCCGTCCGAGACCCCGCAAGGAGTCCCCATGCGCAGACGCGCCATCACCGCGACGCTCGCCGCCGTGGTCGCCGGGTTCACCCTCGCCGCCGGTGCGGCGACGGTGAATCCGGCCCCAGCCGACGCCGCGCCACTGACCAACGTGCTGGTCTTCTCCAAGACCGCCGGTTTCCGGCACTCCGCCATCCCGCAGGGCATCAGCGCGATCCAGCAGCTCGGCGCGGCCAACGCCTTCACCGTCACCGCCACCGAGGACGCGGCCGCGTTCACCACCGGCAACCTCGCCCGGTACCAGGCCGTGGTCTTCCTCAACACCACCGGCGACGTGCTCGACACCAGCCAGCAGAGTGCCTTCGAGGCGTACGTGGCCGCCGGCGGCGGCTACGTCGGGGTGCACGCCGCCGCCGACACCGAGTACGACTGGCCGTGGTACGGCGGTCTGGTCGGCGGGTACTTCGCCTCGCACCCGGCGATCCAGCAGGCCACCATCCGGGTCGAGGACCGGGCGAACCCGTCCACCGCGCACCTGCCGTCGACCTGGACGCGCACCGACGAGTGGTACAACTACCGGAGCAACCCCCGCTCGGCGGTCAAGGTGCTGGCCAGCCTCGACGAGTCGTCGTACAGCGGCGGGTCGATGGGTGGTGACCACCCGATCACCTGGTGCCACAACTACGGCGGCGGGCGCGCCTGGTACACCGGCCTCGGCCACACCGAGCAGAGCTACGGCGACCCGAACTTCACGGCGATGCTGCTCGGCGGGATCCGGGTGGCGGCCGGTGCCGCCCCGGCCGACTGCCGGCCGGAGCCCGGCTACACGTCGATCTTCGACGGCACCCAGGCCAGTCTCGCCCAGTGGCGGCAGGCCGGTCCGGGCGGCTTCACCCTGACCGACGGCACGCTGACCTCGTACGGCGGGATGGGGTTGCTCTGGTACCCGGTGCGCACCTTCGGCAACTACTCGCTCAAGGTCGACTGGATGATGCCGGGCGACGACAACGGTGGGGTCTTCATCGGCTTCCCCGATCCGCAGGGTGACCCGTGGGGCCCGGTCGACGCCGGTCACGAGATCCAGATCGACGCCACCGACGCCGATCCGTCGCGCACGACCGGCAGCGTCTACAGCTTCCAGGCCCCGAACCAGGCGGCCCGCGCGGCGGCGCTCAACCCACCCGGTTCCTGGAACACCTACGAGATCGGCGTGCACGGTCAGCGGGTCGAGATCTGGCTCAACGGGGTCAAGATCAATGACTACGTCAGCAGCCGGGCCATCGCCGACGGATACATCGGGTTGCAGAACGACGGCGCCGGCCTCGACATCAACTACCGCAACGTGCGGATCAGGACCGACGGCCCGAGCGAGCCGCCCGTCACCGACCTCGCCCGCGGCCGAACGGCGACGGCGTCGAGCGTGGAGGCCGGCAGTGGGCACGTGGCGGGCAA
Organism: Micromonospora yongxingensis; assembly: GCF_052601155.1. Taxonomy (NCBI): domain Bacteria; kingdom Bacillati; phylum Actinomycetota; class Actinomycetes; order Micromonosporales; family Micromonosporaceae; genus Micromonospora; species Micromonospora yongxingensis. The sequence continues at coordinate 9,009 of NZ_JBQXEO010000005.1, forward strand.
CGTGGTCGACGGCAACGCGGCAACCCGGTGGGGCAGCGCCTACGCCGACCCGCAGTGGATCTCGGTGGACCTCGGAGCCACGTACGCCGTCAACCGCGTCCGGCTCGCCTGGGAGACAGCGCACGCGCGGGCGTACCAGGTGCAGGTGTCCCCGGACAACGTCACCTGGTCGCCGATCCACACGACGACCACCGGCGACGGCGGCGTCGACGACCTCACGGTCGCCGGCACCGGACGTTACCTACGGGTGTACGGGACCCAGAGGGCCACCCAGTGGGGCTACTCGCTGTGGGACCTCAACGTCTACGGCACCCCGTCCGGCGGCCTCCTGCTCTCCCGGGGCCGGCCGGTGACGACGTCCAGCGTCGAGACCGGCAGCGCCCACGTGGCGGGCAACGCGGTCGACGGCAACCCGGCAACCCGGTGGGGCAGCGCCTACGCCGACCCGCAGTGGATCTCCGTGGACCTCGGCGCGTCGCGCACCGTCAACCGGGTCCGGCTGACCTGGGAGGCGGCGTACGCGCGGGCGTACCAGGTGCAGGTGTTCCCGGACAACGTCACCTGGTCGCCGGTCTGGACGACGACCACCGGCGACGGCGGCGTCGACGACATCCCGCTCTCGGCCACCGGCCGCTACCTGCGCGTGCACGGCACCCAACGCGCCCTGCCCGCGTACGGCTACTCGCTGTGGGAGCTGGAGGTCCGCGGCAGCTGACGCGGCCTGCTCCCCCGACGCCCGCCCACGGGGGCCGGCCACCGCAGCACCGGTCGGCCCCCCAAGACCCTCGGAAAGGAGGGTCCCGTGTCCGCACACCCCCGACGGTGGCTCTGGTCGTACCTGACCGCGGTGGTCGCCACCGCGGCCGCGGTCCTCGCCGTCGCCGCCACCCCGAGCGCCCACGCGGCCCCGCAGCCGCCCACCGCCACCGACGTGGCCGCACCCATGGCGGCGACCGCCAGCAACGTGCACATCTTCTACTACTCCTGGTACGGCAACCCCAGCGTCGCTGGCAGCTACCGGCACTGGCCGCAGGGCGGCCACACCCCACCGCAGGACATCGGCGCGAACTTCTACCCGACGTTGGGCCCGTACGACTCCGGCGACCGGGCCACGGTGCGCCAGCACATGGCGTGGATCCGGGACGCCGGGGTCGGCGTGCTCGTGCACAGCTGGTGGGGCCAGGGCTCGTACGAGGACAACCTGACCCCGGTCGTGCTCGACGCGGCCGCCGCGTACGGCCTTCGGGTCGCCTGGCACCTGGAGCCGTACGCGGGCCGGACGGCCGCCTCGACCGTCGCCGACATCAGGTATCTCCACGACCGCTACGGCAGCCACCCGGCGTTCCACCGGGACGCGGCGCACGGCAACCGCGCGCCGTTCTACGTCTTCGAGAGCCTGCGCATCAGCGACTGGTCGCCGCTGGCCCAGGTCCGCGACACCAGCATCGTGCTGGCCCAGACCACCGACACGACCAAGGTCGCCCACTTCGGCGGGATGTACACCTACGACGGGATCGCCGGGGCGACCGCACCCGGCTGGGCCACCGCGAGCGCGTTCTGCCGGGCCAACGGCCTGGTCTGGGCGCCCTCGGTGGCCCCGGGCTACCTCGACGACCGTGCCGTCCCGGGCAACACCACACCCGCGGTCGACCGGGCCAACGGTGCCATGTACGACCAGCAGTGGACCAACGCCCTGAGCACGTCGCACGGAGGCCCGCCGACCTGGGTCTCCATCACGTCGTTCAACGAGTGGCACGAGGGCTCGACGATCGAGCCGGCGAGCGCGAACCCGCCGGCCGGGCGCGGCTACCTGACGTACTCCGGCGCGTACGGGCGGACCGGTACCGCCGCCCAGACCGCCTACCTGGAACGCACCCGGTACTGGGCCAACCGTTTCGACCCCTCGGTCGACCCGGCGCCGAACCCGGAGCGGCCGGTGAGTCTGCGGGCCCAGGCCAACGGCCGGTACGTCAGCGCGGCGTCCGGCGGCACGGCACCGCTGATCGCCAACCAGACGGTGTTCGGCCCTGCCGAACAGTTCGACCTCACCGACCTCGGCGGCGGCACCGTGGCGCTGCGCGCCCGTGTCAACGGCCGGTACGTGACCGCGGAGGACGCCGGGGCGGCGCCGCTGATCGCGAACCGGACGTCGGTCGGCCGGTGGGAGACGTTCCACCTGGTTCGCCACGGCGACGGAAGCGTGAGCCTGCGCGCCGCGGTGAACGACCGGTACGTGGTCGCCGAGAACGCCGGGGCCGCGCCCCTGATCGCCAACCGGACCGCGGTCGGCCCCTGGGAGCGGTTCGACCTCGTCGGCGGCTGACGGTGTCGGCCGCGAGAGCCGGAGGGCAACGGCTCTCCTGGTCCGGCCGACGGCTCAGGGTCGACGGCGTGGTTTGCAGCCACGCCGTCGACCCTGCGAGCACCCGTCAGAGCGGTGGAATCAGCGCGCCAGCGCGATCCCGTCCGGTACCGCGGCCGGTGCGGGGGCGGCGACGCGGGCCCTCCTCCGTTCCGCGAACCACTTGCCCCACCAGAACAGACCGCGGGCACCGCAGACGATGCAGACCGCGAAGAACAACGTGTAGACGACGTTGAAGACCATCAGCGCGCCGTAGACCATGGCCACGCTGACGCCGAACATGAACTGCCACTTCGGCTTCGACGGCGTCGTACCCGGGTCGGTGATCATGTAATTGGTGAAGAGCACGAAGGCGACACCGGTCATCGTCCCCAGCGAGGCCCAGAGCGCGACGTCCCACACCCAGTGCCGGATCAGCGCCTGGATGATGAACGCACCGACCCAGCCGACGATGAGCGGGATCTTCTTCGTCAGCATCGCGTTGAGGACCGTGCCGGCCGTGAGGATGATCATGGGCACCGCGAGGCTGATGACGTCGGGCACGTTCTCGGTGAAGTGGTACGGCGGTGCGACGTTGACCCAGCCGAAGGCCAGCAACGCGATCGTGATGCCGAAGTTGGACGGGTTCATGAAGTGCCGCATCCGACCGTTGATCGGCGCCTGGAGCACCGCCTTCTGGGCGACGGCGACCACGACCGCGAAGGCGATCGGCAGGAACATCTCGTTGGCGTACAGCAGCATGTTGGCCGCGAGCGCGGTGATGTGCGTCGGCAGCAGGAAGGTGTAGAGGCCCCACATGCCGTTGCCGGAGTATCCCGGACGGCGCTTGTGCGCGCGTGCGGACACCCACTCGATGAGGATCTCGGCGGTGTAGCCGACCGCGAGTGCGAACAGCGGCCACGTCCACGGTTGCTCGAAGCCGAGCACCGTGTAGCCGAGGATGTTGAAGATCGACATCGAGATCGCGAAGTTGCGCAGCGCGATGTAGCGCGGGTCCCGCCTGTCCACCCGGGGCACCGGGGGCGGCTCCCCGGCGACCCCTGCGCCCCTTCCGTTGGCACTGCTGCCCCGCACCGGTTGTGCGCCGTCGACGACGGGCTTGCCCTCCGTCACAGCACCGGTGGCGGTCACCCTCTCGTCCGTGGTGTGTCTGACGTCGGTCATCGCGTAGTCAACTCCTGCGCGTCGGAGGTCAGCACCAGGTCGTGCCAACCGGTGTTCAGGTCGAGCTTCTGCTTGTGCACAGCACCGCCCAGGTCGCGCCACACGATCTCGGCGGAGACCGGCTTGTCGCCGCTGTCACCGAGGCCGAAGAAGACGTCGAAGCTGCGCTTGCCGGAGTGGCCGCCGCCGCCGTCGAGTTGCGCGAGCTGCACCCGGCCGTCGGCGGTGACGATGCGCACCTGGGCGCCGTACGCGGGCGACAGTCCGCCCGGGCCCTCGCCCGGCGAGGCGGTCCCGCCGAGCGTCGGTCGGTGGAGCCGCAGCCCCAGGAAGTCACCGTCGCCGGAGTTGTTGTTGCGGTAGTACGCCGGCGCGGCCCACTGGCGGGCTACGGCCCAGTCCTGCCCACCGTCGCCGTCGGCGTCGCCGATCGCGATGCCCCGGGTCGGGATCTCCTCGGCGATGCCGAGTTCCTTGTTGATGTTGACGTACCGGCCGTTGTCCTCGCGTACCCAGAAGGCGATCGGGTTCGACCCGGAGATGTCGACGCCCGGTACGGCCTTCGGCCACATGTCCGGCTCGGCCAGGAGCAGGTCGTTGCTCATCGCGAGTTCCTGCAGCCAGTTGAACCGGTTGATGGTGCCCTTGACGAAGCCGGTGGCCTGGATGATGGCCGGCTGCCCGCTGTTGTCGAAGTCGCCCATCTTGGAGTCCCAGCCCCAGCCGACCCAGGCGAGGTTCTTGCGCGCCGCCTTGTTGTCGAACGGCGCGACGCCGTCCTCCATCTTCGCCCTGGCGTCCTCGGGCGAGGTGGAGTTGTTCATCCAGAGGAAGTTGCTCTCCTCCAGCCCCCACTCCTGGGTGATGTTGCTGACGAACATGTCGAACTTGCCGCGCCCCTCAAGGTCACCGAACTCGACCGACATGCCCTTGAACGAGTCGTTGCCGAGCGCCAGGGACTTCGGGGTGAGTGCGCCCCGCCGGCCCTCGGCGAGTTCGAACCTGATCTGGCCCGGCCTGGACACGTTGTGGAAGAAGCGGTCGTGGCCGAAGTCGTTGGCCAGGTAGAGCTCCGGGAGCAGGTCGCCGTCGAGGTCGGCCGACCCGGCGCCGAGGGTCCACCCCGACGAGTACCGGGGGTCGATCGCCGTCTGCTCCTTGTACACCGCGGTCGGCTGGTCGCCGGAGGTGGCCGACGTCCACCGCAGGACGTGCGCTCCGCCGGCGTTCGTGGCCCGCGACATCGAGTGGTTCATCTGGACCGTCGGGTGGCCGTTCGGGTCGAGGACGGCGCTGTCCGGGAAGTAGTTGAAGATGCCGATGTCCGGCCGGCCGTCGCCGTCGAAGTCGGCGACCGCGACGGCGTTGGTGTTCCACAGGGGGCCGTGATAGACGCCGTCGGTCGTCTGCTCCTGCGGAATCAGCTCGTACGGGTGGAACGACTCCAGCGCGACCTTCGTCGAGCTCTGCTTCTGCAGGAACAGCACGGGCGTGCGGCCCCAGTAGTTGACGAGCAGGTCCAGCTTGCCGTCGAGGTTGAAGTCACCGGGCACGCAACCCATCGGCGAGATCGCGGGGCCCATCGGCAGCGGCGCCGGGTTGAGGACGAAGGGTTCGTAGGTGGCGCCGCCACCCGGTACCGGGGTGACGATGGCCGAGTCGGTCCGGGTGTCGACGAGGCACATGTCGTTGGGCCTGCCCTCGCCGTCGAAGTCGTTGATGGCGATCGCCGCACCGACGGACGACACCCACGACTTGATGTGCTCGTACTTCGGATTGACGACGCGCACCTCCCTCTGCGGCAGGCCGGGTGGCAGCGCGATCGGGAGCTCCGTGAACGAGAACCGCGAGGCGATCGCGGCACGTGTCTCGGCGGAGGCGCTGGGCAGTCGGGAGACGGTGAAGAGCGTGCCGACGAGCACGAGCACCAACACGGGCGTGATGAGTCGTCGTGCGAGGCCAACTGGTTCCGGTGGCAACGGTCCCCCTCGGGATGGAAGGGCTCGGACATGGTCCGTCGTTTCCGGACGGATCGCCGATTGGCAAATGTCCACGGGTCCGAGCGATCCGCAGACAACGCTTATGGTCACTGCCGCGGAAGCGGGAAGTCTTCTCGTTTCGTGCTTCCGAAACCAGCGTCCGGAACTGCCGCACGAATGAAGTAGGAATCAATGGACAGCCGATAGGGCCGCTGTCTGTTCTGAAATCACAAGGAACGGTCGCGGACGCGGAGCGCCACGCGACCGTTCCTTTGTCGGCTCCGGTGCGTCTACCGCAGCGGGGTCACCGTCATCGGCAGGCCACCCTTGATGCGCAACGAGAGCATCGGTTCCGGCTGGACCACCCGGCCGCCGACCGCGGCGAGACGCAGATCCCTCATCAGCATGGCGAGGACGAAGACGGCCTCCATCATGCCGAGGTGGTTACCGACACAGAATCGGGGCCCCGCGCCGAACGGAATGTAGGCGTACCGCGGCCTGTCGTTGGTGGCCGACGGCGCGAACCGTTCCGGGTCGAAACGGTCGGGATCCTTCCAGAATCTGGGGTGTCGGTGCAGTGTGAAAGGACTGATCAGCACGTCCGCGCCGGCGGGAACGTGATAGTCACCGACCTGGTCCGGCTCCAGGGATTTGCGCGGTAGCAACCACACCGGTGGATACAGCCGCATGACCTCCTCGACCACCATCGCCGTGTAGCGCAGCCGCGTCAGGTCGTCGAAGGTGGGCAGGCCGTCGCCCAGCACCTCGAGCGCCTCGGCGCGCAGCTTCTCGCGTACCTCGGGATGCCGGTCGACGAGGTACAGCGACCAGCTGAGCGTGCTGGCCGTGGTCTCGTGCCCGGCGAGCAGGAGGGTCACCAACTCGTCGCGGAGCCGCTCGCGTCCGACCCGTGGGTCGTCCTCACGGTTGGCCGACAGGATGAGGCGGGAGAGCACGTCGTCGCGGTCGTTGGTGTGCCCGGTGCGTTCACCGACGAGCTGGTCCACAATCCGCTGCAGGCGCCGACGGGCCGCCCGGAACCGCATCTGCTTGGGCAGCGGGATCCAGGGTGGCACGGCGGAGAGGGTCTCCAGCTCGAAGATCGCCTGGTCCTGTACGGCGGCGAAATCACCGCCGATGGAGGCGAACCGGGACAGGTCGGCGTCGAGCAACGTGCGACCCAGTACGCCGAGCGTCAACCCGGTCATCTCGGTCGGGACGTCGACGGGCCCGTGCCGGCCCCGCATGCGCAGCCGGTCGACCAGCGCCGCGCCCTCCGCGGCGACGGCTCCCGCCTGGGCGGCGATCCGTCGGCTCTGGAACGCGGGCTGGATCACCTTGCGCTGCTTGCGCCACAGCTCGCCCTCGCTGGTGAGCAGGCCGTCGCCGAGAGCGCGCCGGGCGTGCACCAGGCCGATCCCCTTGTGGTAGTTGGCCGCGTTGTCCGCCAGGACGTGCTTGGCGTGGTCGGGATGGTTGAAGAAGTACAGGGCCTTGTGCCCCACCGGCAGGCGGGACGCGTCGCCGTACCTGGCCGCCGCTGAGGTCATCATGCCCAGCCGGTCGCGGGTCATGACCGCCAGCATCGTCAACGCCGCGGTCCGCGGCGGTCCCGGTGGTGTCGGCCCGGCACGTCGGGGCGTCGTCATGTCGTCACCTTCGCGGGAAGCTGGTCGAGTCCACGGAACTTGCCGCACAGGAACAGCAGACCGTCGTCGTCGACATGCCGTTCGAGCGCCAGGAGGCGGCCGAGGAAGATGGTGTGGTCGCCGCCGTCGTAGGCCCGCCACAGCTCGCACTCGAGGTGGGCGACCGCGCCCTCGAGCAGTGGCGCGCCCGTGTGCTCACCCGTACGCCAGGTGCCGTACTCGAACTGCGCGGCGCCGAGTGGTCGGCGACGGTCGGCGAAGTACAGCGCCACCTCCTCCTGGTCGGAGGCGAGCACCGACACGCCGAAGTTCCGGCCGTCGAGCAGCGCCCGGTGCATGATGGCGTTCCGTTCGACGCACACCAGCACGAGTGCGGGATCGAGCGAGACCGCGGTGAACGAGTTCGCGGTCATCGCGTGGGGGTTCTGCCCGCCGACCGTCACGACGGTCACGCCAGTCGCGAACGCGCCGTAGACGCGTCGGAGCAGCTTCGGGTCGATGAGTTCCTCGACCGGTTTGGGATGGGCGTTCACGAGACCTCCTGCGGGGTGCTACACACGTGCGCTCCAGTACGGGGCCAGTGCGCGCTCCAAAGGCTCCGGTACTCGGGTGGGGACGGTGCGGGTGTTGGGTCCACGCATGCACGCCACCCGCTGGGCACCCCGGGCGACGAGCGTCTCGCCGCCGTCCGGGGTCAGCCGTACGTAGTCGAAACCGAACTCGAGCTGTGTCTGCGCCACGTCCAGTAGACGCATGCGGATGGCGAGCTCGTCGAAGGCGGTGATCTCCGTGAAGAACTCGCATTCGACCTTGAGGGTGAACAGCTTCAGGTCGCCGCGGAGGTCCGCCAGGACCTCCGGCGCCTTGTCCTTGAGGAACATCTCCCGGCAGCGGCCCTGCCAGCGCAGGTAGTTGACGTAGTAGACGTTCCCCACGAGGTTGGTCTCCTCGAAGCCGACGATGTGCCGGATCTCGTAGTAGACGAGCGTCATCGCGCGGCGTTCCCTTCGGTGAGGATCGAGAAGACGACAGGGGTGTCGAGGTCGCGGAGGGCGGTGACGAACGTCGTGATCCGTACGTCACCGCTCTGGAACGAGACCCATCCGTCGCTGGGCACCGCGGCGACGGTCAGCGGGGAGTCCGGTGGCAGCCCGGCCTTGTGCCGCGCCTCGACGGCGGTCCAGACGCGCGTCGCGGCGGTGTCCGCGTCCTCGCCCGTGTCCTTGGCGACCTGCGCGACGAGGCCGGCGTGGTGGCCCAGGAGACCGGACCATTCCTGCTCCGTACGCGACACGACGGTCTCCACGTCACATCCGACCGTGCCGGCACCGGTGACGACGACCGTCACGCCGGCACCGTGGGCGGCCGACATCGGCGCCTCGCCGCGTACCTCGGGACGCCCGTCCGGCCGGTGGTTCACCTCGACCCGGCGGCCGTAGGCCCGGCTCGCGGTGACGGCCGTGCGGGCGCGGCGCCGGGCGACGTGACCACCCGGTGCGGCGTCGTCGGGGTGCGCGTCGTCGGGTTCGACGGCGACGGCCACCCGGGCGCCGGTCAGATCGCCGATGGCACGCTCCAGGAAGGGGCCGAGCAGCGGTGCCACCCAGGGGCCGCGACCGTCCTGCTTGCGGACGGCCTGCAGCCGCAGTCCCTCCCACCGCTCCACCACGGTGCCGTTCTCGTCCCGCAGGGCGATGTCGTACACGTAGGTGTCGCCGTCCCGGCTGCGTTCGGTCGCGCAGTAGCGCAGGGCGCGAGCGGCCGCCAGGGCGGGGCCGCCGGGATGGATGCGAGCCACGCCGGCCGGCAGCAGCGTCGCGTGCGGTACGCACACCTGGTTGCCGTGCATGAGAGCGTCCCGCACTCCCGGATCGCCCAGGCGCAGTTCCGCCGCGGCGTAGGGCGCGAACCAGTCGACGTCGAGCGCTTCGACGTCCGCGTCGACATGGCGGGCGGCGGACCGGTGGAAGCGGCGCAGCCGCTGGAACCGGTCGCCCTGGAACAGCAGTTGACCGTAGAGGTCCTCCATCGGGGACAGCGGGACCGGATCGCCGCCGTCGTCGACCTGGTCGGGCGGCCCGTCCGCCGGCTCCGTGGCGGAGAGGCGCAGCGTCGCGGTGAAGTGGTCCGCGGTGAAGTTGGTCTCCTCGCTGCGGATGGCCACCCGCACCACGTCGTCGTCGGTCACCACGGCGGCCACGCGGATCCGGGTACTGCCCTGCTGCGGTACGACGATCGGCCGCACGAACTCGGCGTCCTCGATGACCGGCACGACGGTGGAGCCGGTGACCGCCTGCGCGACCTGGGCCATCGCCTCCATGCCGAACACGGCGGGGAAGAGCAGGTTCCCGTCGAGCAGGTGGTCGGCGAGGTAACGGTCGGTACCGACGTTGAGGTCGGCCTCGGCCACGAGCTCGACGCCGTGATAGCGGACCAGCACGCGGTCGACGAAGCGCAGCAGCGGCAGTTCGGGAAGGTCCTTGCGGACGGTGTCGATGCCCTCGGTACGCCCGCTGATGACCACGACGCTGGGCGCCTCGGGGTCGTTCACCAGCCGCCGCAGGATGGACAGACCCTGCTCCGGGGTGACGGGCGTGACCCCGTCGCGGCTGAGGGCTTCCACGACCGAGAGCCGCTCCCCCATGCCGACACCCGACCAGACCGACCACTCCATGCAGATGGTCCGGCATTCCGGGAACCGTTCGCCGAACGCCCGGGTCTCCTCGGCCAGCCAGTCGTTGGCGGTCGCGTAGTGGGCCTCCCCGCGCAGGCCGGCGCGGCCGATGATGCTGCCGAGGGTGACCAGCAGACGCAGCCGCGCCGGGTCGACGGCGTCCAGCACCGCGCGCAGGCCGTCGATCTTGGGCGCGAGGGTCCGGCGGAAGTCGTCGATGCCCAGGCTGGTCAGTCCCGCCGGCTCGTTGCGGCCCGCGCCGTGCAGGACGGCGGTGACGGGGCCCAGCTCGGCGGTCAGCTCCGCCACCGCACGACGTACCGAATCCGCGTCGGTGACGTCGGCGCGCGCGTACCTGACGGTCACCCCCGCGAGCCGGATCCGGTCCAGGTTCGCCGCCAGCTCCTGGTCCTCGGACGGGTCCGAGCGACCGAGCAGCGCGAGGCGCGCCTTGCTGTCCACGGCGATGGTGAGGGCGCACTCGGCGGTGATGCCCTTGCCGCCGCCGGTGACGAGCAGCACGTCCTCAGCGCCCAGCGGGGACTCCCACCGGTCGGCGCGCACCGGCATGGCACGCATCGTCGGTACGCGACGGACGCCGTCGCTGCCGTAGACGACCTCGGTGAAGGAGACCGTCGAGGCCACCTCGGCCACGACCCGCTCGACCGCCGCGGCGTCGGCCGGGAGGTGGACGATGGTCACCCTCAGGTGCGGCGCCTCCAGGCGGAGGGTCCTGGCGATGGCGGCGGCGCCACGCCCGTTGCCCACGAGCACGAAGCGGCTGCCGGGCTCGCCCGCCAACGCCCGCTTCGCGCCGTCCAGGGCGTGTTGCAGATCCGCCTCGCCACACTGCTCCGGCAGGCAGACCAGGACGCCACCGCCGACCGACGCCCGGTGCAGCTCGGCCCGCAGACGCTCGGCGAGGGGGTGCTCGGCCGCGGCGTGGACGTGCCACGACCCGGTGCCCTCCGGTGCCGAGCGCGGCCCGACCGGTACGGCGTCGAGGTCGACCCGCCACGGTCGCGACCACGATGCCGCGCCGACGACGTACGGGGGTGCGTCGGCCGCGCCGCCGCCCGTGGTGTCGACGAGTTCGTCGAGTGCCGTGGCGAGTTCCCGGACGGTCGACATGGCGAAGTTCGTCGGCACCCGCGCCGGCGGAACTCCGAGCTGCTGTGCGAGCTGGTTGACGACCTGACCCACGGTGATGGAGCTGAGGTGCAGGTCGTCGAGGAGTCGGCTGTCCGGCCGGACGAGGTCGAGCGGCAGTTCCGCCCGCTGGGCGGCGAGCCGCCGCAGCAGGTCCTCCGACGACTCCGCGGACCCGGGCATCTCGACTCCCGGCGCCGGGGTCGCCTGCGTGGCCTTCTCGGCGGGCGGCGCGACGGTTCGCGCGGCCGGGAGGTCGACGGTCGGCGCCTGCTCGCAGGGGCTCGCCAGGAAGGTCATCGGGGCACCGACCTCGAGCGGCCGGGTCAGGCGGCCGTCGAACAGCGCGCTCTCGAGCGGGGCGGCACCGACGACGTACGCCGCGCCGGCGACCGTCAACAGGCTCGCGAGGGACTCGTCGTCGGTGTCCAGCGCCACGGCGGGCACCTCGGCGACGCCGGAGGCGAGGCCGGTGAGCACCCGGCCGGGTCCGACCTCGACGAACAGGTCGACGTTCTTCGCCGCCAGCGCCACGGCCTGCGTGAACAGCACCGGGTCGGTGATCTGCCGGTGGAGCAGCTCGGTGATGTCCGTGTCGGCGGCGAGCACGTCGCCGGTGACGGTGGAGATCACCTTTCGCTCCACCGGGCCGAGACGCTCCGTGCCCAGCGCGGACGCGAAGGCGGACGCGGCCGGCGCCACCAGCGGCGAGTGGAACGCGTGCGACACCGGCAGGACCCGGGCGTTGAGACCGGCGGCGGTCGCCCGATCGCACACCGCCCGGACCGCGTCGACCGTGCCGGCGACGACCGTCTGGGCCGGACCGTTGTACGCGGCGATGACGACCGGCAGGTCGGCGATGAGGGGTTCGACGGCCTCCGGGGCGGCACTGACGCCGGCCATCGTGCCGGACGAACTGTGCTGCGCCATGGTGCGGCCACGGACACCGGCGATCCGCAGCAGCGTCTCCTCGTCGATGGCGCCGGCCCAGTGCAGGGCCGCGATCTCGCCGAGGCTGTGCCCGACCGCCACCGTGGCGTCGATGCCGAGCAGGCTGAGCGCGCGCAGGCCGGCGGCGGCCCCGGTGACGATCCGCGGCTGCGCGACCTCGGTGGCGACGACGTCTCCCTTGCTCGGCAGGCCGGAGTTGAGGTAGACCTCCTCGACCTCGGCGAACCGCCGGCGTAGCGCCCCGCCGCTCATGCCCCGTCCGGACCCCTGCCCGGGGAAGAGGAAACCGACCCGGGCCGGCCCGCTGGCGTGGCCGAGCAGAGAGCGACCGTCGCCGCTGAGCATCGACGTCTCGCCCGACTCGACGGCCTCCCGCACCCGGGTCAACCGCCGCACCGCGTCCTCCGGCGAGGTCGCCACGACCACCGCCCGGAACGGCAGGCCACGGAGCTCCCGGTGCAGGGTGACGGCCAGGTCGGCGAGCTGCGCGTAGGACAGCATCGGCACGTAGTCGATGAGCTGGTTCAGACGGGCCGCGAGGTCCTGCGGCGAGCGGGCGTCGACGGCGAGCAGCTCGGCGTCCTGAGCGGAGGCGGCGAGCGCCCGGGTGGCGCCGGTCAACCGGGTCCGGCGACGCGGCCGTTGGCCTTCGAGCACGACGTGGGTGTTGATGCCACCGAAGCCCATCGCCGTGACGCCGGCCCGCACCGGAAGGTCCGCCGGCCAGGCTTCGGCACGACGCAGAACGCGCAGTGCGGGCGTACCCTCGGTGAAGATCTCGTGCGGGTCGACGCAGCCGATGGCCGGTGGCACCACCTCGTGGTGCACGGCCAGGGCGGCCTTGATGAGACCGGCCACGCCGGCGGCGGCCTTCGTGTGGCCGATCATGCCCTTGATGGAGCTGATCGCCGCGGGCGGCGCATCGGGGTTGGCGGCGAGCCGGGCCTGCGACAGGGCGGTCAGCTCGGTGTGGTCGCCGACGCGGGTGCCCGTGCCGTGGCCCTCGAACAGCCCGACGGTGTCGACGCCGAAGCCGCTGCGCTCGTAGGCCCGCCGCAGGGCGAGCCGGTAGCCGCCGATCTCGGGCCGGGTGATGCCGCCCTTGCCGTCGGAGGAGATGCCCCAACCCGGGATCACCGCGTAGATCCGGTGCCCCGCCTCGACGGCGTTCGCCTCGCGCATCAGCACGACCATGCCGCAGCCCTCGCCGGGCCAGAAGCCGTTGGAGCCGCGGTCGTAGACCCGCATCTCACCGGTGGCGAGAGCACCGGTCTTCGCGAACCCGATGATCTCGAAGGGGTCGATGGACAGGTCGACGCCACCGGCGATCGCCACGTCCACGTCGCCGTCGACCAGGTTCTTGCACGCGGTCACCACCGACAGCAGGGATGAGGAACAGGCGCCGTCGACGGTGTAGCCGCCGCCCTTGAGGTCGAACTGGTTGCAGATGCGGCCGGCGATGGTGTTGGACAGGCCGCCGGCCAGGGTGTCCTCGTCGACGGGGGCGAAGGGGCGCTTGAACGACTCCTCCAGCCCGCCGAGGAAGTCGGCGAGCTGGTCGTCGTCCCAGTCCCGGTCCTTCAGCGCCGTCGCCACCACCCGCCGGACGTACGGCCAGCGGAGGCGCAACGTGCTCGCGCGGGAGAACTCCCCGGTGAGGGTGTTCCCGACGATCACGGAGGTGCGCTCCCGGGGCAGCCCTTCGCCCATCGGAAAGCCGGCGTCGGCCAGGGCCGTCGCGGCGACCTCGAGGGCGAGCCAGTGGGTCAGATCCGTCGACCGGAATGCGCTGCCCGGAATCTTGTACGCCGAACGGTCGAATTCGTAGCCTTCGATCACCGCCGCGTTGCGCGCGTAGAAACGGTCGGGCGTCGTGGGATCGGGGTCCCAGTAGTCGGCCAGGTTCATCCGCACGTCGGGCAGTCGGCGAAAAGCGCGTCGCCCGGCGACGATATTTTCCCACAGTTCCGTGGGTGAGGTGGCATCGGGATAGCGGCACGCCATCCCGACCACAGCGATTCTCGTCATTGGATTTCGTTCTCCTCCTGCGGCGATCGCGTCCGCGCTGAGAGCTTCTGACCGCTCGGCAGATGCCGACGCGGTGGGCCTGATTCCACGAACGCGCTGGCGATCCGCTGCCGCCAGACCTCGTAGGACGGCAGCACTCCGACGTTGGTCAGGCCGACCCGCGCCTCGTCGGTGACCCGGGACGCCTCGGCGACCGACATCCCGCAGAACACCCGCGTCGCCAGCTCGTTGTGCGGCGACGTCAGACCGGCGAGGTGCCGGGCGCCCGCGGCGAACGCGGCACCCTGCGCCAGGTCCGCGCGGTAGGGAGCGGCCGCGTCGCGGAACCACTTCAGCTCGTCCTCGGTGGCGCCACCGGCGTACGTGGCGGCGAGGCCGGCACCCGCGTAGAGATCCGGGCGGCGGTCCTCGGCGAACCCCTCGAAGAACCGCACGACCCGCTTCGGGTCCGTGCCCGCCACGAACCAGGTGGCACGGCCGACGCCCTGGTCGATGACGCGCGGCGCGTATCCGCTGGTGTCGTCGGCGGGCCACGGGAAGTCGCGGTGCCGGTAGGCCTGGTGCACGTACTTCGCTGTCTTGAAGTAGGCCTGATGGAACCCGTAGCCGTCGAGCACGAGCCAGCGCAGCAGCGGGTCGTCGCCGTAGAGGGCCGACCAGCACATCCGCGGCAGTCTCGCCATCGCCCAACCGACGCCGACGTAGGCCATGTAGGAGTGCCGCTCGCCCGCGCCGGCGATGAACTGGGCAACGTGTCGCCGCCCGCCGAGCGGGAGGCCGTCACGGATCGCGAAGGCCATCGCCGCGCCCTCGTACGCGAATCCTTTGAAGTTGGACGGGATCCGCTCCAGCGGTTCGGTCGCGTCGGGGACCCGACTGACCTCGGCCGCCACGGCGAAGCCCGCGAGGAAGGTGCTTCCGACCGTCTCCAGGCGTTCCCGGGATGCGTCGTCCTTCACGTGGAATCCCCGGACGTCGAGCCTCGTCTCCGAGACGTCGGGGGTGAGAATGCGGCGCCTCAACGCCGCCAAAGCGCTCACTCGGGGTCTCCATTGCTGTCCACCATGGTGCTATCTTTGCTGCCTCTACCTGGACTTTCTTCTTCAGGTTTGCGCGACGTGAGACATGTTTGGTGAGCACCGATACACAATCCGGCTATTCGTCGCCGGAAAGCGGATAGTGGAAATCGCCAAGAATGGCGAATTGTGATCGTCGTCGAGACGCGAGGAGCGCTAGGCCGGGCTGTCGCCGACCGCGACCGGGAAGCACTCGCGGATCCTGCGACGCCAGACCTCGTACGGCGGCTCCGTCGGGGAGTCGAGGCCCTCGTCAGCGACCTTGTCGGCCAGAACGACCGCGGCGTCGACGTCGAGCCCGGTGAGCGCGCCCACGGCCACGCCGGTGTGCGGCGGCACGTGCCCGGAGAAGTCGCGGGCCCGGGCGGCGAAAACCGCGCCCTGGGCGAGATGCGGGGCGTGCTCACCGCTGGCGCTTCGCATCGCCACCAGGTGTTCGCTGTCCGCGCCGCCGGCGAAGGTGGCAGCGAGCCCGACGCCGCTCCACAGGTCGGCGTGACGCCCGGGGGTGAACCGTTCGACGGCCCCGGCGACCGCCTCGCAGCCGGCGCCGTGGATGAACCACAGCGCCCGGCCGATGCCCTGGTCGACGGCACGGGGGAAGTACTCGGCCCGACCCTGCCACGGATAGGCCGGAAGCAGCTCCTGCCTGGTCACGTACCGCTCGGTGTGGAAGAACGCCTTGTCGAAGCCGTACCCGTCGACGGCCAGCCAGCTCATCGTCGGGTAGTACGGCGTGCCGGTGAGATCCGGCAGCACCTTCTTCCAGAGGACACGCGGCAGGCGGGCCATCGCGAAGCCGATGCCGATGTAGGTCAGGAAGGTGTGCGGCACGGCGGGCCCGCTCAGGAACTGCCGGGCGAGTTGGGCGCGGCCGGTACCCATCGCGTCGAGCACGGTGAGAGCCATCGCGGCGCCCTCGTACGCGAAGCCCCGCATCTCGATGTCGACGAGTTCGAGCCGGCGCTCCAACTCCCAGAGGCTGCGCGTGTCGACGCCCCACTCGAAGCCGCAGATCACCGCCTGGGGTATCGCCTCCAGCCGTCGGGTGACCTGGTTGTCGGCGACGGGGAAGCCGCGACGCGAGAACGTGGTCTCCACCAGGGACGGGGTCAGGATCAACCGACGCAGGGAGCCGAGGGTGGTCGGCACATCGTCCTCCTCAGGGTTCGCGGCGCCGGGGCGACGACCGCGAGGCCATCGTCGTACGCCAGATCCTGCGAGGACGCCTCCTGCCGTGCGATCTGCCGGGACGGCGTCAGACGCCGCGCGGCCGCCGACGCAGTAGGAACACCGCGGCGAGTACGACGATCAGCAGGAGGTCGGCGACGATCAGCACGACCGTCAGGGGGTCGTCGTGCAACTGGTGGGCGTGGGCGTCCGACGGTGCGGCCGGGACCGGCGGCGACGCCGCGCTCGGATCACCGGCCGTGGTGACCGAGAACGTCGAGCTGCCCGAGAGCTGCCGCCCGTCCTCCAGCCGCACGTGGTAGACCATCCGGTAGTTTCCCGGCTCGACGATCCGCAGGGGGACCACCAGGGACTGACCGTCGAGGTGGGCCGCGGTGGTGGAGACCAGGCCGCCTCCGGCGGCGGGACCGACCGACAGGTGGTATTCCGCCGGGCGGAGCATTCCGTCGAGCGACACGGTCGCCGACGCGGGTGGCCGGTCGAGGACCACCCGGTCGGCGGGGTAGGACGAGACCACCCGCAGCGCGGCTGGTTCCGCCACGACGGCCAGCGTCACCACGGAGACGACGATGGCGAGAATGAGCCATCCACCCAACTGATGCCAGGTCAGCCGGGTGGATGGCTCGGTGGTGGTCGTGGACGTCATATCGCGGGCGCGGCTAGCGCACCGGCCCGCGCCTTCGGAGCGCAGGTGCAGGTCGCCATCGCCGCCTCGGCCCTGCTCGGCCGCAGGTGGTAGACCATGGCGATCACCATCGGCAGGAACACGACCGAGTTGTAGAACAGGTGCAGCTCGACCCGGGGCAGCACCAGCTGCAGCAGGCTGGTCGGCACGGTCCTGCCGAAGAAGAGCGTGCCCGTCTGCGCCTGGATCAGCAGCAGCAGGTGTTCGATGTGGTGCCAGAACTGGATCGCGAGTGCGACGGTCCACCACGTCCTGGCCCGGCCCTTGAAGCCGTCGCGCAGCAGCCACAGCCCGGCCAGCATGACGATCGCGTAGCCGTAGTGCAGCCACTCCGAGGTCACCAGCCAGGGAAAGGCCAGCCCCAGGACGCCACGGGACTGCGGCACGGGCCAGCCCAGGGCCCAGATCTGGAAGGCCTGCGTCAGGTGCTCGGCCCAGTGCGCGACGACGATGAGCATGAAGATGTTGACCCCGGTCCGGTGGTGCCGCCCGTTCAGCGTTCCCAGGAGACCGTCCCGTCGCAGCGGGACACTTCCAACAGCCATCAAGATCCTCCTGCGTGACGTCCGGATGCCGGCCGGGCACCGCGTACCGGTCCCGACCGAACCCCCAATCTCCCGCAGGCCACCGCCGCCTTCATCTCCCAGATTGCGCGGCCGTCCGGCTTCCGGCATCACCGCAGCCCCAGGTGGGCGTGGCCCGGCCGGCGCCGACGTCCGCAACGACAGAGATGAGGTCTCCGGCTCCCGCCCCGCACCGTTGTGTGAGATCGGAGAGGAGAAACGCCTGTGCCACTCGGAAACGCGGAGCACGATCCGGACCAGATCCTGGTCCTCGAAGCGTTCGCGGACACCATCGTTCCCGGGGCCAAACGGTCGCCGGAGGACAGGGCCATCGCCGGGGTCGTCGACGACCCCGGCGCGGTCGAGGCGGGTGCGGTCACGCTCCTGGGAGACCCGGCGGGCGGGCTCGCTCCGGCGCTCGAGGTCGCGGCGATGGAGCTCGACGAGTACGCCACGGAGTACGCCCGCGAGCACGGCCTCACGCTCGACGCCGACGTGCCGCCCTTCGTCGCGCTGTCGTTCGCCGACCGGACCGCCCTGGTGGCGAGGCTGTGCGCCCCGGACCACCCGGAGAAGCAGATGTGGGTCGGCCTGGCGCTGTTCAGCAACATGGCGTACGACAGCGGCGCCCACCTGAGCACCACGGAGGCACTCTCCACGGGCCATCCCGGGCTGCTGGGAATCGGCTTCGCCCCGCCCCAGGAGGACGGCCTGTGGCGCTTCCCCCGCTTCTCGTACGGCCGCCAACTGGCCGACCTTCACCCACACACCACGTCGACGGGCAGCCCATCATGACCACTGTGGAAAAGACCGACGTCCTCATCGTGGGCAGCGGCTTCGGTGGTGCCATCGCGGCCTACCACCTGTCCGCCGGAGGTGCCAAGGTCACGGTCCTGGAACGGGGGCCGTGGCTGCAGGCCGAGGAGTTCGACCACGACTACAAGCTCGGCAGCTCCTTCACCCGCATCTTCGACTTCGTCGTGGGTGACGGCATGAGTGTGCTGGGTGGCAACTGCGTCGGCGGTGGCAGTGTCGTCTACTTCGCCACCATGCCCCGGGCGCCGCGGTTCGTCTTCCACCGCCGGGGAAGCATCGGCCGTCCCATGTGGCCGGCGACCATCACGCGCGACACGCTGGACCCGTGGTACGACCGGGTGGCCGAAGCCCTGCCCATCACGACGACCCCCTGGGACCAGGTGCCGTACGCGGGCGGCCTCTGGGCCGCGGCCTGTAACCACGCGGGTCGTACCGCCAACCCGGCGCCATCCGCTGTCGACCTGTCTCTCTGCACCAACTGCAACTGGATGATGGCC
Organism: Micromonospora yongxingensis; assembly: GCF_052601155.1. Taxonomy (NCBI): domain Bacteria; kingdom Bacillati; phylum Actinomycetota; class Actinomycetes; order Micromonosporales; family Micromonosporaceae; genus Micromonospora; species Micromonospora yongxingensis. The sequence continues at coordinate 27,793 of NZ_JBQXEO010000005.1, forward strand.
GGCTGCCGGTTCGACGCGAAGCGGTCGCTCCTCCTCAACTACCTGCCGGCCGCGCTGTCGTACGGCGCCGAAATCCGGCCGCTGCACGAGGTGCAGAGTCTGACCCGTAACCACGACGGCAGCTATCGCGTGCATTACCGGATCGTCGACGGGGAGGACTACCGGGTCCTGCACGACGCCGGCGAGATCGACGCGAAGATCGTCATTCTGGCGGCCGGTGCGGGCGCGACGCCGGTCATCCTGCGGCGCTCGGAGCCCCAACTCGGCACGATGCCGTACGCGGTGGGCCGGTACTTCTCCGGGAACGGCGAGCGGCTCAACACCGCCGTCTTTGACGAGGATCGCGTCCGCGACGTACTGGGCCTGACTCGCGAGGGCGGCAAGGCGTACGAGGCCTATCAGATCGGCCGGGGACCCACGGTGGCGAACTGGGACCACCTCGACGGTTCGCTACCGGAATATGAGCGATTCTCGCTGGAACAGCTCTACTTTCCTCCGGCGCTCGGCACGATCCTCGCGCAGGTGCCGGACGCGACCGGGCCGAGCTGGTTCGGTATGGAGAAAAAGGAGCTGCTCCGGCGCTGGCAGTCCTGGCTGACGATTTTCGTCATGTCCGAGGACGACAATGAAGGTTTCTTTGGTCCGCTCCCCGAGACCGGCAACGCCAACCGGTTCTCCCAGCAGATGCTCGGGCACGGCCCGCTGCGGTACACACCGACCGCCAACACCCGTCGCGGATGGGCCCTCGCCGACGCGGAGATCAAGGACATCCTCGAACGCGACGGGCTCGCCCGGGTGATGCCGTGGACCAACGACCTGGTCGGCGCGTACACCGTCCATCCGCTCGCCTCGTGCCGCATCGGAGACGATCCGGCGACGTCCGCCCTGGACGACCGCCACGAGCTACGCGACCACCCGGGCATCTTCGTCACGGACGGATCCGCCGTCCCGGGGGCGTTGACGGTCAATCCGGCGTCCACCATCGCCGCCCTGGCGGAGCGGGCGATGCCCGGAATCGTCGCGGCAGCGAGAGCGCGCGGCGTCAACGTCCGCTACGGTGCGCCGTCACCCGACGGCGCCACGGCGGGCCGCCGCGCGGTGGCCAACACCGTCTGATCCCACCACGGCGGCGCCGGCCCGAGCCCACGCCGCAGTCCTGCGGGGATGGAGCAAGCGTGAGTTCGTTGTTCGCGCGTACCACTCGTCGGATCACGTTGGCGCACATCCGCCACGTCCCTCGGATTCCGCCGAGCGGCGCCACCGGAGTCGTCACACGGGTCTACCAACAGGTCGAGCACGACTTCGGGCTTCTCGCCCCACCGGTCGCTCTCCACGCGCCGGCGCCGGACCACCTGGCGGCGGCCTGGGCGATCCTGCGCGAGACGCTCGTCGTGGAGGGCGAGGTGGGCCGCGCCGCCAAGGAGATCGTCGCCGCGGCGGTGTCCCTGGCCAACAGTTGCCCGTACTGCGTGGACGTCCATGGCGCCACGTTGGCCGGGCTCACCGAGGGAGCGGATGCCGGGCACGTCATGGCGGACCGGATCGAGGCCATCGCCGACCCGTCGCTGCGCGAGCTGGCGCGGTGGGCGCGGGCGAGCGGTCCCGTCCGGTCGACGCAGCCGGTTTCCGCTCCCTTCCCGCGTTCGCACGCGCCCGAGTTGCTGGGCGTCGCCGTCGCCTTCCACTACTACAACCGGATGGTCAACGTCTTCCTGCAGGACTCGCCGCTGCCACCGGTGCGAGGTCGAGCGCGCGAGGTGGCCCGGGGCGTCGCCGCCCGGATGATGGGCCGCCTCGCCCGCGTACCGGCCCTGCCGGGGGCCTCGGTGGATCTGCTGCCGGCTGCGCCACTGCCGGCGGACCTCCGGTGGGCAGCGGGCCAGCCACACGTCGCGGCCGCGATGTCCCGCGCCGCCACGGTCTTCGAGGCGGGTGGCAGGCGGACGGTACCGGCCGGTGTCCGGCAGTTGGTGACCGACCTCCTGCCGGCCGGCGCGCCGTCGCTGACCGGTGGCGCTCTCTGGCTCGACGACGCGGTCAGCAGACTGCCCGAGGAGGAGCGCCCGACCGGACGCCTCGCGTTGTCGGTAGCCCTGGCCTCCTACCGGGTCACCGACGCCGTCGTCGACGCGGCCGGCGCGGACGTGAGCGGCGGCTCCCTCATCGAGCTCGCTTCGTGGGCGAGTTTCACGGCCGCGCGGCGGGCCGGTGCTTTGCTGGGCGATGAGTTCTCGACGACTTCGGATTCCTGATCCCGAGTAACGACCAGCTTGTTCGGTGCGGCGGTCGCAGTTCCGGATCATGGCAGGAGTTCGCGTCGCGGCGTCTTGTGAGCCGCGCCTGTCCGGGTGGCAACGCCGCTGACTCACCCGATGCGCGCCACGGCCCCCCAACGCCCGCGGTCGCCCTTCTACGCCCGGCAAGCTGTGCCTGGAAACGATTTGTCCGAGCGTTTGCACGATCGAATCCACAAGCGACGCACGGCTGCACCTGCCCCATTTCCATTCGATACCGCACTGAGTAGCCACTATCTCCGATTGCGATTCGCGGACAACAGGGAAAACCGTTTATCAGCCAATTATATTCGCCGACGGAGCGTCTGAACAATCGCTTGGAAGGCTCAAGGAATTGTTCGGCCGTCGGCCCACAGCCCGCACCGGACGGCAGTCTGGTAATTGACACAGACTCCACAATCGACGATCTGTCAGGGATCGTTCGCGGATGTCGGATGTCGTCCTAAACGCATCGCCGAGTGGATATCAGTGCACGGCGGACCCGGTCAACCCCCGCGTGAAGGATAACTGTCAGTCACATACCCACCCGCCTCAACGATCATAGAACCTCCAGCTCGGCGGTTACGTAAGGTGATGTCCGATATCGAACACCTGCCCGCTCAACCCACAAATCGTCACGGAACGTGACATGCGTTTTTCAATTCTGGTGCGCGCTCCCGCCGCCCGTGAGCACCGCCGAAGCAGGCCGATCCGCAGCGCCTGCGGGGGGTCGACACCTTCTGGCAAGTGGAACGTTCGACTATCCATACCCGACGTTCCGTGAGCTGTGCGAACCCTGGAAAGCGCTGCCCACGCCACATTCCCTCTTCACGATTGCTCTACGTGGTCGGGCCGTGACCGTGGGATTGCCAAGGAGCCCAAGGATCGCTAATCTCGTCCAGGACGGACGTACCGCCAGCTGGGGCCTGGGACGCAGAGCAATTCATCTGCTTCGATTACTAAACGCGATTATTCTGGCTTGTGACTCATCGCAGCGTCGCAACTATTGTCGTAGGGCTGGGGGCTGGGACAGCCATGCCCACCAGCCGCACCGCCAGGCAGTCGCGCCCAGGGCCTCAGCACTGTGAGCGATCGGAGGCACGGTGGAGGAGTCGATCGAGCTAGCTGTAAGGCGCGCTATCACGACCATGCGCGAGAACATGGGGGAACAGCTGACGGTTGACGACATGGCGCGTGCGGCGCTGTTCAGCAAGTTCCACTTCACGAGGATCTTCCAGCGGGTGACCGGTGTCTCACCGGGCCGATTCCTCTCGGCGCTTCGCCTGCAACAGGCCAAGCACCTGCTGGTCACGACGTCTCTCAAGGTCGCGGACATCAGTCTGATGGTCGGCTACAACAGCGTCGGCACGTTCAGCGCCCGCTTCAGCCGAAGCGTCGGCATGCCCCCGACGACCTACCGCCGGCGTGCCGGGTTCGCCCCGCAGATCCTGAGCGAGGAGGACGGCGCCACGACGTCCTCGGGTGCACAGGTGTCCGGCCACATCCGCGAGCACAGCGGCAGCGAGGCCAGGTTGGTGTTCGTCGGCCTCTTCGTCGACCGGATCCCGGAAGGCAAGCCGGTGCGGTGCACCGTGCTGAACGGCTCCGGCCGGTTCAAGTTCGAGCAGGTGCCACCCGGAACCTGGTACCTGCTCGCGCAGTCGCTACCGGCCGACGGCGAGGCCGACGACGCACCGGACGGCCACGGAATCTGCGTCGCCAGCCACGGCCCCATCGTCGTGGGCAACGAGACGGTCGTCGAGGTCGAGGTCGAGCCGCGGCCCGTCCGCGCGCTGGATCCGCCGGTCCTGTTGGCGCTGCAGGACACCCGCAAGTTGGCGTTGGAGAGGATGGCGGAGGACGAGGCCCGGGACGACAGGGCGCCGAACCTGGCAACCGTGGCGAGCGGCACGTCACCGTCCGGAGTCCCCACCTTCGCGGTCGGGCGACGCCAGATGATGCGGATGGGTACCGCTTCCCGCCCAGCGGCGTAGCCAACGCGGCCCAGGGTCGGCTCAACGCCGTCATGCGAACCGCGCGGGGTCGGTCGCTGACGAGTGTCGCTTGGAAGAAGTCTTGCAGGCTGGCTAAGTGAGGAACCTCGATGCGCATCTCGGATCTCAGCAGGCAGACCGGCGTGCCCGTGGCCACCATCAAGTTCTACCTACGAGAGGGACTGCTCCCCCCGGGGAGACCCACGGCGCGAAACCAGGCGCAGTACGACGAGGTACACCGCCGACGGCTCAGCATGATCCGTACGCTGACCAGCCTGGGGCAGCTAGAGCTGTCGGCGGTGCGGGAGCTGCTGAGGGCACTGGAGGACGAGGGCCGCTGCCTCCCGGAGCTCTTCGCGATGGTGAGTCGCGCCCTCCCCCCGGTCGACACGGCCAAGGATCAGGCGGAGACCTCGACGGAGCAGGCGCGGGTCACCGCCTTCATCGACAGCCTGGGATGGAAGGTCGAGCCGGACGCCTCCGCTCGCGCCATCCTGTCCCAGGTGCTCGCTGCGATGGACCGGCTCAACTGCGGTCAGGGTGTCGAGTTCTTCGAGCCGTACGCCAAGGCGGCGGAGCAGCACGCCAGCCGGGAACTGGATCTGCTCGGGAAGCGTGACGAGGGCTGCGACCGGGCCTCGGCCATCGTCCGCGCCATCCTCGTCGATGTCGCCAACACGGCCCTGAGGCGGATGGCCTACGAGCACCTGGTGAAACAGCGGTTCGCCGGCGGGCCATCGGGCGGCTGACGCCTCGACGCACTCGTCCGGGGCCGGCAACCGTAGGGGCCGCCACCAGGTTTCGGTGGCGGCCCCTACGGTGTATCCGTCACTGGGCGGGGAACTGGCCCGGCCTGCGTCCCTCGCCGGCGGGGCCCCGATAGGCCTGTGCGATGTCGAGCCAGCGCTCCGCGTCCGCACCGGTGGCCTTGACGCCGAGGTCGGCGTGATGGCGACGGCGCGTCACGAGAAGGCAGAAGTCGACCGCCGGCCCGGTGACACGCTGCTCGGCGTCCTCCGGCCCGAATGCCCACACCGTGCCGGAGGGGGCGACGAGCTCGAACCGGAACTCGACGTCCGGCGTCTGCATGCCGCGCGCCTGGTAACCGAAGTCCCAGGTCCGCACCCCGAAGGCCACGAGGTGGCCGATACGGTCGGTGTGCGTGCGCCGGACGCCGAGCCCGTCGGCGATGTCCTGACCGTGCGCGAAGAGTTCCATCATCCCGGCGGCGGCCAGCACCGCGGCCGGCAGGGGCCGGACGAGCCAGGGCACCATCTGGTCTCCCGGCAGGGCGGACAACGCCTGCTCGACGCCGGCACGCTCGGCACGCCACCGGCGGAGCAGGACGTCCGGAGGCTCGGCGAGGTACTCCGCCATCGCCGCCTTCACGTTGGCGCCGAAGTCGGGGCTCAACCGGGACGTCACGTCCTTGAACATTCCCGCATTCGACGCGGCGAGGGCCGCCAGCCGGAAGGTCGCTGCGAGATGCGCGACCTGGTGCGCGATCGTCCACCCGGGTGCCGGGGTCGGCGTCTGCCACCCCGCCTCATCGAGGTTGCTCACCAGGCTGTCGACCTCGTTTCCGTCTGCCACCAGGTCGGAAACCACCTTTGACTGCTGGACCATTCTGTGACCTCTCTTCTCCGACGGCATGTCGGGCTTGGCTCTCCTGGCAAGCCCGTACGCATGCTGCAGATCGAGCATGCGCCGAGCGGGGTGGCCCGGTCCTCTTCGTCGTTGCGGCAGCGCGATGTCCTGGTCGATTCGCCGCATCACGGGAAGGGGTGGGGTCGTGACGAAAAGGTCACGCCTTGGGAATGTCGAACAACTTCGGGAACCTGGCGGTCAGAGCGGCGTCGCCCCTGGTCTTCAACCGGCCCCGCATGACCATGAGAACCGGATGCGCATTGCCGGTCACCAGGTTCAGAAAGTCGACCGCGCCGAGCATCAGGGTCAGCTTCGGCTCGCTGCCAGGGCTGTCGGACAGCGTGCAGGTCCCGTTCGCGATGACCAGCTCGTAGATGTCCACGCCGCCGTCCGGCCGGTCCCCGATCTGCCAGTGGATCGCGGCGTTCGTCGAACCCGCCCGGTCCGCGCGGAACACACCGGGCATCCGGGCGAAGAGCTCGTCGAGCACGGCGGCGCGCTGGTCGCCGTGCATCATCCGCCGGAGGTCGTCGGTCGAGGTCGTCTTGACCATCCGCGCGAACTCCCTGGGATCCATCGTCGCTGGGTTCACGTAGTTGCCGGACATCTGGACTCCTTCACAGGGCGGGGGCGACGCGCCGGGAGCTGCCCTTCGCGTCGGCGCTTGCCGAGGCGGCGCCGCGCCGTGCCCGTTGGCTGACCGGCGCTGGTCGCCCGCCGCATCGATTGTCTGCGGCTCGTCACCGGCGGCCCCACTCCGACGTTGCGCTGGGCACGGGGCGTAGCCGCGGACCGTTGAGCACGCCGGAAGACGACCGGCGTACGGCGGAGCGCCTATCGTCCGGACATGGTGTTCGCGGGCCACGCCGTCGTACTGGGTGCCGGAATGGGTGGCCTCATCGCCGCCCAGGTGTTGAGCGAGGTGTGCGACCAGGTCACGGTCGTCGACCGGGACTCGATGCCGGACGCCGCCGCACCGCGGCGCGGCGTGCCGCAGTCGCGCCAGCTGCACGTGCTCCTGGCCCGAGGACGCCAGGCCCTTGACGAGTTGTTCGACGGGCTCAGCGAGGAACTGAACGCGATGGGCGCGCCGTTGGTCGACCTCAACGAGCAGGTGCACTGGCAGAACGACGGCTACCCGATGCGGCGCTCCCCCAGCGGGCTCATCGGCCTCGGTGTCAGCCGGCCCCTCCTGGAACACGCGGTGCGGTCCCGGGTCGGGAAGCTGCCCAACGTGCGGTTCCGAGCCCGGACCGAGGTGTCGAGTCTCGTCACCTCCGGTGACGGGCGCCGGGTCGTCGGGGTCACCGTGGCCGAGCGTGACGGCGAGCGGGGCACACTCCACGCCGACCTGGTCGTCGACGCCGGCGGCCGGGCGTCCCGCACACCACTGTGGCTGGGCGAGCTGGGCTACCCGACGCCCCGGGAGCAACGGGTGCCGATCGAGGTCACGTACGTCACCCGGCTCTACCAACGCGATCCACGGCACCTCGACGGGCTCCTCGGCGCCCTCACCAACGCTCGACCCGAACGCCCGCGTACCGGCATCGTGGCCGTGCAGGAGGGTGAGCGGTTCGCCGTCGCCCTCAGCGGCGTACTCGGCGAGGAACCGCCCGTCGACGACGAGGGTTACGTACGGTTCGCCGAGTCGCTGGGCATGCCGCACATCGCGGAACTGGTGCGTGAGGCGACCCCGGTCAGCGCTCCCGCCCGGATGCGGTATCCGGCCAGTGTGCGGCGCCACTATGAGCGCCTGCGCCGCTTTCCCCTGGGTTACCTGGTCATCGGCGACGCGCTGTGCAGCTTCAACCCCCTCTACGGGCAGGGCATGACCGTGGCCGCGGACGAAGGGCTGCTGCTGCGGCGGTTGCTGACCAGCGGCGGCGACAGGCTGTGGCGGCGGTTCTTCCGGGGTGCCGCGAAACTCATCGACGGGCCGTGGTCGATCGCGGTGGGCACCGACCTGCGGTTCCCCCAGGTCGAAGGCAGGCGGACACCGAAGGTTCGTTTCGTCAACGCCTACGTGCACCGGCTGCACGCCGCGGCGCAGACCGATCCGGTGCTCGGCTCCGCCTTCCTGCGGGTGCTCAACCTGGTCGACCCACCGGCCCGGCTACTGCACCCGACCATCGTTCTCCGAGTCCTGCGCGGCGGCCGGTCCACGGCCGACGGGTGAGGGCTGCGACTCCCGCGGGACGACCTCAGCCGGCGGCGGCGCGGGAGCGACGCTCCGCCGGAGCCGGATGGACCAGGACGTCGAGGACCATCCCGAGCCGCCGGGCCGCGCCGGGTCGCGGCGGCGAGGCCACCCGCTGGGCCAGCAGGGGTACGCCGTCGCCGTCGAGCCGGTCGAATGCCGACCGCCGCCCGCCCATCCCGAGCAGCAGCGTCTCGGCGTCACCCCGTACGAGGCGGCCCCTGCCGTGGCTCCATCCCGTGTCCGTGGCGACCAGCCGAAGGTCCCGAAGCCGGGAGTTCATGGTGAAGCCGAGCGCGGGTTTCGTGGCGAGATGGTGGAACGCGACCCGCAGCTGCCTCTCCGGGACGGCGCCGGGAATGCCGAGCGGCAGCCGGATGTCCAGCTCGTGCAGCACAAGGTCGGTCAGGACGGGGTCGTAACCCGCCCGGGGGATGGCGATCCGAGAATCGGCGTACCGACGGAGCAACTCGACGATCTCGCCGGTGGGCCGTGCGGCCTCCCGCTCGGTGAGGCGCAGGTTGACCTTGTCGAGGTCCGCCGCCGTCGTGAGCAACCCGAGGTAGAGCTTGGTCCGGCCGAATCGGAGGAAGCTGATCAGGTGTGCCGCCACCTCGTGGACGGTCCACGCCTCGCAGAGGGTTCGCTGCCGTACCTGCTCGTCGGTCAGCCCGGCCAGGAGGTCCGCCATCCGGTGGCGATAGCTGACGATCATGTCGTAGACCCGCACCACACAATCATGGGAGTCCGTCGACCTGTTCGGCATCTTCGAAAAAGCTGAGCGTACGGACGTCGTCCCCGCCGGTCTCCGGTTGCTCCGGAGAGCGGCAGAAGCCCGGCGGGGACGACACTCCCGCTAGCTGTCGCCGCGTGGGCTGTTCTGGTAGGCGGCGAGCCGCCACTGCCCGTCCTGCTTCACCACCACCCAGGTGGCCCGGATGGCCCGATCATCGGAGACCTTCGCCTCGCCCGGGGCCAGCACCCCGCCAACGGTGATCACCAGCGCCGCGTCCTGACCCAGGAACCGCAGGTCCAGCGGCTGCCCGGTGACCTGGGTCCCCTTGAAGGGGCCCTGGAAAGCGGTGCTCATGTAGGACTCGATCTCGGCCCGGCCCTTGCGGAAGACGCCGGGCAGGATCATGGTGCCGTCCGCCGTGAAGACGTCGGCGAACGCCGCGCCGTCGTGCTCGGCCCAGGCGGCGACGATGCGCCCGGGGACGGCGGCGACGGCCGCCTTGTCCGCGTCCGTGACAGTCATTGTGATCGCCTTCCTCCCGCGTCGGCGGGATCAGATGTAGAGGCTGTTCGGCTCCAGGCCGCACAGCACCCGGCCGTACAGCTCGGCGTTGGTGTTCGGGTGCATCAGCGCGTGCAGGTTGACCGCCTGGATGTCGCGCTCGATGCGCTGGATCGGCACGTCGGCGTAGATCGACGAGCCGCCGCTGGCGGTGTTGAAGATGTCCACGGCCTCCTTGGCCAGCCGGCAGGCGGCGCCCATGTCGGCGCGGGCGCGCACCCGCTCCTCGACCGTCCAGGCCGCGCCCTCGACGCCCTTGGTGTCCACCACCGTGGCCAGCCGGTGGGCGTGGAACTCCGCCTCGTCGATCTTCATGGAGGCGTCCGCGACCTGGAGGTGGGTCAGTGGCGCCTCACGCTGGCTGGCGTAGTTCGTGTAGGTGATCTTGCGATCGGGCAGCCGCTGGAAGAACGCCTGCCGGGCGCCCGCGGCCAGCCCGAGCACGGTGCCCACCGAGGACGCCGCGGCAACCGGCAGCAGCGGCGCACGGTAGATCGGGGCGTCCGCGTTCGCCTTCGAGGCGGACTGTCCCTGGATGATCTGGCCGAGCGGAAGGACCCGGGCGGACGGCACGAAGACGTCCTGGGCGACCGTGCTGACGCTGCCGGTGCCCTTCAGGCCGGCGGTGTACCAGTCGTCGACGATCTGCAGCTCCGACGTCGGGACCAGCGCCATGACCGGCATCGGCTCGCTGTCCGGGCTCACCAGAACCGCGATGATCTCCTGCCAGTGGCTGTGCAGGGCGCCGGTGATGAACCCCCACTTGCCGTTGAGCACGATGCCGCCGTCGGCCGGGGCGGCCATCCCGGACGGGCTCAGCGTGCCGCACACCCGTACGTCCGGGGTGGAGAACACCTCGTCCTGCACCTCGTCCGGGAACAGACCCACCATCCAGGTCGGAATCCAGTACACCGACGCGGTCCACGAGGCGGACCCGTCGCCCCTGCCCAGCTCGGTGGCGACGTCGACCAGGGTCCGCGTGTCCGACTCGTACCCCCCGTAGCGGGTCGGCACCCGCATCTTGAAGACGCCGGCGTCGGCCAGCGCCTCGATGGTCTCGTTGTGGATGCGCCGGTTCTCCTCGGACCACGCCGCGTTCTTCCGCAGCACCGGTACCAGTTCGGCCGCGCGATGAACAAGCTGTTCCCGCGTCGGGACATCGGTGGTCAGCACCATTTCCTCCCATTAGAAGGCTCAGACGAGACACGGAAGCCGCACCCCGCACACACCGTCGCATCCGCCGTCCGGCGTCCGCATCTTCCGCCGTGCGTCATGCCGCCACCTCGGTGACCAGGGACGATCCGACCAGGGCAGCCAGGCCGCGCACGGTCGGGTCGGCGAAGAAGTGCCACAGCGGCACGTCCACCCCGAACGCTTCCCGGATCCGGGCGAGCAGCCGCGGTACCAGCAGCGAGTGCCCGCCCGCGGAGAAGAAGGACTGGTCGGCGCCGGCCGGAGCCGCGCCCAGCAGCTCGGCCCAGATCCCGGCCACCCGATGCTCCACCGGCGTTTCCGGCGGGTCCGCCGCCGACACCGGATCGGGATCGGGCAGTGCCCGCCGGTCCACCTTGCCGCCCAGGTTGCGCGGCAGCGCGTCCATCGTGGTGAACGAGACCGGCGGCATCGCCCTGCCGAACCGGCGACGCAGCGCGGACCGCCAGGTGGCCACGCCGGGCATCGTCCCGTCCGGCGCGGGCCGTGGCACCACGTAGGCGGCCAGCCGGGCCACCATCCGGTCCGGGCCGGGGACCGCGACCACGACGCACTCGGACACCGTCTCCTGCCCGGCGAGCGCCGCCTCGACGTCGGTCAGCTCCAGCCGGGTGCCGTGCAGCTTGACCTGGAGGTCCCGGCGCCCCCGGAACTCCAGCAGCCCGTCGAACCTCCGCCGGCCCAGATCACCGGTGCGGTAGCAGGGGCCGGCCGGAATGCCGTACCCGGGCAGGTCGGGCAGCGACCGGAACGGCGCTGTCTGTTCGGCGGCCGCGCCCAGGTAGCCGGGGGTGACGTAGGGGCCGCGGACCACCAACTGGCCGGTGACCCCGGCCGGGCAGGGCCGGTCCTGGTCGTCGAGCACCAGCACCTGCCGGCCGGGGATCGACCGGCCGATCGGTACCCCCGCCGGCCCACCGCCCGGGTGGCCGGTGACGTCGTGCCAGGTGGCCAGGATGGATTCGGTGGGGCCGTACAGGTTGATCAGCCGGACCCAGGGCAGGGCCGCACGCAGGCCCTCGGCGAGCTCGGCGGGCAGTGCCTCCCCGGCCAGCAGCAGGTGGTCCAGGGCGGCGAGCCGCTCGGCGCCACCCTGCCGAACGAGGACGGCCAGCAGCTCGCGGGCGACGCTGGGCACGGTCTGGAACAGCGTGATCCGCTCGGTCGCGAGCCACTCCAGCAGCTTCTCGGGATGCGCGCGGATCCGGTCGGCCACCGGGTACAGGGTGGCGCCGGCAACGAGCGCCGCGAACGCCTCGCACAGGCTGGCGTCGTAGCCGGGTGCCGCCCACTGGGCGACCCGGGAGCCGGGGCCGATCCGGAACTCCGTGCCCAGCCAGGTGACGAACTGCGCGAGCGTGGCGTGCGACTGGGGGATGCCCTTGGGCTGGCCGGTCGATCCGGAGGTGTAGGCGACGTACGCCCGGTCGGCCAGCGCCGGCGGCGGATCCGGCGGCTCGCCGTCGTGGTCCGGCAGCGTCGTCACGTCGAGCACGCGGCCGGCCAGCTCGTCGCGATACCAGGCGGCCAGCCGGTCCCCGTCCGGTGCCCGATCCAGCAACAGACAGGCCGGCCGCAGGTCGGCGAGGACAGCCCGGCCCCGCTCCCCCACGTCCCCGGGCCCCAGGCACACCAGGTGCGCACCGGCGTCGAGCACGCCGAGCAGGGTGGCGGCCTGGCGCGGCCCGACCGGCATCCGCACCGCGACCGGCGCCCCGGCCACCTCGCCGCCGGCGCGCAGCGCCCGGGTCACCGCGGCGGCCCGCGCCGCGAGCTGCCGGTAGGTCAGCACCTCGGCGCCGCCGTCCACGGCCGGCGCGTCCGGCCGGCGCGCCACCCAGCGGTGCACCAGCGCGGGCGCGGACAGCCGGGGTACGCCGACCGCCACCTGGTCGGCCGCGAGCACCGCGGCGCGCAACCGGTCGGGCTCCTCCAGCGGCAGCGCGTCCACCGGCGTGCCCGGCTCGGCCAGCGCGGCAGCGAGCAGGGTGCGGAGCTGTTCGACCAGGCGCCGTGCGGAGGCCTGGTCGAACAGGCTGGCCCGGTAGGCCAGCGCACCACGGACCGCGGGGCCGGCGCGGTCCACGGTCAGGGTGAGATCGGCGGCCACCGCCCCGGCCGGCAGCAGCAGCGGCCGAACCACCGCCCCGGGCAGACGCAACGAGGGTTCCGGGTCGTCCCGGAGCACCACCATGGCGTCGCAGAACGGGACGCGGCGCGGGTCACGGTCCGGGTTCAGCGCCCGGACCAGGTCGGGGAAGGGCAGCTCGTGGTGGTCGGCGGCGGCCCGGGCGGCGCGCGTCACCCGGTTCAGCAACTCCCGGAAGGTCGGCCCGCCGGAGAGGTCGACGCAGAGCACCAGCGGATTGGCGCACGGCCCGACGAGGCCGGCGAAGGCGGCCTCCGGGCGGAGCGGGACCGGCACGGCGACCGCCACGCGGTCCCCGCCGCCCCAACGCCGCAGCAGCGCCAGGAAGGCCGCGACCAGCACCAGCCGCGGCGCAGCGCCGGCCGCGGCGGCCAACCCGGCCAGCGCCCGCCCCATCCGCTCATCCCAATCGAACCGCACCTCACCGCCGGGCCAGGACGGCCCGGCGGGGCGAGCCCGGTCCGCCGGCAGCACCAGCGGCGGCACCGCGGGTGACAGCGCCGCGGTCCACCAGTCGACCAGGTCGCGCCACCGCCGCGTGCCGGCCAGACCGCGCTGCCAGCGGGCGTACTCGGCGTACTGGGCGGGCGGCGGACCGGCCGGCGGGCGGCCGGCACAGTACCGGGACAGCTCGTCCAGCACGATGGCGGCGGAACGGTCGTCCAGGGCGCCCCGGTGCCCGCTGAGCAGCAGGACGTGCTCGGCCGGGCCGAGTCGGGCCACGCTCAGCGTGGCGGGCGGCCCGTCGGCGAGGCAGACCGGCTCCCACACCCGCCGCGCACACCACGTCTCGGGCGGCTCCTGAACGTCCTCAATGGACAGCCTCACGCCGCCCGGCGGGGTGATCAGCTGCACCGCCCGACCGTCCCGCTCGACCAGCGTGGTACGCAGGATCTCGTGCCGGTGCACCACCGCGCGCCAGGCGGCGCGCAGCGCGGCCAGGTCCAGTGCGCCGGTCAGCCGGTAGGCCCAACCCACCTGGTACGCCGGGGACCCCGGGTCCATCCGGTGCTGCAACCACACTCCGTCCTGGAGCGGCGAGGTCGTCGCGTACACATCTCCTCCGTCGGTTGGGCGGGCGGCAGCCGTGGCCGAACCGGGTCATGGCGGCGAACCCGGGAAGGCCACGGGCGTGTGGTCACGAGATGGGGGCCGGGTCGGCCCGGTCGCGATCTGCGCCGGGGGTGCGGTCCGGTCCGGGAGTTGGCGGGTACGCCTGCGGGAGGCGGTCGACGCGCTCGTCGCCGCCCAGGTCGTATCGCCCTCCACAGCCGGTCAACGCCAGCGTCATACCTCGCCCGGCGGCGTCGCATCTCCGAGAATGTCCTGCGGCCGCAATCTGGGATGTGCGTGGGCGACATGGAGCGACCAGGGTTTCTTGCATGACACACGCGACGGTGGCCGAACTGCTGACGGCTTTCACGGATGCGACACCCGACCGAATCGACGCGCAGTTCCAGCGGCTGGCCGGCGCGCTCTGGCGCGACGGCACCCTGACCGAGCTGGCCCGCCCGGCGGCGGCGACCCTGGTGGCGTCGCTGGACCGGATCGGCGAGGACCGGCAGGGGCATCTGCTGGTGCTGCTCGGTCTCCTCGCGGAGGCCGAGCACCCGGCGACCGACGGCCCGGTCGCCGCCGAGGTGCGCAAGGGCCTCCCCCGCTATCTCGAGCTGGTGAAGAACCGCGACAGCCGGGAGCCGCTGACCCTGGCCCTGCTCTACCTGCTCAGCCAGTTCACCGACGACCGGGACCAGATCCTCGCCGCCGTGGCCGACCTGGACCTCGACGCGGAGGACCGCAGCCGGCTGGAGCGCAGCCTGCAACGACTGGACCCGGACGACCCGGACCTGGGCCGGGTCTGGCCGTCGCCGTCGGCGTGGCCCCTCGACGAGGCCGAGCGCGCCTACCACCAGGCACAGACCCGCACACTCACCCCTGCGCAGGTCGCCGCGAACTGGGAGAACGACAGCCGTACCGTGCTGGCGTACTCGGGCGCGAAGGCCTACTGGGCGGCCCGACACGGCGCGCCCGCGGTGGTCACCGACGCTGTCCCCCCGCACCGGCCGGTACAGCCCGGCCCGGCGCCGGAGGGCGACATCCTCGCCCGGCACGCGGCCGCGTTCAGGTGCCGCAGGTGCGGCGGCCGGCTGTCGTTCGGTGCGGACGGGGTGCGCTGCGCCAGCTGCGGCACCGCCTACCCCATCGCCAACGGCGTGCTCGACCTGACCACCGGCATCACCGAGGGAACCGCCGACGAGGTCACCGCGGACCTGCTGAGCAAGCTGGCCGCCATGCCGACGCTCGGCATCTACTACGAGTCGGTGCTGCGCCCGGCCTTCCTGCGGATCGCCGGCGCCAACTGGGACAACGCGGTGACCCCCGCCGACGAGGACCGGTACCTGGCCGGGCACCTGCGCCCGGTGGAGGGGCCCGTGCTCGACGTGGCCGCCGGCGCCGGCCGGTGGACCGAGGTGGTCGCCAGGACCGTGGGCGCCGACCGGGTGATCGCGCTGGACATGGCCCTGCCCATGCTGAACGTGCTGCGCGCCCGGCTGCCCCAGGTGCCGGCCGTGCTGGCCAGCGCCACCGCCCTGCCCTTCGACGATGCCAGCCTGGGTGCGGTGAACTGCTGGAACGCGCTGCAGGCCTTTCCGGACGACGCGGCCGCCGGGATCGCCGAGATGGGCCGGTGTCTGCGCCCGGGCGGCAGTTTCACCATGATGACGTTCCGCTGGGACGACGACCCGATCGCCCGGTACTTCCAGGCGTCGCACTACTTCCCCAGCCGCCTGGAGGGGATGCTGCTGTTCACGGTGGACGAGATCCGCCAGTGGCTGACCGACGCGGGGATGACGGTGCGGGACATCTCCGGTCAGGGCACGTTCGTCTTCGTGACCGCCGAGAAGACGAAAGCATGACGGCGGTCGGTGCCCGAGGGGCCGTCGCCCGACCCGGCGACCCGGCGTACGCGGCCGCGACCGGGGTGTTCAACCTGCACGCGCCGGTACGGCCGGCCGCCGCGACCACCGCGCACACCGTCGACGAGGTGCGCGCCGCCATCCGGCACGCCCGCACCGAAGGGCTCGAGGTGCGGGTGCACGCCACCGGGCACGCCTCGACGACCGCCGCCCCGATGGACCACGCGCTGCTGATCCGTACCCGGCTCGCCGGCGGTGTCGAGATCGACACCGCCCGGCGGGTGGCCCGCGTTCCGGCCGGCACGCAGTGGGGCGACGTGGTCACCGCCGCGGCCGGCTCCGGGCTGGCCGCGGCGCATGGCTCGTCCCCCCTGGTCGGCGTCGTCGGCTACCTGCTGCGCGGCGGGCTCAGCTTCTACGGGCGGTACACCGGGTTGGCGGTGAACAGTCTGCGGGCGGTGGAGCTGGTCACCGCCGACGGCGAGCTGCGCCGGGTCGACGCGGCGACCGACCCGGAGCTGTTCTGGGCGCTGCGCGGCGGAGGCGGCGGGTTCGGAGTCGTCACCGCCGTCGAGTTCGCGCTGTTCCCGGCCGCCACCGTGGTCACCGGGGCGTCGTTCTGGCCGGTCACCCACGCCGCGCGACTGCTGGACCACTGGCTGGCCTGGACCCGGCGGGCGCCGTGGACGGCGACCACGTCGCTGCGGGTGCTGAACATGCCCGCGGTGCCGGGCGTCCCGCCGGAGCTCACCGGCGGCCCGGTGCTCACACTGGACGGCGCGGTGCTCGCCGAGCCCGGCGCGGACCCGGCGACCGCACAGCAGCAGGCCGACGACCTGCTGGGGCCGCTGCGCGCGGTGGCCGAGCCGGTGCTGGACAACTGGCAGGTGGCCACCCCGGCCACCGTGCTGGAGGTGCACCTGGAGCCCAGTGACCCGGTTCCGGTCGTCGGAGACCACCTGCTGCTCGGCGAACTCGACGCGGATGCCGCCGCCACGTTCCTCGCGGCCACGGTGGACCCCGACTCACCGCTGGTCGCGGCCGGGCTGCGCCAGCTCGGCGGGCGGCTGGCGGTGCCCGACCCGGCCGGTGGCGCGCTGAGCCACCTCACCGCCGCGTACGCGTACACCGCTGCCGGTGTGCCGGTGGACCAGGACAGCACCGCGGCGATCACGGCTCGGTGCGCGCAGATCCGGGCGGCGCTCACCCCGTGGGACACCGGCCGGACCGCCCCCACCTTCGTGGAGAACCGGGAGCATCCGCAGGGGCACCTCGACCCTGTGCAGGCGGACAGGGTGGACCGGACCCGGATTCGGGTCGACCCGACCGGTCTGTTCCGGGGCGACGTCCTCGACCCGGCGTACCGGTAGCGCGTACCGCTCGAACCTCGATCCCGATTCGCCCCCGGACCGCACGGTCCGGGGGCGAATCGTTGTGTCCGGTCCGGCCCGGCTCAGCGGTAGGGTTTGCGGGCGGCGATGATGACGTAGCCGATCTGGTCCCGGCGGGGGGCGAAGAACCCGTGGTGCCGCCGGCCGAACTCGGCCAGCGCCGGCGCCCCGAACTTCTCCACCAGCTCCCGCTGCCGGACCATCGCCGCCTCGACGTACTTCGCCTTACGGCCGAAGACCCGCGGCCCGCACTGGGTGTACTCCTCCACCTCGAAGCCGGCCGTGCGCAGGTGATCCAGCCACTGCGCCAGGGTGGGCAGTTCGCGCAGCTCGATGGCGGCCATGAACTGGCGTATCCGTTCCGGCTCGCGGGCCGACTCCAGGCTGAAGTCCGACAGCGAGATCCGGCCGCCGGGGCGCAGCACGCGGTACAGCTCGCCGAGCACCCGTCCGAGGTCGGGGGCGTTCTGGAGCGACTCCAGCGCCAGCACCGCGTCGAAGGTGTCGTCCGGAAACGACAGGTCCATGAAGTCGCCGTACTGGATGGTGACGCGGTCGCCGACGCCGCCGGCCCTGGCCCGCTCGTTGGCCCGGTCGATCTCGAAACCGCTCACCGTGATCCCGGTGACCCGGACGCCCGTGGTCCGGGCCACGTGCACGGCGGTCTCCCCCGGCCCGCAGCCCGCGTCCAGCAGGTGCTCGCCGGGCCGGAGGCCCAGGGTGTCGGTCACCTTCCGGGTCATCCGCAGCACCGCCTCGGTCAGCGACGCGTCGTCGCGGCGGTCGTACCAGTACCACATGTGGACCTGGCCGTCGCGCAGCTCGTCGGTGATGGGCGAACGCTCGTCGTAGTGTCGGCCGAAGTCGACCCGTTCCGCGGCCACCGGTGTCACCCGTTGAGCATGTTGTTGCGGACACCGCGCAGCTCGTCGAAGGACGACAGGTCCGGCACGGTCCAGCCGTCCAGGTCGTACTCGGCGAGGCACTCGTCGACGAAGACGGCCGTCTTCTCCGCGTCACCCGAGGCCATGTCGGCGAAGAGCAGCTCCACCCGGGTGTTCTCGTGGTTGCCGGCGTAGTTGCGCTCGTACAGCTCGTGGCGCCCGCCGAACTCGGTGCCGACCGCGTCCCAGAGCAGCTTCATCACCTTGACCCGCTGCACCGCGTCGACCCCGTCCGAGCCACGGACGAACTTGTCGAGGTAGGGCCGGACGTCCGGGTTGCGGAAGTCGTCGGCGCTGGAGTTGACGTAGATCAGCCCGCTCGCCACGTCCTGCATGATGATCTCCCGGACCCGCGGATAGCCGATCTGCATGAACCACCGGTAGGCCAGCCCGTAGCGCGGGTTGGGCAGCACCGCCCCGTTACGCCACGGCACGGGGTTGCGGGCCGCCGCGTCGGAGAGCCCCCAGAACAGGTTGCGCCAGGCCAGCACCTCGCCGAGCCGGCTCTGCACGCCGCGGAAGTCCTTGGTGCCGGTGATCTCCAGCGCCTTGGCCAGCAGGCCGGCGATGAAGTCCAGCTTCACGGCGAGGCGGGTGCAGCCGTGGAAGGTGAACCGCTCGGGGAAGCCGGAGCGCCCGGTGAACAACTGCACCTTGCCGAGGTGGCCGTAGATGAACACGTTCTCCCACGGGATGAGCACCTTGTCCAGCACGAGGATGGTGTCGTTCTCGTCCAGTCGGGAGGAGAGCGGGTAGTCGAACGGGCTGCCCATCATCGCGGCCGTGGCCGTGTAGGACGGGCGACAGATCAGCTTCACGCCGGGTGCGCCCATCGGCACCGTCGCCACCAGCGCGAATTCCTTCTTCTTGATGGGCAGGCCGTAGTGGGCGATGAAGTTGTAGTGGGCGAGCGCGGACCCGGTGGCCACCACCTTGGCGCCGCTGACCACCAGACCCGAGTCGGTCTCGGCCTCCACGTGGATGAACACGTCGGCGACCTCGTCCGGCGGGCGGTTCCGGTCGACCGGCGGGTGCACGATGGCGTGGTTCCAGTAGAGGACCTTCTCCTGGGATTCCTTGTACCAGCGGCGGGCGTTGTCCGCGTACGGCTCGTAGAAGTCGGCGTTGGCGCCGAGGGTGCCGAGGAAGGCGGCCTTGTAGTCCGGGCTGCGTCCCATCCAGCCGTAGCTCATCCGCGCCCAGGTGGCGATGGCCTGCTGGTCGGCGACCAGATCCTCGGCCGAGTGCGGGGTGGTGAAGAACCGGTGCGTGTAGCCGTCGCTGCCGGTGTCGGTCGGGGCGGTCAGCACGCCCTGGTGCTCGGGGTCGTGCAGGGCGTCGTAGAGCCTGGCGGTCATCCGGACCGGGTTGCGGAACGCCGGATGCGACGTCACATCCTTCACCCGCTCGCCGTAGATGTAGATCTCGCGGTCGTCGCGGAGGCTCTCGATGTATTCGGCACCGGTCAGCGGACGCGTCTTCATCGGACTTCATCCCTCGCCGTTGGTGGCTTCGTGGATCTCCATCGTGGCATCCGCCCTGCGGCTGAAGCCCTTCCAGAGTGCGCGGTGCACCGGACGGCCTAGCGCCCGCTGATCTCGGCCATCCTGGTCGCGAGGAATTGACGTTCGGCGTCGTTGGGGGCCAGGTCGAGGGCGGTCCGGTACGCGGCGACGGCCTCGGGGTGGCGGCCGAGCCGCCGGAGCAGATCCGCCTTGGTCGACGGCAGGTACCGGTAGCCGACCAGCCTGCCGTCGCGCTCCAGTGCCTCGATCTCGGGCAGCGCGGCGGCCGGTCCCTCGACCATGGCCACGGCGATCGCCCGGTTCAGCGCGACGACCGGTGAGGGCCAGACGGCCAGCAGCCGGTCGTAGAAGGCGAGGACCCGCGGCCAGTCGGTCTCGGCGTAGCTGGGGGCGGTGGCGTGCAGCGCGGCGATGGCGGCCTGCAGTGTGTACCGGCCCGGACTGCCCTCGCGCAACGCCTCGACGACCAACTGGTGCGCCTCGTCGATGGCCGCGTGGTCCCAGGCCGTGCGGTCCTGGTTCATCAGCGGCAGCAGGCGGCCCGTGTCGTTGACGCGGGTTGCCCGGCGGGCGTTGGTGAGCAGGATCAGCGCGAGCAGGCCCTGGACCTCCCGCTCCCGCGGCATCAACGTGACCAGCGTGCGGGTCAGGTCCAGCGCGCGGTCCACCAGGTCCTCGGACATCAGCTGGTCCCCGGACGGTGCGGTGTGCCCGGCGGCGCAGAGCAGGTAGATCACCGTCAGCACCGCGTCCAGCCGGTCCGCCAGTTCGTCGGCACGGGGGACCCGGTAGGGGATGCGGGCGGTGCTGATCTTCTTCTTGGCGCGGGTCAGCCGGGCCGCCATGGTCGACTCGGAGACCAGGAAAGCCCGCGCGATGTCGGTCGTGCTCATGCCGCACACCAGGCGCAGGGTCAGCGCGATCTGCGCCTCCTGGGACAGCGCCGGGTGGCAGCAGGTGAAGATGAGCTTGAGCTGGTCGTCCGGTACGGCGGCATCGTCGTCGCGGTCGCCCTGGTCGGTGTCCTCCGGTTCCACCAGCAGCGGCAGCTTGGAGCGGAACGTCTGCTCCCGCCGCAGCGCGTCCAGCGCCTTCCGCCTCGCCACGGTGGTCAGCCAGGCACCCGGCCGGTGCGGGACGCCGTCGCGGCTCCACGCCTCCAGCGCTTCCACGTACGCTTCCTGCACGCACTCTTCGGCCAGGTCGAAGTCACGGGCGGCGCTGACCGTCGAGGACAGCACGGTGGCCCACTCGTGGCGGTGCGCGTCGGCGACGGCCTCCTCGACGGTGGTCGTGGAACGCCGGATCATCTCGCCGGAGGCTCCCCTTCGTGTGGCTGCCAGGGCAGGTGACGACGGGCGCGGTCGATGTGACCGGCCCGGGTCGTCACCTGTGAGGAGTCTACGTCGCGGTCAAGGGGCGTCCTGGCGATCACGGCTGGCGACACGCCAGCGCCGGTGGTGGCCGAGCGGGAATCCGGGCGGTCGGTGGTCACGGTGCGTGCCGGGGCCGGCCGACCCCGGCCGACCCCGGCACGCACCAGCCGCCCGCGGCGGCTCCGGCCCCCCTCACCCCGCCGGGGCCGGCGTCCGGTCGGTGACCTTCGGCGCCGTCCCGTTCGTCGCGGCCGCCCGGCCGAAGGACTTCACCAGAACCCGCAGGACGAAGCCGGGGCGCATCATCGCCTCCGGGCGGTCGACCAGCCCGGCCCCCCGCATGTACGCGGCGGCGACGGATCCGTCGCGCGTCGCCGCGAGCTGGACCCGCTTGAGAAACGCCTGCGCCATCCGCACCTTCAGCGTGCGCTTCCCCTCCACGCCGGGGAAGCTGAGGTCCACCGTGTTCGTCATCTCCCAGGGCGGGTCGATGACGTCCCGGGCCAGGTCCCGGAAGTACTGCCCCGGCTGGGGGGCGGCGCCGGTGTGCAGGTGCTGGCGCATGGTGAGCGCGCCGAGCGCCGCCACCGTCATCCCCTGGGCGTAGACCGGGTTGAAGCAGCAGACCGCGTCGCCGGTGACCAGCAGGCCGTCCGGGAACCGGTCCATCTCCTCGTAGTGGCGACGCAGCGTGGTCGGGAAGCGGAACGCGACCGGCTCGTCCAGCGGCTCGGCGTGCTGCACCGCGTCGTAGATGTCCGGCACGGCCAGCGACTTGAGCCAGGCGTAGAGGCCCGCCTGGTCGGTGGGCGGGTGGTCGCCGAGGATCCCGTACGTGGTCAGTTCGACGCGTCCGCCGTCGGTCTTCGTGAAGATCGCACCGCGGGGCAGCGCCGGCGAGGCGACCGGGTTGATGGACAGGTCGCCGTGGTACGGGTCCTCGCGCAGCCGGTAGTGCTGGGTCACGTACCCCAGACCGATCTTCTTGCGCTCCTCCCGGACCTGCGGGTAGCCGAGACTCTCCAGCCAGATGGGCACCCGCGATCCCCGGCCGGTGGCGTCCACCACCAGGTCGGCGCGGATGACCTCCTCGACGCCACCCTCGCCGAGGCGGTGCACCCGGACCCCGTCCACGCGCCGCCCGTCGACCGTGGTGTGCAGGCCCAGGATGTCGTGCCGCTCGGCGAAGACGACGTTCGGCAGGGCGGCGGTGCGCCGCCGGATGTGCTTCTCCAGCATCGGTCGGCTGGCGGCGACGCACACCAGGCCGGCGTGCTGCTGCTTGATCGGCTGGCCGTTGAAGTACCAGCGCACGTTGCCCGCGAGGTCGCCGGTGGGCACCCCGTCGGCGAACAGCTCCTCGGTGATCCCCGGGTACAGCTCCTCCATGGCCTGCTGGCCGCGAGCGAGCAGCCCGTTGATGTGCCGCCCCTGCGGGCAGCCCCGTCGCGGCCCTTCCACGCCGACGAGTTCGTCGCGGTCCACCAGGACCACCTCGTCGTACGCGTCGGCGAGCACCCGGGCCGCGAACAGTCCGGCCAGGCTTCCGCCCATCACGACCGCGCGGGTTCCAGTCCCGTCTTCCATCCGGTTTCCTCCTCTCTTCTCCCCTGTCGACCGGTCAGGCCGGAACGGAACCGACCAGCCCGCCGTCGACGACAAGTTCCTGGCCGGTGATGTACGACGACCGGGACGACAGCAGGAACAGCACCACGTCCGCGATGTCCTCGGGCCTGCCCAGCCGACCGAGGGCCACCTGGCCACGGAAGAACTCCCGCACCTGATCGTTTCCGGTCACGCCGTCGAACATCTCGGTCCTGATGTGGCCGGGGGTGATGGTGTTCACCCGGATCCCCTGCCCCGCCAGGTCCGGGGCGAGCGTCTGGGCGAGGCTGAGCACGGCGGCCTTGCTCGCCGCGTACAGCGATCCCGTGGCCATCCCCCTGTGCACCAGCCAGGAGGCGTTCAGCACCACCGAGGAGTTCTCGGCGAGCAGTGGGAGCGCCTTCTGCACGGTGAAGAACGCGCCCTTGAAGTTGGTGCCGACCACCTGGTCGAAGTCGGCCTCGGTGACGTCGGCGGTGCGCGCGTTCAGCCCGATCCCGGCGTTGGCGAACACGCCGTGCAGCTGGCCGAACCGCTCCCGGATCTGCGCGGACAACCGGTCGAGGTCGGCGAGGCGGGACACGTCGGTGGGTACCGCCAGCACCCGGTCTTCGGCATCGAGGGTCTTCACCGCGGCGTTGAGCCGGTCCGCGTTGCGGCCGGCGATCACCACCCGCGCGCCGGCCTCGACGAGCCGCCGGGCGGTCGCCAGCCCGATGCCGCTGCCACCCCCGGTGACCAGTACGTTCTTACCATCAAAGTCGGTCATGCAGTCAGGATCACATCGGAGTCCCGGGCCGGGCACCTCTGACATTGCGTTCTCCCTGTGACCGCTGACGGGCAGCTTCGAACCACTGTTGTACGGCCGTCCACTGTGGAGGCCGGACGACCAGATTGGAGCCGTGATGGTCGGCCCGGCACGGCGAACGCAGGCGCGTGCTGACCGTCGCGCAGCCGAACGGGACCGGTGCCGGCCGGCAGGATGCCGTCGAGCGCGGAAGTGGGCATCCTGCCGGCCGGACCTGGAGTGGTCCGGCGGAGAATCAGCCGGCGGAGAGCCCCGCCGGCACCGGGCTGGTGAGCCGTACCGGCAGCGTGCGGTGGCCGTTCATGATGAACGTCGGCAGCGGCCGCAGGTCGTCCGGCTGGACCGCCAGGGACAGCCCCGGGAAGCGGCCGAACAGGGTGGACAGGCCGATCGTGGCGACCGCCCGGGCCACGCCGGCGCCCAGGCAGTAGTGCGGGCCGTGCCCGAAGGACAGGTGCTCCTTGTCCGGCCGGGTGATGTCGAAGCTGCCGGCGGTGTCGCCGTGCAGCGCCGGATCCCGCCCCACGGCGCTGTAGTTGATGAGGATCGGGTCACCCTTGGGGATGGTCACCCCGTCGAGTTGAATGTCCTCCACCGCGTACCGCAGCGGCAGGTGCGCCAGCGGCGACTCCACCCGCAGCGTCTCGTCGATCACGTCGGCCCAGGACGCCCGGCCGCTGGTCACCAGCTCGAGCTGGTCCGGGTGGGTGAGCAGCGCGGTGATCGCGTTGTCGAAGAAGTTGATGGTGGTCTCCGAGCCGGCGCCCAGGATCGCGAAGATCGTGTCGGTCAGCTCGGCCTCACTGAGTCGGGAGCCGTCCTCGTCGCGGGCCGCGATGAGGTCGCTGGTGATGTCCTCCCCCGGCTCGCGCCGCTTGACCTCGATCAGCTCGGCCATCGCACCCCGCCACCCGAGCAGGATGGACTGGGCCTGCTCCGGGGTGACCGTGGTGTCCACCATCATGTCGATGACCTTCGCGGTCTTCGCCCGGGCGTCCTCGGACATGCCGATGAGGTCCGCCACCAGCCGGGCCGGCAGGGGGTAGGCGAACCGCTCCCGCAGATCGACCACCTCACCCGGCTTGACCTGGGCCAGGGCCTCGACCAGTTCGTTGGTGAGCTCGACGATGCGCGGTTTGATCGCCTCGGTACGCCGCGCGGTGAACGCCTTGCCGACCAGCTTGCGCAGCCGGACGTGGTTCTTGCCGTACGCGGTGACCATGTTGTCCATCGCGATCCAGCTGATCATCTCCCAGTCCGGCGGGATCTCCCCGTCGATGAACGCCGGCCAGTGGTTGCGGGCACTCTTGGTCACCCGCGGATCGGTGAGCAGTTGCTTGATGACCGCGTAGCTGTTGGTCGACCAGGCGAGGACGCCACCGGGAAGTTCCACCCGGGTCGCGGGACCCTGCCCCCGAAGGCGGGCGGCCTCACCGTGTATGTCCTTGCCGGAGGTGTCGAGCACAGGGCAGCGCTGTTCCATGGTTGTTGTCTCCCACCTCTGATTGGGAAATCGGGCTGTCCGCGAGGCGTGCCGTGCACACGGCCGCCGGCTGGCCTCGCGATTGAGCGTCACACGCCCGCGCGGCGGGTCGCATCTCTGCGGTTGCCCTGCTCATCCGGCCGGCCGCCAGCCGTGGGCGGCGACCGGCCGGGAGGGGGCACGACGCACTACTCGAGGCCGAACCGAGCCCTGGTGAGCTCCCGATTGGCCATGGTGTTCATGACGATCGAGATTCCGGCATGGCTCTGCATCATGGACAGGTCGCGCCAGATCCGCTCGATGCGCTGGCCGTGACGCACCGCGCTCGATCCGGCCGTGGGGAAGATGTACTTCTCGACCGCCTGCCAACTGAGCCTGACCACCTCACGGCAGATGGTGGCTATGAGCCACTCCCGTTCCTTGGTGAACGCCGCCGGCCCCTGAGTGCACAGGTCGGTCCACTGCTGGATCGCACCGAGAAGTGCGGCCTCGGCCGTGACCAGCCGGCCGGCGGCCTCGCCGTACCAGATCTGGTAGTCGGGATCCTCGGTCCTGGGCAGGATCGGGGGGAACGACGTCGTCCTGGACCGCATCAGGTCCGCGTAGGCGTCGAGCCCTCCCTGCGCGATGCCCACGGCCAGGGCGGCCGACTCGAGCATCATGAAGCTGAGCGGCCCGCCGCCGTACTGCGGGTTGTCGTGCAGCCGGACGCCCGGCGTCTCGTCGCTGACCGTGTACATGCTCATGTGCGTGTCGAGGACGAAGTGCTCGGGGACGTACCCGTTCTCGATGACGATGCTGTGTGACCCGCTCCCCTTGAGCCCCAACTGCTGGCCCCAGTCGTCCAGGTACCGCCACTGGTCGCGGGGGACGATGAAGAGCGCGGGCGTGGGCTCCTGGCCCTCGTCGGCGGCGATCAGGGTGTGGCCGAGGAAGTGCGTGGCGTACGGCGCGCCGGAGCAGTAGGACCAGGTGCCGTTGAGCACCCAACCGCCGTCGGCGCTGCGCTGGGCGGTGCCGCTGGGGATGACGGTGGCGGGACAGATGAAGTCACCGACGCCGAAGATCTCGTCCTGCGCCCGTTCCTCGAAGATGGTGGCGGTCACCACGGCGTGCACCGCACCGAGGCAGAACATCCAGCCGGTCGACGGGCAGCCGCGCGCGAGCGTCATCACCACCCGCATGAAGGTGTCGATGCCGAACTCGTAGCCGCCGTAGCGTCGGGGAACGAGGATCCGGTAGAAGCCCGCCCTGGCGAACTCGTCGTGCGTGTCCTGGGCGTAGTACGTGCGTTCCTCGGTCTCGGCCTGCCGTGCCAGCAGCATCGGGATCATCGCCTCGGCCCGCGCGATGACCTCGGCCGGGGTGAGGTCCGGCTCCGGCGGGCGGGACAGGCCGTGGGTGGGGGCGGTCATGTTGACTGTCATGGCTGCGCCTGTCCTGTCTGGTCAGCTGTTGAGCGGTACGACGTCTTCGAGATCCTGGGCGGTGTACGGCTTGGCGTCGGTCCAGAACTCCACCCGGTGGCTGCTGTTGGGGATGTTGGCGACGTCCCGCGGCACACGGCTCACCCAGGCGTTGTAGTCGTCCAGCAGCTTCTGCGCCTCGGCGGTGGCCTGAGTGAACCGGGCCAGCGGGTCGGCTCCGTGGGTGAGCACGTCGTGCATGGCGTGCGTCATGATGTCCTGGGCGCCCGCGAAGTCCCCGAACAACGCGCCCTCCGTCAGCGGTCGGCCGCCGGCCGGCCGGGCCGACACCCCCGCCGGGAAGTCGTTGACGTGGTCGTACGTGATCGAGTGGTGCGGGTGCGTGTCGAACCAGCCCTCTTCCGCCAGCAGCTCGTAGGAGGCGCGGGTGATCGGAACGAAGCTGTTGTCCTTGTGCCGTTGGGCGGCGTTGCGGGGATTGTGCAGCCACATGAGGAAGGCCAGCGCACCCTCCTGGGTCACCTCGTCCAGGCCGTTGGTGAGCCAGATCGACGTACCGGCCACGGCGTTGCCGACGTAGGGGACGTGATCGTTGTGGGGGAAGGCCCCCACGTCCATGGTGAAGCCACCCATCTCGGCCGCGAGCGCCATGTAGTTGACGTCGTTGGAGGACGAGATCCGGATCGCCACCCGTTGGTCCCGGAACGCCTCGAGGGTGCCCGCCCAGTCCGGAATCTCACCGGTGTAGAGGTAGTGGCCGTCCTGGTGGAGCTTCTGCCACCAGTTCACCCAGGACATCATCTCCTTCGAGGTGAGGTCGATCTTCGTGGCCCGGCCGTCCCGGCCGTTGCGGTTGTTGACGAAGTGGCCGCCCTGGCAGGCGAGCGCCTGTTGGACGAACGTGCCGTGGTTCGACCAGGTGATGGCGTGCGACGGGCCGTCGTCGAGCCGGGCCACCCGCTCGCACACCGCGGTGACCTCGTCCCACGTCTGCGGGAGCCCGGACACGCCGGCCCGGTCCAGCAGGTCGCGGTTGGCGAAGAGCAGGCTCGTCGTGCCGGCCGACGGCATCGACTCGAGGTCGCCGTCGTACGTGTAGTAGTCGCGGAACGCCGGGTGGAGGTCGTGGAGGACGACCGGTTCGCCGAGGATCTCGGTGCGGTCGCCGATGGCCTTCGAGACCGACGTGAACAGGGGGCTGCCATCCGCGGCCACCGTGTCGCGGGCGACCTGGCTCGCGTAGAAGTAGTACTCCGCGAGCGCCGGGCGGCGCCCCTGCGCGGCCTCCTCGGCGAGCACCTGCGGAAACGTGAAGAAGTCCATGCCCCGGACGACCACTTCGTATTCCGGGTGGAGCCGGCTGAATTCCGCTGCCTGTTGGTGCCACCGGTCCATCCACCCCGGAAAGCGCAGATCGGCGACCCAGACGTCGATGTCAGTCTTCTTCATTCGACTCCTCCTTTTCGCACCTCGCGCGAGGCATCGGCGCAAGGCGGCAGAACGCGATCACGTAGGGCAATGGTGTCGCGCGGGTCGAATGGCCACATCTCCGCGCGTGCGGTTCTGCGCAGTGGTCTTCTCGGGTGCGCCGAAGCTCCGGCCCGGGCAGTGGAATTCCGTCCGGACCGGAGCTTCGATTGATGCGGGAAATGCCCCGAACGGGGTGGTGTCAGTCCTTCCCGACCGTCGGCCGGTAACGGCAGATGATGACGCCGAGTTCGGTGGTCTCGGTCCCGACGAGTTCGAATTCGTGCCGGCTTCCCTCGCGACCGATCAACGCTTCCGCGCCGGTCCTGCCCACGAGAATCGGGTGCACCCACACCTCCAACTCGTCGACAAGGCCGTGCGCCAACAACTCGTGCGCGAGCTGGCCGACGCCGTAGACGAGGATGTCCTGCGCGAATTCCTGCTTGAGCTTGGCCACCTGGTCCGCGAGGTCACCCCCGATTATCGTCGTGTTCTCCCACTCGGCCTTGTCCAGGGTCGTGGACACCACGTACTTGGGCATCTTGTTGATTTTCTCGACGAACCCGCCGTCGTCGTCCATGGTGGGCCAGGTCGCCGCGTAGACCTCGTAGATGCCGCGACCCAGCAGAAGAGCGTCGCTGGCGAACAGTCGTTCCTCGGCGAACCGGCCGGCGTCCTCGCCGAAGAACGGGCCCTGCCACTCTTCGGGGTTCTTGATGACCCCGTCGAGAGACATGAAT
The DNA here is from genome assembly GCF_052601155.1 of Micromonospora yongxingensis. Lineage (NCBI taxonomy): Bacteria > Bacillati > Actinomycetota > Actinomycetes > Micromonosporales > Micromonosporaceae > Micromonospora > Micromonospora yongxingensis. The sequence goes on from NZ_JBQXEO010000005.1 coordinate 56,247, forward strand.
GTCGTTGCTACGAGCCTTCCCACAGCGGACCTCCTGGTCGTTTCGGATGACGTCCTCGCCGGCGCGGAGCCTCGTGTCCCCTACCGGGAACGGCGCCAGTACACGCTCCACCGGTCGACCCTCTCGATCGGGTCGTGTTCCATACCGTGCTGCGCGCGGAACTCTTCGACGGCGGCGCGACAGCCGGGCATCAGGTAGTCGTCCACGATGACGTAGCCACCGGGCGACAGCTTCGGGTAGAGGCTGGTCAGCGCATCGCGCGTCGACTCGTAGAGGTCTCCGTCGAGCCGCAGCACCGACAACTGGCGGATGGGCGCGGTCGGCAGGGTGTCGCGGAACCAACCGACCAGGAACTCGACCTGGTCGTCGAGCAGGCCGTACCGGTCGAAGTTGTCCCGCACGACCTTCGCCGTGACGCCGAGCACGGCGTTGTGCTCGTGCAGCAGGAGTCTCTGGTCGTCCGGATGACCGCTCTGGTCGATGACCGGCATTCCCTCGAAGGAATCCGCGACCCAGACCTTGCGATCCGTGATCCCGTAGGCCTTGAACAGACCTCGGGCGAGAATGCATACGCCGCCTCGCCACACGCCGGTTTCGATGAAGTCGCCCGGCACACCGTCCGCGATGGCGCGTTCCAGACAGTGCTGCACATTGTTGAGCCTGGCCATTCCGACCATTGTGTGCGCAACGCTGGGCCAGTCGCTGCCGGTGTTCCGGGCCCACCGATTGAACTCCTGTCCGTCGAACACCGGGTTCGGGATCGGCGGGTCCTCATAGATGACGTTGGTCAGCACCCTCTTCAACAGATCGAGGTAGAGGTCGCGGGCCATCGGGTCTTCGCTGGGCATCGATCACCTTCCCGAGGGATCAGGACGTTGTGGATACCGGCAGCCGCCGCAGACGCTACACCGCGAGAAGGCCGATGGCGGGGTGCGCGGCACGGTGCGCAATCTGGAAGAACGCCACACATGCCGACCCGTCAAACCGCACATCCTGAGGTGTGCCGTCGACCGGGCGAGCCCACGATGAGCGATGAGGCCTTCGGGTCGAACCCGGTGACCAATGCGCGGCTCGGCGACGAGGTGAACGAACAGCGGCTGCTACCGCAGCCGGCGTCCATTCGTCGTCAGCACGCACAGCGCGGGCTGTCACGAACCAGTGAAGGAGTGCAACGTGGGTGTTCCTGAGAACACGTCGTCCGTCAACGTCGACGGCGAGAAGTTAACTGTCGCGGATGTTCGGGAAATCGCCGAAAACGGCGCGGCCTGCCACCTGGCGTCGGACGTGCTGGACAGAGCCGCCGTGAGCAGGGAAATGTTCGAGAACACCGTCCGAGAGGGCACTCCGGTCTACGGTGTGACGACCGGCTACGGCGAGATGATCTACATGCTGATCGGCACCTCGAAGGAGGTGCAGCTGCAGACCAACCTCGTCCGCAGCCACAGCGCGGGCGTCGGCCCGCTGTTCAGCGAGGACGTGGCCAGGGCCATCATGGTCGCCCGGCTGAACGGGCTGGCCAAGGGATACTCCGCGGTACGTGGCGAGTTGCTGGAGCGGCTCGCGCTCTACCTCAACCTCGGCATCACCCCGGCGATCCCGGAGATCGGGTCGCTCGGCGCCAGCGGAGACCTCGCACCGCTGGCACACATCGCCAGCGCCGTCATCGGCGAAGGGTACGTCCTCAGCGACGGCGGGCGCACCGAGACCGGCCCCGTGCTGAAGGGGCACGGCATCACGCCACTGGAACTCCGTTTCAAGGAGGGGCTGTCGCTCATCAACGGCACCTCGGCGATGACGGGCCTCGGGTGTCTGGTCGTCGGGCGGGCGCTCGAACAGGTACGACAGGCCGAGATCACCGCGGCGCTGGTGGTGGAGGCTCTGCTCGGCTCGACCAGCCCGTTCCAGTCGGACGGGCACGACGTCGCCCGGCCGCACCGGGGCCAGATCGACAGCGCGGCCAACATGCGGGCGATGCTCACGGGCACCGGCCTCGCACTCGACCACGCCGACCTGCGCCGTCAGGCCCAGGCACAGCAGACCGGAGAGGTCTCGCGCACCGACGTCTACATCCAGAAGGCGTACACGCTGCGGGCCATCCCGCAGGTCGTCGGCGCGGTCCGGGACACGCTGTACCACGCGTCGGACACGATCGAGGTCGAGCTGAACTCCGCCAACGACAACCCGCTGTTCTTCCCGGGCAAGGAGGTCTTCCACGGCGCGAACTTCCACGGCCAGCCGGTCGCGTTCGTGATGGACTACGTCACGATCGCCCTGACCCAACTGGGCGTCTTCTCCGAGCGCCGGACCAACCGGCTGCTCAACCGGCACCTGTCGAGCCTGCCGGAGTTCCTCGTCGCATCCGGCCAGCCCGGGCTCAACAGCGGTTTCGCGGGTGCGCAGTACCCGGCGACCGCGCTGGTCGCCGAGAACCGGACCATCGCCCCGGCGAGCACCCAGAGCGTGCCCTCCAACGGCGACAACCAGGACGTCGTCAGCATGGGCCTGATCTCGGCCCGCAACGCGCGCCGGGTGCTGACGAACAACAACTACATCCTGGCGGTGGAGCTGCTGGCGGCCGCGCAGGCCATCGACGTGGCCAAGCGGTACGGCCAGCTCAGCCCGGTCGGCAAGGCGACCCACGACATCGTTCGCTCGCTCGCGCCGACCCTGGACCGGGACCGCTTCATGTCCGACGAGATCGAGTCGGTGGCCGCCGCGCTGTCCCGCGGGGCGTTCCTGGAGGCAGCCCGTTCCAACGCCATCGAGCTGCGTTGACCGGCCGTGGTCGTCGATCCATTCGAGGAGGGGCTGAGAGGCCATGACATCCATTGACGCCGAGGCGGCGGTCTCACCCGAGGAGACCGATCACATTCCGCTGTCGTTCAACCAGGATTTCCTGTGCATGTTCGACCAGGGCGATGACAGAGGGCCCTTCGGTCCGCGCTACAGCATCGTGTACGGGTGGCGCGTACGCGGCGCCATCGACGTCGATGTGCTGGGCGAGGCGCTGTTCCGCGTCGTACGCCGGCACGAGGCGCTGCGCACCGTGGTCGTCCGGGCCGAACAGGACCGGCACCAGCGGGTTCTCCCGGCGAGCCCGCCGCGTCTGCGGGTCGTCGACCTGCGGCACGTCGATCCGGCCGACCGGGATCGTCGGGCCGAGGAGCTGCTGATCGAGCTCGAAGCCGGCGACTACCCGGTCTCCGACCTGCCGCTGGTGCAGGTCGTCCTGGCGCAGTTCAGTGACGACGACGCGGTCCTGGTGCTCACCGCGCACCACACGGCCGTCGACGGATGGTCCATGCACGTGCTCATCCAGGACCTCGCGGTGAGCTACGGCGCGGCGCGGGGGCACGACGTGCCCGACCTGGTGGAGCCGGCTCAGTACCGGGAGTACGTGGCCTGGGAACGACAGCGTGCCAGCGATTCAGCCGCGACGGCCAGGTCCCGTGACTACTGGCGGAAGAAGCTGCAGGGTGCGGAGATTCTCGGGCTGCGCACGGACTGGCCGAAGTCCGTCGGGCGTCCGAAGGACACGGCGGCCCACCGGTTCCTGGTCGACCCGGACGTCACCTCGGCCGCCCTGGGCCTGGCGAAGGACACCCGCAGCTCCGCGTTCATGGTCATGCTCGCCGCGTACAAGGTGTTTCTCCGGGACGCCACGGGGGCCACCGACATCGTGGTGCCGACACTCGCGTCCAACCGCGGCGAGGCCCGGTTCCAGCAGACCGTGGGCAGCTTCTTCAACTTCATTCCACTCCGGACGGATCTGGGTGGATGCTCGACGTTCCGGGAGGTGCTCAAGCGCACACGCGCGGCCTGCCTCGAGGCCTACGCACACCAGATCCCCTTTGCCCAGGTCATGGCCGACTCCCCCAACCTCGGCCGCACCTTCATGGCCGACGATCTCGCCGTCTACCCCTTCCAGGTCTTCCAGTTCCCCTACGTCATGAGCGGCGAGCTGATCGGTGACCTGGAGTTCTCCGAAATACGCCGGCGGCTGCTGCCTCAGGACGTCGGCCCAGAAGTGCCGGACGGTGCGCTGTGGACGCTGGATCTCGATTCGGCCAATCACGACCTGGTCGGTTGCCTGCAGTACAACACGAACGTGATACGCGGGGAATCAGCGAACGAGCTGGTGCTCGCCTATCTCCGGGTGCTCCGGAGAGCGGTCCTGGCACCGGACGCCCAATTGTGATCCGTCTACCCCATTCCGGAGGACGCCGATGAGCAGCGACATCGACAAGAAGGTCGAACAGATCTGGAAAGACATTTTCAAGGTGCCGAGCGGGCAGGAAGACGCCACATTCTTCGAATTGGGTGGGGAGTCCATCTCGGCGGTCCGCCTGGTGTCCCGCATCGAGGAGGAGCTCGATGTCTGGATCGACATCGGCGACATCTTCGAGGAGGACCCGAACCTGGAGTCGCTGGCGTCGGCGGTGAGGGCCAAGGCGGCGGGGACCGTGAACCTCGCGAAGACGGGTGACGCGTGATGCGTGATCTGATGCGGGTCGGTCCCGATGCCGACCTGACCGAGGTGGTCGACATCCTGGAGCGTGACGGTGCGGTCGTCGTCGAGAACTTCGTCGACGGCGGCACCCTCGCGGCGCTCTGGGCCGACTTCGGCCCGTCACTCGATGCCCAGAGCTTCGAGGACAGCTGGTACAACGGAACCCGGACCAAGCGGGTGTCCTCACTGTTCGCCCGCACGACCCACCTGACGCCGGTGGTGACCCAGCAGCTCTACCTGGGCGCCGCCCGCGCCATCATGCAGAAGCCGGTGCCGATGTGGATCGGCAAATCCCGGGTGGAGATGACTCCCTCGATCCAGATCAGCGGCACCCAGGTGATCCAGATCTGGCCCGGTCAGGGCAGGCAGCCGCTGCACCGGGACGACGCGCTGCACCTGCGCCGGCACCCGGGCCCGACCAGTCGGGTCCAGCTGATGCTCGCCATGAGCGACTTCACCGCCCAGAACGGCGCCACGTTGATGATCCCGGGGAGCCACCTCTGGGATGACGAGCGGGCTCCGCTGCAGGAGGAAGCCCTCCCGTCCGAGATGGCGGCCGGTTCGGGCCTGATCTGGCTGGGGGGGACCTACCACGGCGGCGGCAAGAACGTGAGCGACGCCCCACGGACCGGCCTGACCCTCGCGTTGGACCTCGGCAACCTCCGCCAGGAGGAGAATCAGTACCTGGCGGTGCCGCGGGAGTCCGTCCTGGCGTACCCGCCGGAGGTGCGCCGGCTCCTCGGGTACGACCGGTGCCCGCCGGGCCTCGGCTGGTACGAGATGGAAGACCCGTTCGACCTCGTGTCATCCGACGAACCCACCGCGGTCCGGTAACCACCATCGGGTGCGCGAGTGCGGCGGCCGGCGGGAGATCCGCAGGCCGCCGCATCGCTGTGCGGACCGACCGGGCCGGGGCCGCACAGGGGCTGGGCGGGCCGACCGCATGGCGAAGGGCGGACACCGGAAACCGGTGCCCGCCCCTGCTTGGTGATCTCTAGGACTCGGCCGTGGTGTAGGTCGCGATGATGACGCCGGTGCTCGTCACCTGGCTGTCGGCGAGCCGCAACTGCCGGAAGGTGCCGTTGTCGGGGAAGAGGCGCTTGCCACCCCCGACGAGGACCGGGTCGATGAGGAGTCGAAGCTCGTCGACGAGGTTGTGCTCGATGAGGGTGCGGGTCAGCTGGGCGCTGCCGACGACGTGGAGGTCGCCGCCGTCCTCTTCCTTCAGCGACGCCACTGCCTTGACGACGTCGCCGTCGAGGACAGTGGAGTTCTGCCAGGTGAGCGGTTCGTTGAGCGTCGTCGAGGCGACGTACTTCGGCCGATTGTTGAGCACGTCGGCGAGGGTGGCCAGCTCGTCGGGAGCGGTCGGCCAGAACGATGCGAAGATCTCGTACGTGCGGCGGCCGAACAGAAAGCCAGCAGTTTCGAGCGTGGTCTTGTTGACCCAGTTCGTCGACATTTCGTCCATGTGGCGCATGTGCCAGCCGCCGTGCTGGAAGCCGCCGTCGCTGTCCTCTCCGTCATGGCCGGGAGCCTGAACGACCCCGTCGAGCGTCATGAATTCATCTGCGATCAGTTTCCGCATGTTCGGTCTCCTACCGGTCGCTTGCGTCACCGTACATTTTGCCACAAAACCGGCGGGAGGTACGCCGATGACGCACCACTTTGCACGATCGGCCAATGGGCGGCTGCAATGACCGCCACGGATGAGGCGCCGCGGTTATCTGCTCGTCGCGAGAAGGTCGGCGAGCTTGTCGAACATCTCGTGCCAGGTGCCCTGGGACATCTCCACCATGTCGACGCCGGCGATCGAGGTGACGTCCAGGGTCAGCTCGGTCTTACCGTCCTTCTCGGACAGCGTCATCTTGCCGACGACGAACTTGATGACCGGCCAGCACGGGACCGGTTCGGTGTACATGAACCGCTGGTTGGGCTCCCACAGGAGGACGCGCGCGTCCTGCGGCACCGCGTCGTTGTCCGGCGAGTACATGGTCAGCTTGAACTGGCCGCCGACGAAGGGCTCGAAGGTGATCTCCTCCAGCGGCGTGCGGAACCCGCTCGGACCCCACCACTGGGTGATCAGCTCGGGCGTGGTCCAGGCGGCCCAGATCTGCTCGGGCGTGGCGTCGAACTCACGGGTGACGACCACGTTCTGGAGCCACGGCTCCGGCTCGGTCTGGGTGGCCTCGGTCAGAGTCTCGGTCATCGGGTTTTCCTTTCCTCTGCAGGGCGGGTGTTCCGGGTCGGCCGCGGCGCGCGGTGGTGCGACGCGGCCGACCCGGATCGTGTGTCTGTCGGGGCGACGACGAGGGTCAGCGGGCCACCGGCCCCGGCCGGTGGTAGAGGTCCTCGCCGGCCCAGTGGATGACGTCGTTCAGTCGGCCCGGGGGGCGGACAGGAACGAAGTTCCGCGCCTCGTCCACACTGCCGGTGCCGTCGTAACGCGCCACCAACGGGTACGGATAGACCGGACGGGTGCGCGGGCCCCCTTCGGGGTTGGTGCCGGTGGCGACGATGCCGACCGGGGCCCGACCGCGCTCGACCCAGTCGACCAGCGCGTTGAAGGTCTCGAACTCGGTCAGCCGGGACCCGCCGGTCCAGGCGTGGTACTTCGACGGGATCACGTATGTGCGCAGCCACTGCTGGGTGGCCTGCAGGCCGCCCGAGCGCTGCCACACCCGCTGGTAGTAGTCCAGCATGCCCACCGCCGGGATGGACTGGTCGTCCCAGCCGCTCCACATGATCAGTTTGCCGCCGGAGCGACGGAACTCCCGCATGTCCAGGCTCGCGGCGTTGCCCGCGATGCTCTCGGGCTTCAGCCGGCGCAGCTCCTCGACCGTGAACTCGATCTCGGCCAGCGAGGACTGCGGCCTGCCGATCGGGTACGCCATGTACTGCAGGAACTGGTCGGGGAACGGCCGGGCCGAGCTGAATTCGTTCGGGACGAGGTGGCCGTCCCAGGACAGCTCCGAGCCACGGGTCTGCCAGCCGGGGTAGAGGCGGGTTCCGTCCGGATCCCGCGGCCCGTCGTACAGCTTGCGCACGACGGCGACCTGCGCCGGCGTCAGGCAGTCCGGGTCGTCGGTGCCGGCCGAGCACTGGACGGTGCCCGGGTCGAACCGGCACCTTCGTGGGTCGTCGAGCTGACCGTCGACCAGGCCGTCGAGATGGTCGCAGGCGGCGAGCACCGCAGCGTGCAGCGCGGGGAGCTTCTCGCGGGTCAGGATCGACTGGCCGTCGGCGCCCATGTTGGTCTTGGCGGCGAAGGCGATGTAGATCCCGTTGAGCGGGCCGAGGAAGATCGCGGGTGAACCGACGCTGATCCCGTCGAAGTCGTGCGGGTAGCGCTGGGCGAGGATCAGGCCCTCCCGCCCGCCGGTCGAGCAGCCGAAGAAGTACGACTGCTTCGGCGGCGCCCCGTAGAACCGCTGGATGAGCTTCTTGACGGCCACGGACACCACGTGCGGCGCACGGAAGTAGAAGTCGTCCCGGGCGGCCTGGTTGTCCTCCGCCCAGCTGGCGTCGGAGATGTTGGCCGGGAAGTCGCCCTTGCCCACGTGCCCGTCATCGGTCTGCGCCACGGCGAGGTCCGGATTACGTGGCCCGCATTCCGGGGGCGCCTGTTCCATGACACCACATTCGCCGGGGCACCCGTGCTGGACGTACCGCCCCCGGTAGGTGTCGGTGGGCAGGCGCAGCTTGAAGTTCACCGCGGGCTCGACGTAGCCGCGAACGTCACACTGGGCGGGCTCGGTCCCGTTCGCCTCGACCAGCGTTGCCGATACCACGTGTGTCGCCGCCCCGGGAATGGCGTAGTCCCGGACCAGCTCGGCGCATCCGCGGACCGGCCGGATCACGCCGGGTGCCACCGGGGCGGCCTGGGCAGGCGCCACCACCATCGTGGTCATCACGGCCATGGTGGCGGCCTGCGCCAGGAATGCGGTTAATCGCATCGGTTCCCTCCACTGACGTCGTGGTCGGCAATTCGGATCACTGGTAAGTCTCGACGAGCAGGCCCGACGGTCGCCCCTCCGAGAGTGCGCAGAGCAGCGAAACCCGCGCACTCACCGGGCGGCTCCCGGTGAACCGGCGGGTGCGACCCGCCCGGTTCGCCGGGAGCCCCGGCGGACGCCCACGCGGGCGCACCGTCGTCACGGGACCAGGCTCACCGGACCGGACTCATCGGACCGGCCCACCCGGGACGGCTCAGGCGACCTTCTCCGCCCCGACCGGCGCAGCCGGGTCGGGCTCGGGCGGCGGCGCGGCCTGGCCGAAGGGCGGCACGTTCCTGAGCTTCGAGATCACCAGGAGCCCGCTCAGGACGTACAGCACGACGCCGATGATGGCCATCACCTGCACACCGTTGACGAAGGCGTTCTGAGCCGAGGCCAGCAGCGCGCCGGCCTGGTCGACGGGCAGGTCCGGAGCCGTCACCGCCGCCCCCGCGAGGCTGTCGCCGGCGACGGCGGCCTGGTCGGCGGGGACGCCGCCCGGGACGTCGACCGTGCCGCGGTACACGGCGGTGGCCACGGTGCCCAGCAGCGCCAGACCGAGCGTGCCGCCGAACTCGAGGCACAGCTGCGCGAGCGAGCCCGCGGAGCCCATCTTCTCCGGCGGCGCGTTGCCGACCACCAGTCCGGTGCCCAGACCGACGGACGCGGTGCCGAACAAGGAGGCCAGCACGAAGCCGGTGACCAGCAGCCACGTGCCGTTCTCCACCGACACCTGGGTCATTGCGACGTACACCAGGGCGGCGAGGAGCACACCGACGCCGATGACGTTGCCCGGCCGGTACCTGGCGGCGAGCTTCGGTGCCACCTGCATGCCCACCGCACCGGCCAGCATGCCCGGGATCATCAGCAGGGCCGCCTCCAGCGGGCTGAAGCCCCGCACGAGCTGGAAGTACAGCAGCATGAGCAGCATCAGGCCGCCGCCGACACCGCTGAAGATGAGCGAGTTGGTCAGGGTCGCGCTGATGACACCGTTCTTGAACAGCTTCAGGTCCAGCAGCGGCTCGGCCAGCCGGTTCTGCCGGCGGACGAACAGCACGGCGAACACGAGGCCGACGACCAGTGCCAGCACCGGCACCGGCTCCCAGCCGGTGCGGACCAACTCCTTGATGCCGTAGATGATCGGGAGCAGTGCCAGCAACGACAGGCCGACGCTCACGTAGTCGATCTTGCCCGCGTTCGGGTTGCTGAACTCGGGCAGGTACTTCGGCCCGAGCACCAGCATGACCACGAGGAACGGGACGGCGACCAGGAACACCGATCCCCACCAGAAATGCTCCAGCAGCAGACCGCCGAGCGCCGGCCCGAAGCTGGCGCCCAGGGTGTAGACACCGCCCCAGATCCCGAAGGCGGTGGCGCGCTGCCTCGGGTCCGCGAACAGCGCGCCGATGAGCCCGATGGTCGAGGGCATCAGCGTGGCACCGGCGATGCCCAGGGCGGCCCGGGCCAGGAGCAGCAGCTCGATGGTCGGGGCGAAGGCCGTCAGCACCGACCCCACGGTGAACAACGCTCCACCGATCATCAGCAGCTTGCGCCGGCCGATGCGGTCACCGAGCGTCCCCATGGAGATCAGGAACCCGGCCAGCAGGAACCCGTAGATGTCGGAGGCCCACAGTTGCTGGACGCTGTTGGCGCCCAGGTCGCCTGCCAGCGCCGGGAGCGCCAGGAGCAGCACGAACAGGTCGACGGCAATGATGAACGTCGGCAGGGCGAGCACGGCCAGCCCGATCCACGCCGCCCTTCCCGCCTTCGGTGGAGCTTCTGCAGTCACTTCTGTGGTCCTTTCGTACCTCACTCATGGTCGAAACCGGGGGGCGGAGGGTTCGCCGCGCCGGCACGGCGAACCCTCCGTCCCGCACTGACGACGAACGACCGGCCCGAAAATCGACAGCCTCCGGCCACCGACTTTTGCGTGTCCTGTTCGCGCCGGTCCCGGCGACCGGATACCTTCCGCTGCGGACCATCCACCATGCGCACCACCTCGGCGTACGACGGAGCAATCGGGAGGATGCGGTCATGCCCCGCGACGACGCACCATGGGCTCCCGCCCAGCCGGGCGTCTGGGCCGAGCCGAGCGTGGGAGGCATGATGGGAAAGGTCGTCTTCGACATCACGATGTCGCTGGACGGATTCATCACGGGTGCGAACGACAGCCCGGAGCGTCCGCTGGGCGAGGGCGGCGAACGACTCCATGACTGGATCTCCAGCGGCCGGACGGACGAGGACACCACGGTCCTGGACGAGCTGTTCGCGTCCGGCGCCGTGGTGGCCGGCCGGCGGACCTATGACATCTCCACCGGACCGAACGGGTGGGGCGACGGTCCGCTGGGCAGGACACCGGTGTTCGTGGTGTCCCACGACCGTCCCGAGAAGGTGCCCGACGGCGGCGCCGTGTTCACCTTCGCGTCCGACATCCGCAGCGCTCTGCGGCAGGCGCAGGCGGCGGCCGCCGACAAGCCGGTCTACGTGATGGGCGGCGCGGACGTCGCACAGCAGTACCTGGCCGCCGGGCTCCTCGACGAGGTGCAGATCCACCTCGCACCGGTGCTGCTGGGACGCGGCGTCCGGCTGTTCGAGCGCCCCGGCCTGGACCGGGTCAGGATGGAATCCACCCGGGTGATCGAGACTCCCTGCGCGACGCACATCAGATACCGCGTCGTGACGGGAGGGTGACGCACCCGCGGCGCACCGCAACCGACCGGGCCGCTCCGCCGGCCAGACACGAAGGAGGGAACTTCCCCATGGCGCAGTACGCCGTTCTCCTGTACCTGCCCGCGCCCGCCGACCCGATGGAGACCCCGCCGGAGGAGACCGAGGCGCACATGCGGTTCGGCAAGCAGGTCGAGGAGCTGGGCGGTCAACTCCTGACGCCGCAGGCGCTGCAGTCCAGCGCCACCGCGACCTCGATCCGGGACGGAGTGTTCGTCGACGGGCCGTTCATCGAGGCGAAAGAGGTGCTCGCCGGGTTCTTCGTGCTGGAGGCACGGGATCTGGACCATGCGTTGCAGATCGCCAAGTTGGTGCCGACGCGCTCCCCGGGCGGCGTGGAGGTCAGGCCGCTGTTCACTCCCCCGGCGGAATGACTCGAAGCATCTCCGCTGAGGTCGTGCAGCCCGTTCTGCACCACAGCCCCGCCCGGGTCCACCGGGCGGGGCTGTCGCGTCGCGGGCGCGTCGCTACGGCCGCGGGCTGTCCCGGCACGGGCTGAGGGCGACCGGTATCCCGTTGAACACGGCGTTGCCGGAGAGCGGGTCGATGACCGTGTCGTTGGTCAACGCGTTGGCGTTGACCCCGGGCTGGCGGGCGGCCACCCGCTGGGTGGTGTCCGAGTGCCCCCAGCCGTGCGGCAGGCTGACCACTCCCGGCATGATCGACTCGGTGGGCTCCAACGGCACCACCACCTCGCCGGTGGCCGAGCGCACCCGGGCCTGCCCGTCCAGCCCGAAGCGCGCCACGTCGTGCGGGTGGATGTGCAGCGTGCACCGGTTGCTGCCGCCGGCCAGCGGCGCCACGTTGTGCAGCCAACTGTTGTTGGACCGCAGCTGTCGCCGGCCGATGAGCACCACCTCCGGCGGTGTCTCGGCGAGTCGGGCACGCAGCCGCGCGGCGTCCTCGACCAGCGCCGCGGGGGCCAGCTCCACCGTGCGGGACGCGGTGCACAGCAGCTCGCCGAGGCGCGGCCGCAGCGCTCCGAGGTCGATGCCGTGCGGGTTCGCCCTCAGGTCGGCCAGCGTCAGCCCGTACGAGCCGAGCCGGAGCATCGCGTCCAGCAGCACCTCCGGCCCACTCTCGCCGGTCAGCGCCGATCGCACGGCGGCCGGGTCCTGCCCGTACAGCGGCGAGCTCGGCGTGCGTACGCCGCCGCCGATCATCTCGCCGAGCATCATCTCGTCCAGCAGGTCCGGGTCGGCGTCCGCACCCTGCCCGGAGGCGATCATCGTGAGCCGCTTCATGATCTCGGCTTCCGAGCGCTGATCCGGGGCCAACGGCAGCACCGGCGGGGAGAACCGCGTGTAGTTGCGCACCGTCACGGTGAGCAGCAGGAAGTCGTAGTGCGGCATCTGCATGATGCGCGGCGGGGGCAGGATCACGTCGGCGTGCCGGGTGGTCTCGTTCAGGTACGGGTCGACGCAGACCATGAACTCCAGGTCCTCCAGTGCCCGGCCCAACCGGGGGCCGTTCGGCGCGGAGAGCACCGGGTTGCCGGCGACCGTGACCAGGGCACGGACCTGGCCCTCGCCCGGGGTGTCGATCTCGTCGGCCAGGGTGGCCACCGGCAGCTCACCGAGGACTTCGGGCAGCCCGCGTACCCGGCTGCGCCAGCGACCCGACACCCACGGCTCGCCGGTGCGCATGACCTCGGCGGTGGCGGTCTTCGGGAACATCACCCCGCCCGGCCGGTCCAGGTTGCCGGTCAGCACGTTGATCACGTCGACCAGCCACTGGGTGAGCGTGCCGAATTCGGCGGTGCAGGTGCCGACCCGGGAGTAGACCACCGCGGTGGGCGCGCCGGCCAGTTCGCGGGCCAGGCGCACGACCGCCTCGGCGGGCACCCCGCAGACCGGCGCCACCGCGGCCGGGCTGAACGCCCCGGCCAGGTCGCGCAGCTCGGCGAGGCCACTCACCGGTACCTCGACCGAGGTCAACCCCTCCGCGAGCAGCGTGTGCACGATGCCGAAGAGCAGGTAGGCGTCGGTGCCGGGACGGATGAACAGGTGCTCGTCGGCTACTGCGGCGGTGCGGGTACGCCGCGGGTCGACCACCACCAGTCGCCCGCCGCGCTCACGCAGCGCCCTGAGCCGGCCGGCGAAGTCCGGGGCGGCGCAGAGCGAGCCGTGCGACTCCACCGGGTTGGCGCCGAGGATCAGCAGGTAGTCGGTGCGGTCCAGATCGGGCACGGGGATGGCGAACGGATCGCCGAAGAGCAGGCCGCACGAGACGTGCTTGGGCATCTGGTCGATGGTGCTGGCGGAGAAGACGTTGCGCGTACCGAGCGACTGGGCCAGCGGCCCCCGGTACAGGATGCCGGCCATGGTGTGGAAGGTCGGGTTGCCGAGGTAGACGGCGAGCGACTGCCGACCGTGCGCCTCGATGACGCGTCGCAGCCCCTGGTCGACGGCGTGGAACGCCTCGTCCCAGCCGACCTCGCGCAACTCGCCGTCGACACGGACCAGCGGCAGACGCAGGCGGTCCGGATCCGCGTCGATGTGCCCCAGGCTCGCGCCCTTGGGGCAGAGGTAGCCGCGTGAGAACGGGTCCTCCGGGTCCCCCTTGACCGAGGTGACCCGCCCGTCATCGGCCAGGCTGAGCCGCAGCCCGCAGACGGCGTCGCAGATCGGGCAGGTTCGGTAGGCGGTTGTCATGGCGCCATCCTGACCCGGGGTGGCGCTGCCACGGATACGCAGAATTGCGCTCCTGCCGTCGCCCGCGTCCCGCGAGACCAGCGGAGCGGCTACTGAGCACGCTGAGAGAACCGGCTCCGCCGTACGCCGCATAGCTTGTGTGCACGCACGCCGTCCGAGTCGGCTCTCGCACAGAAGAGAATGAGATGACATCGCGCAGTGTCACCAGAACCGATCCTGGGTCCACGCCGGCGGATTTCGTCCGGCTCGCACCGGCTCGTCGGCTACGGATCGCGCTTCTCAGCGCGGCGGCGGGCGTCCTGCTCGCGGTGCTCTGGTCGTTCGAGTTCGTCGACTCGGTGATCGGCGACAACGTCGCCAACACCGTCCTGGGCCATGACGCCAAGGCCACCGCCATCGGCGGCACCGTCGCGGGGCTGGTCTTCGCGTTCGTGTCGGGCTTCGCCGGCACCTTCACCGCCTGCAACATCGCCATGGTGGCCGCGGTGGGTCCGATGAGCACGGTGGGTGCGGACGACCGCGCCCCGACCGCCTCCCACACGGTACGCGCGCTGCTGCGTCCCGTCGGTTGGCTGACCGTCGGCATGCTCGCCGTGTCGGCGTCCTACGGCGCGCTCGGTGTGCTGCTCGGCGACCGCCTGCCCCAACTGTCGACGGACACGGTCGACGGGATGCCGGTCCGCCTGATCCAGTCGTCGGTGGTGTTCGGCCTGATCGGGCTGGCGCTGACCTATCTCGGACTGGCGGCACTCGGCGCGTTGCCCGACATCTTCGCCAACCGGCCGGTGACCCGGCTCGTCGCACTCGGTGCCCTGGTCGGCGGCTTCGTCGTCGGCCGGCCGTACCCGCTGTTCAACAAGCTGTTCCACTGGGCCGTGGATACCGGCAACCCCCTCTACGGCGCGCTGGCGTTCTCCCTGCAGTCGCTCGGCAACGTCCTCGTCGTGACACTCATCTTCGCGGTCCTGGTGCTCGTGACCCGCGGCGGCTTCCTGCGCTGGATCGCGGCGCCCACCCGGGCCGCCGTCCTGACCGGCGCGCTTCTCGTCGCGTTGGGCGTGTTCACCGTCGTCTACTGGGACCTTCGGGTGCCGGCGCTCTTCGGCGTCGGTTGGTTCCCGACGATGCCGTACAACTGACCCGCCACACCGGGGCACCCGCACCGGTGTGGGTGCCCGCGCTACTCGCTCAGCACCTGCTCGCGCAGGATGTCCGCGTGCCCGCAGTGCTGGGCGAGTTCGCGCAGCATGTGGAGGTACACCCAGCGCAGCGGGAGTGGACCGCGTCGGTTGCCGTGCACCAGGTCGCCCAGCCCGAGGGAGACCGTCGCGCGGCGGGACGCTTCGCATGCCTCGAACGACTCGTCCGGCGTCGCGGGCATCCCGATCTCGGCGCGCGATCGGCACGTGACGGCTTCGTCGAACCAGACCCTCTCCACGAAGGTCGCGTGCTTCACCAAGCCCAGCAGGGTGGTCCGGGACGGCACCAACGATCGGCGCGCCTGTTCCTCCGTCAGCCCGTCCAAGCAGTCCACACGGTGGTTCAGGCTGTGAGCAGGCGCAGTCCGAGCTCCGCCGTGTCGAGGGCGACGAGGTCGCGGTTGCGCTCGGCCCACCGGCCTGAGGAGAGGTCCTCGCGGAGTGTGCGGACCGCCCGTTGCTCAGCCTGCGGTCCGACTCTGGTCCACACCGAAACCGCGCGGCGTACATGGTCGTCCAGGTATGCCTCCGGCCGCCGCCAGTACGCCTCGAAGAAGCCGTCCGCGCAGTCCCAGGGGACGAGTACCGGCTCCGCGCGTCCTCCGATGGCGCGGGTCAGGTCGGCCAGGGACGGCCAGCCGACGAGGAGGTCTGCGAACTCGGGCAGGTAGTCGCGGGTGAGCCAGAACCGCTGACGCCAGCCCGTGTCATCGGCGTCGTACGTGAACACCACCACGCGGCGGGCCACACGCCGCATCTCCCGCAGCCCGGCGACCGGGTCGGGCCAGTGGTGCACGGTGCTGACCGCCATCGCGGCGTCGAAGGACTGGTCCTCGAACGGCAGACTCTCCGCCGCGGCGGCCACACACGGCGCCGCGCCCACGGGACGCTGCGCCCGCATGACCGCCGACGGTTCGACGGCCGTGACGTCGCGGTCGGGTGGCTCGTAGGAGCCGGTGCCAGCCCCGACGTTCAGCACCGTTCGCGCATCCCCCAGCGCGTCCCAGATGCGCGCGGCGATCCGTGGCTCGGTGCGTCGCGTCGCTGGGTAGGCGGATCCGATGGCGTCGTACAACCGCGCGCCGAACACTGTCAGTTGCTCCTCCGGCGTCGTCCTGATTCCCATTGCTCGTGCCTCCAGTTCCCTGTCTATGGCCGTCACCATGGCGGCAGCGCGGTCGCGCTGGTCCATCAGCAGGCCGCGCAGCCGGCACAGGTGCGCGACCGCGTCGGTGGCCGGGTCGTGCACCAGGTCCGCGATCTCCCGCAGTCCGAAGCCGAGCCGCCGGTAGGCGAGCACCTCCCGGAGTCGCTCCACATCGTGCGCGGAGTAGGCCCGGTGCCCGGCCGCGCTCCGCGCGGACGGCTCCAGGAGGCCGATCTCGTCGTAGTGATGCAGCGTGCGGACGCTGACGCCGGCCAACTCCGCCACACGCCCCACGGTCAGGTGCTCCTCCACGCCACCGACTATGTGGCATGACGCCGCGTGAGGAGCAAGCGTCACCGGCGGCGAAAGCCGAGGATCCGGGAACGCACGCCGGTTTCTGGAACAGAGCACGATTGAATAAGCGCGGCCGGCGAACGAAATGAGATCGTGGCGGCGCGACGCGGCGGCGGCCGCGCGCCCCGGCGCCGGCAGCCGTCTTCGGCAGGAGCGCCGCCCGACCGGGCCACGTCTCACGGCTGAGAGGCATGACAACCATGGCGCACATCGATCTGGGGATCGACGAGAAGCAGTTTCCCGGCATATCCGGTCCGATGCGGTACCGCCCGGAGACGGCGAAGCCGCTCAACGAGCTGGCCGAGGTGCTGCTGCGCGCCCCGCACTCACTCCCGGCCGGCGAGCGCGAACTGATCGCGGCGTACGTCTCCGGGCGCAACGAGTGCACCTTCTGCTGTGCGTCGCACTCGGCGTTCGCCGCGGCACAGCTCGACGAGGGGATGCCCCTCGTCGACCACGTACGCGCCGACCTCGACAGCGCCCCGATCTCGGCCAAACTGCGGGCGCTGCTGCGTATCGCCGGCGCGGTACAGATCAGCGGCCGCAACGTCACCGCCGAGCTGGTCGCCAACGCCCGCGCGGAGGGCGCCAGCGACCTGGAGATCCACGACACCGTCCTGATCGCCGCCGCGTTCTGCATGTTCAACCGGTACGTCGACGGGCTCGGCACCTTCGCGCCCGAGGGTCAGGACGCCTACGCCGAGTCCACGCGTCGGATCGTCGAGTTCGGCTACGGATCGGCCAGCGTGCGGCCGGCGGGTGAACCGGCTGCCTGAGCACAGCCAAGGGTGACCACACCCCGATCCCCCTGCGATGGTCGACGGACACGCCTGGCCAGGCCCGTCACCCGTGAGGCTGGAGGGATCGATGGACGACCCACGCCGTCTGCTCGACGCCGCGACGCGGCTCAGGGAGGACATGGTCGACCGGTTGGGCACGCTCGTCGCGTCCGAGTCGGCGCCGGGTTCCCTGCCTCACCTGGAGTCCTGTGCCGACCTGCTCGCCCGCTGGGGTGAGGAAGCTCTCGGCCGGCCCGCCCGCCGCGTCGTGATCGACGGCCTGCCGCACCTGCTGTGGCAGGCCGCCAGTCAACGGGTGCTGCTGCTCGGCCATTTCGACACCGTCTTCCCGGTCGACACGATCCGGTCCAGGCCCTTCACCGTCCGCAAGGACGTCGCGACGGGACCCGGCGTGTGCGACATGAAGGGCGGCATCGTGCAGATGTTCACGGCACTGCGCCTGGTCGAGGACACCTCGGCGGTCGGCGTGCTGCTCACGTGCGACGAGGAGTCCGGGTCCGTCACGTCACGGCCACTGATCGAGCGTGAGGCACGGCGCTCGGGTGCGGTTCTCGTCTGCGAGGCGGCCACCCCGGACGGGCACGTGAAGGTGGCCAGGAAGGGCGGCTCGGTGTACCGCCTCACCGTCCGGGGCCGCGCCGCCCACGCAGGCGTCGAGCCCCGACGCGGGGTCAACGCCACGGTCGAGGTCGCCCACCAGGTCCTCACGCTGGGTGCGCTCGGCGCGGCGGACAGCGGTGGCACCTCGGTCACGCCGACCCTGCTCTCCGCCGGCACCACGACGAACACGGTGCCGGAACGCGCCAGCCTGGCCGTCGACGTCCGGGCCTGGACCAGGGACGAACTCGAACGCGTGGACCACGCCATCCGGGGTCTGGTGCCGTTCCTGCCCGAGGCGACGCTGGCCGTGCAGGGCGGGATCAACCGCTACCCCATGTCGCCCGAGCTGGCGCGGCCGCTGCTGGAGCTGGCCCAGTCGATCGCCCGTCAGCTCGGCATCCCGGACGTCGTCGGTGCGCACGCCGCCGGCGCGTCCGACGGCAACTTCACCGCCGCGCTGGGCGTGCCGACCCTTGACGGCCTGGGTGCGGTCGGAGGCGGAGCACACGCTGCCGACGAGTACGTCTGTGTCGACCGCATGCCGGAGCGCACGGCGCTTCTGGCCGGGCTCGTGGACGCGTTGTCCATGATGGAGCGTTTCGGACCGCGACCCATCGACGACATCCCATAGTCTGGCTCGGCGCCGGCGAACGACCGGCAGCGAGGGGTCGGCGTCGGCATGACTACGGGACAGCGCTCGGGATCGCCCATTCCCCTACTCGGGGTCGAGGAGGAGTTCCTCGTCGTCGACGTCGACCGGGGTGAGGTCGTGCCGGAGGCGGCCACGGTCGTCGATCGTGCGCGTCCGGCCCTCGGCACCCGGGTGGGCGGCGAGATCACCAAGCTCCAGGTCGAGACCCGCACCGACCCGTGCCGGAGCCTGGACGCCCTGAGCGCGCAACTCGTCGAAGGTCGTGCCGCCGTCCAGGCCGCGGCGCTGTCGGCGGGTCTGCGGGTGATCGCGAGCGGCTCGCCGGTGCTGGGCCGTGCCGTGCCGCCGCCCATCACCGAAGGGCCGCGCCAGGATCGCGGCACCGCCACCTTCCGTGGGCTGCACGACGAGCTCGCGATCTGCGCCGTCCACGTCCACGTGGAGGAGCCCGACCGGGACCGCGCCGTGCTGATCGGCAACCACCTGCGCCAGCACCTGCCGGTGTTTCTCGCCCTCACGGCCAACTCGCCCTACTGGTCGGAGCGCGACACCGGATACGCGAGTTGGCGCAGCGTCACCTGGGGCCGGTGGCCGGTGGCCGGCCCGCCTCCGTTGCTGAGGTCCGCGCAGCAGTACGACGACCACGTGGACATGCTGCTCGAGGTGGGCGCGCTGGTCGACCGGGGCACCATCTTCTGGGATCTCCGCCTGTCGACGAACCACCCGACGCTCGAGGTGCGGGTGGCCGACGTGCCCGTCACCGCCGCCGAGTCCGCGGCCCTGGCCGCCCTGGTGCGGGCTCTGGTGGTCGTCGCCGGTGACGCGGTCGACCGGGGCGACGAGGGGCCGGAACTGATCCCGGAGCTGATGCGGCTCGCGTACTGGCGCGCCGCCCGCGACGGGATGGGCGGGCACGGCGTCGACGTCCTCACCGGCCGGCTGCTGCCCGCTGCGGCGCTCGCCGGGCGGCTGGTCGAGCTCGCCCGACCGGCGCTGCACGAGGCGGGCGACTGCGAGCGGGTCGAGGACTGGTTGACACGCCTCGCCACGAACGGCGACGGAGCGACCCGCCAGCGGGCCGCCGCGGCACTGCGCGGCCGCCTGACCGACGTGGTCGACGAGATCGCCTCCCGGACCGCCCCGGACGTGCCCTCCCGCGAGACAGCACGACGGCGTAACGACGAACCGCCGGCCTCGGAAATGCTGGGGAAACCGGACGTCGCGGCAGGCTTGCCCTGCCACGGCGACCGGCACCCCTGATCAGTGGAGGCCACAGGTGACCGAGGCAGACCTGCAGTCCAGGGTACCGATCCAGTACGCCCGTATGGAGCCGGCGGAGATGGTGCGCGAGGCGGAGGCGTTCGCGGAACGGATGGCGCGGCGCCGTTCGGTGCGGGACTTCGCCCCCGACCCCGTGCCCGACGGGGTGATCGAGGCCGCGATCCGGGCCGCTTCGACCGCACCGAGTGGCGCCAACGTGCAGCCGTGGCGGTTCGTCGTCCTGACCGACCCGGCCCGCAAGCGCCGGCTGCGCGAGGCCGCGGAGGCCGAGGAACGAGCGTTCTACGACCGTCGCGCCTCAGCCGAGTGGCTGGATGCGATCGCCGGGCTCGGCACCGACTGGCGCAAGCCGTTCCTGGAGACCGCACCGGCCGTCATCGTCGTGTTCGAGATACACCAGGGGCCACACAGCCCGAAGCCGTACTACGTCAAGGAATCCGTGGGCATCGCCGTCGGTCTGCTGATCACCGCGCTGCACCACTGCGGCCTGGTCACCCTGACCCACACGCCCAGCCCGATGCGCTTCCTCAACGAGGTGTGCGGGCGACCGCCGGAGGAGCGCCCGTACGTCGTGATGCCGGTCGGTTATCCGACGCCGGACGCCTGCGTCCCCGACCTGACCCGCAAGCCGCTCGACGAGGTCATGATCCGCTGGTGAGGTCCCTGGTCAGGAACTCGACCAACGGCTCGACGTGCCGGTCCGGGCGTCGCCACTCGGCCAGCAGATCCTCCAGCAGGTGCTGCTCGGCGAGCAGGTCCGCTCCGCGGTACCGCCGGATCACCGGGTGGATGAAGGCGCTCTCCCGGGCCCGGTCGGGGGTCGGGTGCCGGTCGATGGCGAAGACGTCGCCGTAGTCGTCGCGGCCCCACCGCAGCGCGAGCGTGTACCACTGCGTGGCGGACGCGAAGCGCTCCACGGCGTAGTCCTCCGGCAGGTCCTCGTAGTGGTGGAAGTCGCCGGTGGCGTCGTCGCGCACGAGGACGTCGCAGAGGTATTCGAACTGGGTCCACAGCGCCGAGGACCAGTTCACCCGGTCGAGCATCAGCTTGGCCAACGACGCGGCGTCCGCCGGCGTCGTCGTGAACGACAACGGCACGTCGTCGTACCGCTCCCGCAGGATGCGCGTCAGGGTGCGGAGGTTGTACCGGAAGCCGTCGATGAACGGCGACGACGCGTGCTTGACGTCCCGGGCCTGGGCGATCGTACCGGCGAAGTAGAGGTCGTCGATGTTGCTCGACTGCCAGTCGGGGCGTAGCCCGGGCATGCGGCCGTCCCGCACCATGTCGGGACGGGACGTCTCGTCGAACACCGCGGTGTCCATCCGGAAGCCGGTGCACCGCAGCACCGTGTGGTAGTCGAGCACGGCGGTCTCGCCCTCGGCGTGGGTGTACGTGATGGACACCTGGAACCGCCCGTCGACGGGCCGGATCTCGTCGATCGTGCAGTCGAGCACCGAGTGCAGGGTCTTGAACTGGTAGCTGTCGAGGATCACGCCGTACTGACCACGGACGTCCCCGGGGTGTTTGGTGTTCCACGCGAGCCGCAGGGGTTGCCGGCTGGCGAGGTGCACCATCGAGGCCCGGCCGAGGATGGCCGACGCGGTCTCGAAGGCGGAGTTGCCCTTACCGATGATCAGGACCCGCTGGTCCTCGTACGCCGTGGGGTCGACGACCATGTCCTCGTACCCGATGGCATGTTCGATGCCCTTGATGGCCGGCACGAACGGCTGGCCCCAGCCCGTCGCGACGACCAGGCAGCGCGCCCGGACCTCATCCTGGCCGGTGCGCACGGTGAAACCGTCGCCCGTCCGCGTGATCCGCTCGACCGTCGTGCCGTACCGGACGTTGAGCTGGTGGACCCGTTGGAACTCCGCGAGGTAGCGCACCAGGTCGTCGGCTGCGGGCAGGTACTCCTCGCTGAAGTTCGGAAACAGCAGGTCCGGGGAGTCGTTGAGCAGGGAGTTCCAGTCCCAGCGCAGGCGGATCTCCGGGTCGGTGCTGTCGGTGTGCACCTTGTTCAGTGAGATGAGCCGGCGATGCCGGGGGAACCGCCGGAAGAACCCGCCCGGTTCGTCACCACTTTCGAGCGTCAGGTAGTCGGCACCGTGCTGCTGGAGGTAGTAGCTCAGTTGAAGCCCGGCGGGCCCCGCCCCGACGATGACGTACCTGTGCTCGTTGCCGACCATCCTCTGACCCTTCGACGGAGTGATGAGTCCATCGACCATGGAATGGATAGCGGGACGTGTCAATGCCTGATGGCGGCCAGACCCGTTGGCGGCTCACTCGGGAGGCTTCGCCCCCGACTGCTCGCTCACCATGTACGTCGCGTACCAGTCGGGCCAGTCCGGGTCGCTCTTGCCGGTGCGCTTCTCGTGCTCGCCGTGGGCGTCGGCCGCGCGCCGGAGCGCGCTCGCCAGGTCGGTCGCCGAACTGAAGGACGTGAGGCCGCCCTCGATGCGGCCGGGAAGCCTGGTCGTGATCTCCTGCAGGAGCCAGGTGTTGCCGTCCGGGTCGCGGAACATGGCGCGCGAGAAGTAGCTGCGCCGCTCGGGATCCAGCCCGTCGACCGGGCCGTCCGGGCTGGGGTGGAAGACGTCGCCGACCTCGACGCCGGCCGAGACCAGGGCGTTGCGGGCCGCCTCGACGTCGGACACGATCAGGTACGCCATGGCCGAACCGGGCGCGGCCGAGGTGAGCTCCGAACCGAACTGCACGGAGCACCCGGAGCCGTGTGGCGTGAACTGGACGATGCCGGGCGGGGTCTGGTCGAGCCGCCAGCCGAGGCGTCCGTAGAACTCCTTCGCGCGGTCGACGTCCGATACCGGAACGACGATCACTTCGAGCTTCACGTCGAGGTTCTCGATGCTCGACATCCCACTCGCGTCGCCCTGGGCACTCCTCGGGCTCATCGCGGCCTCCCTGGATCGCGTACGGCTCATGTCCCGCCTGGCGTTCCGTACCGATCACCACGCTACTGCCCGTGCCCCGGCTTGGTTCCTCGTTCCCGGCCTTAGCCAGGGGCCATTCTCGTGGCCCTGCGCACCCCGACCAGGGCTACGAGGGCCAGGAGGATGACGGCGACGGAGTACTCGTCGGCGGTCCGGGGCAGACCGCCGGCGTAGACCACGAGGAAACCGGCGATCACCGTGGGGAGGCCGAATCCGACGTAGCAGACGAGATAGAGCAGGGAGAGCACACTGGCGCGTTCGTGCGCCTCGACCAGCGGCATGATCGTCTTGAGGCTGCCCTGGAATCCGCCACCGAAACCGACACCTCCGAGCGCCAGGCCGACGAAGAATCCGGGGACGGACTGGGCCATGACCGACACCAACGTGACGACCATGCCCAGGATGAGGGCGACGATCCCGGTGAGGATCACCGTCTTCGCGGCGGTGTTGCGCAGCACCAGGACGGCGATCGACCCGAAGAGCGCGAAGACGAACAGGACCAGACCGCCGACCACGATCGACGTGTTCATGAGGGTCCGCACGAGCGCCGGGCCGAGCGCCCCGAAGAAGCCGGCCAGCGCCCAGACCGCGAACAGCACCGGAATGACGACCAGTACCGGTTCCCGCACCGAGCGGGGCAGCTTGATGTCCGGCCGCAGGCTGCGTCGCGCTCCCGCCATCGGCGTGACCGTCTCCGGCATCAGCGCGACCCCGACGGCCTGGATCAGCAGGATCACGAGCAGCACGACGTACACCAGCCGCGTCGGCGCGGGCAGGAACTGGATGAGCAGCGCCGAGAGCAGGGCACCGCTGCCGGTTCCGATACCGGGGGCGATCGAGTTCGCGAGCGTGCCGCGGGCGCGGTCGATGTCGAGCATGGCGGCGCCGACGGCGCCGGTGGCGGCGCCGGCCGCGAGCCCCTGCACGATCCGGGCCGCCAGCAGCGTGGGTACGCCGTTGGCGAAGACGAAGACGACTAGCGAGACCATCTGCACCGCGATCGCGACGGCCAGGACCGGACGCCGGCCGACATGATCGGACAACTTGCCGAACGTGAGCAGCGACGCCAGCACGGCGAGCGCGTAGACGGCGAACACCACGGTGGTCGTGACCGGCGAGAAGTGCCAGCGCTCCTGGTAGATGCCGTAGAGCGGGGTCGGTGCCGCCGACGCGGCCAGGAACGACACGAGAATCGACGCGAGCAGCACCAGGGAGGCCGTCGGTGAGAGTCGTGCCCGTCCCGCGATCGGCATGTCGGTGCTCCTCGGCTGCGGGGAAAGCGCTCGGACCTGGCCCACCGCGCTGGTTGGAGGGCCGCAGCGGCGTACCCGGTGTGCTCGGTCGCATGCGGCGGGACGGCCGTGACGCTCTGGGCGTCCCGGCCCGCCGCTCAACTCTCGTGCCGCGTGCCGAGGTGCGTGCTGAGTGCCGCCGCGATCTCGCCTGCCGCGCGGAGCTGGTCGGGTGTGAGAGCGTCGACGAAGAGCTCGCGGATGGCGCGCAGGTGCGGGACGGTGGAGCGCCGGAAAGCCTCCGCACCGGTCGGCGTGAGCAGCACCTCCGCCCCTCGGGGAACCGTTGGGCACTCCTGGCGACGGATGAGT
Source organism: Micromonospora yongxingensis (assembly GCF_052601155.1). Classification (NCBI taxonomy): domain Bacteria; kingdom Bacillati; phylum Actinomycetota; class Actinomycetes; order Micromonosporales; family Micromonosporaceae; genus Micromonospora; species Micromonospora yongxingensis. Next base: position 80,718 of record NZ_JBQXEO010000005.1, read on the forward strand.
CCCCGCCGCTCCATCCGCCCCAGGTGGTGGGAGAGCCTGCTCCGCTCCCACCCGATGTGTGCCGCGAGTTCGGAGGAGCGCATCTGCCGGTCCTGCGACTCGCTGAGGGCGAGCAGTACGGCGTAGTCCCCCGGCGAGAGCGAGGAATCGACCTGGAGGCGTGACGCGATCTGGGAGCTGAGCGCACCGGTCGTCTCGATGAAGTCCCGCCAGATCCGCAGCTCCTCCGCGGTCGGCAGGTGGCGTCCGCGCCGCCGCTCGGGTGTGGCCTTTGTCATCCGCCCCTCCCGGTTGATATGTCAATTCGAACACTAGCATGGTTGACGTGTCAATCGTCGAGGGGCTTCCTGCCGCGGGAGGCGCCGCGGGAGGCGAGCGTGAGGAGGAGACGATGACAGACGGAGGCTTCGAACTGGGGCTCAACTCGTTCGGGGAGGTGGCCACCGACGGCGGCCGGGTCCTGAGCGACGCGGAAACCGTGCGGCTGCTCGTCGACGAGGCGCGGCTCGCGGAGTCGGTGGGCCTCGACGTGTTCAGCGTGGGTGAGCACTACCGGGAGGGCCACAACGACTCGGCCACACCCGTGTTGCTCGCGGCGATCGCGTCGGCAACCGACCGGATCCGCCTCGGCACCTCGGTCACGGTGCTCAGCACGAACGATCCGGTGCGGCTCTACCACGAGTTCTCCACCCTCGACGCCGTGTCCAACGGACGGGCGCAGATCGTTCTCGGGCGCGCGTCCGCGACCGAGTCGTTCCCGCTGTTCGGCTACGACCTGGCGGACTACGAGCGGTTGTTCGAGGAGAAGCTCGACCTCTTCGTACGGCTCCAGCGTGACGAACCGGTCACCTGGTCCGGAACCGTACGAAGCTCTCTGGTCGCGCAGCGACTGCACCCGCGGATGCGGCCCGGTGGCATCCCGACGTGGATCGGCGTCGGAGGAAGCCCGAACTCGGTGCTCCGCGCGGCGCGCTACGGGCTCCCGCTCATGATGGCCATCATCGGCGGGCGCCCCCAACGGTTCGCCGGACACGCCGACCTCTACCTCCGCGCGCTCGAACAGGCCGGGCATACTGTCCAGCCGATCGGGCAACACTCGCTCGGCCTCGTCGCGGACACCGACGAGGAGGCGGTGGAGACCTGGTGGCGGTACTGGCAGCCGGTCGTGGCGGCGCTCGCCGAGGAGCGCGGCTTCTACAAGCCGGACCGGGCGCGCTACGAGGCCGAGATCGACCACGGGGCGCTGTTCGTCGGGTCACCGGAGACGGTCGCGCGGAAGATCGCCACCGTGGCGCGTGACCTACGGCTGAGCCGATTCGACCTCAAGTACGACATCATGCACCTGCCTCGCGAGGCACGGGCGCGCACCATCGAACTGCTGGGCAGAGAGGTCGCGCCGCGGGTCCGGGAGCTGCTGGCGAAGGAGCCCACCAATGTCTGACCTCGAGTTCGGCCTCGACACCTTCGGCGACGTACCGGAGGACGACTCCGGTAAGCCCATCTCCTACGCGGCGGCCATCCGGCAGGTCGTCGACGAGGCGGTGCTGGCCGACCAGCTCGGCGTCGACGTCATCGCCCTCGGCGAGCACCACCGGCCCGAATATTCGGTATCGACGCCGGAGACCGTGCTGGCGGGTATCGCCACCCGCACGTCGCGGATCCGGCTCGCCTCCGGGGTGACCGTGCTGAGCTCGGACGACCCGGTCCGGGTGTTCCAGCGCTTCGCGACGGTCGACGCGCTGTCGAACGGCCGGGCCGAGGTCATCCTCGGTCGTGGCTCGTTCACCGAGTCCTTCCCGCTGTTCGGCTACGACCTGCGCGACTACGACGTGCTGTTCGAGGAGAAGATCGAACTGTTCGTCAAGCTGCTGGACGAGCAGCCGGTCACCTGGAGTGGCACCAAGCGACCGCCCCTGGAGAACGCGGACGTCTTCCCGAAGACGGAGTCGGGTCGCCTCACCACCTGGGTGGGCGTCGGCGGCTCGCCGCAGTCGGTCGTGCGTACCGCCCGGTACGGCCTCCCGCTCATGCTCGCCATCATCGGTGGGGCTCCCGAGCGCTTCGCGCCCTACATCGACCTCTACCGGCGGGCGGCCGAACAGCTCGGCACGACCGCGCACCCGGTCGGGATGCACTCCCCCGGTTTCGTCGCCGACACCGACGAGGAGGCGAAGGAGGTGTACTGGCCGTACTACCGGGTCATGCGGGACCGGATCGGTGGGCTGCGGGGCTGGCCGCCGATCCGTCGCCAGGAGTTCGACGCCGAGGTGGAGCACGGTTCCCTGTACATCGGCTCTCCGGAGACCGTGGCCCGGCGTATCGCCCGGGCCGTTCGCAGCGTCGGCGTCGGCCGGTTCGACCTCATCTACACGGCGGGAGCGCAGCCGGTCAGTGCCCGGATGCGCGCGGTGGAGCTGTACGGCACCAAGGTGATCCCCATGGTCCGTGACATCCTCGCCAGCTGACCCGTTCCCACCACCGCCGCATCGGCACCCCGGAAGGAAGACATGAACGGCAACGGCCGGAACAGGCCACAGACCCTCGCCGTCCTCGGCGCCGGCAAGGTGGGCACCGTGCTGGCTCGACTCGCCGTCGCCGCCGGCTGTCGGGTGCTCGTCGCCGGCTCCGGCGACCCGGCGAAGATCGCGCTGACCGTCGAGGTGCTCACGCCCGGGGCGGTCGCCACCACCGCGGTCGACGCGGTGGCCGACGCCGACGTCGTCATCCTCGCCCTCCCGCTCGGCAAGTACCGCAGCGTCCCCGCCGAGGCGCTGCGCGGAAAGCTCGTCGTCGACGCGATGAACTACTGGTGGGAGGTCGACGGCATCCGTGCGGACCTCACCGATCCGCGCACGTCGTCGAGTGAGATCGTGCAGGCGTTCCTGGCCGGATCCCGGGTCGTCAAGGCGTTCAACCACATGGGGTACCACGACCTTGAGGACGAGGCACGGCCGGCGGGGACACCCGGCCGCAAGGCCATCGCGATCGCCGGCGACGACGCCGCCGACCTCGCCGCGGTGGCGTCCCTTGTGGACGCCCTCGGCTTCGATCCGGTCGTCGCCGGCCCCCTCGCCGAGGGCGTACGGCTCGAACCGGGCAGCGAGCTGTTCGGTGCCAACGTGAGCGCTGAGGAGGTGCGCGCCATGCTCGACCGCTTTCCCCAGTCGGAACGTGGGCGGGTCATCGCCTCCGCGCGGGCCCTCTCGACCGACGATCCACCCGCCGCGGCGCGGCGTTGACGCATGGGTGACCCCGGCCCCGAGGGTCGGCTCCCGTCGCGGACGAGCCCCGGTCGATCGACCGGGGCTCGTCGGTTGGAGCAGGATCAGGCGACGTCGTACCGGTCGAGTTCCATGACCTTCGTCCAGGCCGCGACGAAGTCGGCCACGAACTTGTCGCGCGCGTCGTCGCTGGCGTAGACCTCCGAGAGAGCCCGCAGCTGCGAGTTGGAGCCGAAGATGAGGTCGACCGCGGTGGCGGTCCACTTCACCTCATCGGTGGCCAGGTCCCGGATCTCGTACACGTGCTCGTCGGACTCCGACGCCTTCCACCGGGTGCCCGGGGAGAGCAGGTTGGCGAAGAAGTCGTTGGTGAGCACGCCGGGCCGGTCGGTGAGGACGCCGTGCCGCGAGCCACCCACGTTGTTCCCGAGGGCACGCAGGCCGCCGATGAGGACGGTCATCTCGGGCGCGCTCAGGCTCAGCATGTACGCGCGGTCGAGGAGCAACACCTCCGGCTGGGTCTTCTCGCCGGCCCGCAGGTAGTTGCGGAAACCGTCGGCGCGCGGCTCGAGGACCCGGAACGACTCGACGTCGGTCTGCTCCTGGCTGGCGTCGGTGCGGCCCGGGCGGAACGGCACGGTCACCTCGACGCCGGCGTCGCGCGCCGCCTTCTCCACGGCGGCCGAGCCGGCCAGCACGATCAGGTCGGCGAGCGAGATCTTCGCGCCGCCGGCCTCGTTGAACTCCCGCTGGATGCCCTCGAGCGTGCTCAGGACCGACGCGAGCTGCTCGGGCTGGTTGACCTCCCAGCTGCGCTGCGGCTCCAGACGGATCCGGGCGCCGTTGGCACCACCGCGCTTGTCGGTGGACCGGAAGCTCGCCGCGGACGCCCAGGCGGTGGAGACCAGCTGGGCGGTCGTGAGGCCGGAGTCCAGGACCTTCGCCTTGAGGGCGGCGATGTCGGCGTCACCCACGAGCTCGTGGTCGACGGCCGGCACCGGGTCCTGCCACAGCTGGGGCTCGGCGACCCACGGCCCGAGGAAGCGGCTGACCGGACCCATGTCGCGGTGCAGCAGCTTGTACCAGGCCTTGGCGAAGGCCAGCGCGAACTCGTCCGGGTTCTCCAGGAAGCGGCGGGAGACCTTCTCGTACGCCGGGTCGAAACGCAGCGCCAGGTCGGTCGTGAGCATCGTCGGCTTGTACTTCTTCGACGGGTCGAACGGGTCCGGGATGATCTCCGGGGCGTCCTTGGCGACCCACTGCTTCGCGCCGGCGGGGCTCGTGGTGAGCTCCCACTCGAAGCCGAAGAGGATCTCGAAGAAGCGGTTGCTCCACTGCGTCGGCACGTCGGTCCACGTCACATCGAGGCCGCTGGTGATCGTGTCCCGGCCCTTGCCGCTGCCGTGGCTGCTCAACCAGCCCAGGCCCTGCGCCTCCAGCGGGGCGCCCTCGGGCTCCGGGCCCACGTTGTTCTCGGCGGGGGCCGCGCCGTGGGTCTTGCCGAAGGTGTGGCCACCGGCGATCAGCGCGACGGTCTCCTCGTCGTTCATCGCCATCCGGCCGAAGGTCTCCCGGATGAAGTACGCCGCCGCCCGCGGGTCCGGGTTGCCGTTCGGGCCCTCCGGGTTGACGTAGATGAGGCCCATCTCGGTCGAGCCGACCTCGGGCGCCATCTCGGCCTCGCCGACGTAGCGCTCGTCACCCAGCCAGGTGTCCTCGGGACCCCAGAAGATCTCCTCGGGCTCCCAGACGTCCTCCCGGCCGAAGCCGAAGCCGAACGTCTTGAAGCCCATCGACTCCAGGGCCACGTTGCCGGCGAGCACGAGCAGGTCGGCCCACGAGATCTTCTGGCCGTACTTCTGCTTCACCGGCCACAGCAGGCGGCGCGCCTTGTCGAGGTTGGCGTTGTCGGGCCAGCTGTTGAGCGGAGCGAAACGCTGCCCGCCGTCACCGGCGCCGCCGCGACCGTCGTGGATGCGGTAGGTGCCGGCCGAGTGCCAGCTCATCCGGATCATCAGGCCGCCGTAGTGGCCGAAGTCGGCCGGCCACCAGTCCTGCGAGGTGGTGAGGACCTGCACGATGTCCTGCTTGAGCGCCTCGACGTCGAGCTTGGCGAACTCCCTGGCGTAGCTGAAGTCCTCGCCCAACGGGTTGCTCTTGGAGGAGTGGGCGTGCAGCACCGACAGGTCGATCTGGTTGGGCCACCAGTCCCGGTTGGTACGCGGACGCCCACCGGTCTTCGGGGTCGGCGAGGGAATCCCCGGATTCTCGCTCTCGCTGCCCGACGCGGTCACGGAGTCGTGCGCGACCGGGCAGCCCGCTGCCTCCTTCTTGTCCACGCCCTGCGCGCTGGAGGGGCCGTTGTCCTGGGTGTCGCTCATGTACTTCCTTCCGAACTGGTGCTGCTGGATCACTGGGAGGTGCGTTCGGTCGCACAGTCGGGGCAGGTGCCCCAGTAGACGACCTCCGCCTCGTCGACCACGAAGCCGCGGTCGTCGGAGGCGGTGAGACAGGGAGCGTGGCCGACAGCGCACTCGACATCGGCGATCGCGCCGCAGGAGCGGCACACGACATGGTGGTGGTTGTCCCCCACCCGCGACTCGTAGCGGGCGGTCGCGCCGGCTGGCTGGATGCGTCGCACCAGACCGGCGTCGGTGAGCGCACGCAGCACGTCGTACACCGCCTGGTGGGAGACCGTGGGCTGGTCCGCCCGCACCAGGGCGATCACCCTGTCGGTGTCGACGTGCGGGTGGTCGTGCAGTGCCGCGAGCACGGCCAACCGGGGCTTGGTCACGCGCAACGAGACCGACCGCAGCTGAGCCTCGAAGTCGGATGTCACGTGATGACCATAGTCCACTCTTCTGGAATGAATCTAGTTTTGGTCAGCCTCCCCCCGTGGCGATGTCCGGTTTCATGACGCGAGTCTGTTTCAGGCAATGCCGGATCAGCCAAGATCAGCCCACCCCACACCTCCGACCAGCAAATAGTGAGGGCTATCTATATTGACCCTCGCCGTCGCTGTCGACAGAATCTCGGCACCACCCTGATCCCCACTGGGAGGCGCCATGACCCGTCCCCGCCTGCCGATCCTGCGCGCAGCCACCCGGCTGGCGGCACTCGCCGCGGCCACCGCCGGCGTGCTGCTCGCCCTCACCACACCCGCGAACGCCGCCGTGCCGGCCGGACGCTACGTCGCACTGGGCGACTCGTACACGGCCGGTCCGCTGATCCCCACCCAGGTCGACCTCAACTGCCTACGCTCCAACCGCAACTACCCCTCCCTGGTCGCCGCGTCCGCCGGCTCGTCGCCGTTCGTCGACGTGAGCTGCTCAGGGGCCACCACCGACGACATCCTCTACGGCGGTAGCGGCCAGTTGGGTATCGAGGTGCCACCGCAGCTCAACGCCGTCACATCCAACACGGCGCTGGTGACGGTGCAGATCGGCGGCAACGACATCGGCTTCTCCGGCATCATCGGCGACTGCGCGGAGGCGAGTCTGAGCAGCCCGCTGGGATCACCGTGCAAGGACCGGTACACCGCCGGAGGCACCGACCAGTTGCAGGCCAGGATCGCCGCCGCCGCGCCGAAGGTGACCGCCGTGCTCCAGGCGGTCCGCCGAGCCGCGCCGGGCGCGCGGGTCGCGGTGCTCGGATATCCGGCGATCCTGCCGGACACCGGGTACGGCTGCTGGCCGGTGGTCCCGATCGCCTACCAGGACGTGCCGTACCTGCGGGGCATCGAGAAGTCGCTCAACGCCACGCTGGCCCGCGTCGCCGCCGCGAACGGCGCCACGTACGCCGACGTCTACACCCCGTCGATCGGCCGCGACGCGTGCAAGAGCAGCGGCACCCGGTGGGTCGAGGGGCTGGTGCCACAGAACTCGGCCGCCCCGTTCCATCCGAACGCACGGGGCGAGCAGGGCATGGCCACCGCCCTGCTGGCCACTCTGAACAGCTGACCGCCACCGGTTGGGCCGGTCCCGTCGCGTCGCGGCGGGCCGGCTCAACCGTCCGGCCGCACTCCTGTCACACCGAGCCGACGAACTGGCTGACGTGGTAGGCGGTGCTGCGGCCGTCCGGCGTACGGGTCCACTTCGACACCATCAGGTGCAGATCGTTGGCGTCCCGGCTCGACCAGGGATGGATGAACCCGCCGTAGAGAGCCGGCTCCTGCCAGCTCGTGACCTGGATCTTCTCCGCCGTCCACGCCCGGTCCGGCCCGGAGGCGGTCCGGGTGACCACGCACCCGTTCTGACAGTTCAGGTACGACATCACCCAGATGCCGTCGCTCAGGCGACGTACCGACGGCTCACCGAAACGACCGGTGAGGATGGGCGTGCAGGGCCTCCCCCAGCCCCAGTTCGTGCCGTTCCAGCCCCACCCCTCGTACGACTCGGGGTAGAACAGCCGGTCCCACCGGACGCGACGCAGCATCATCGGACCGTCCTGGCGTCCCGAGCGGACCGAGAAGACGTAGACGTGGTCGCCGTCGCGCTGCATGGTCCACATCTGGAACGGGTCCCTGTTGTCCGGGCTGTTCCACCACTTCAGCGGCGTACGGACGAAGTCGTTGCCGTTGTCGGAGTAGGCCAGGCCGGCGTAGCGGGACCTCCACTGCGGCCCGGCCGGGCCCGCGGAGTTCCAGTTCTCGATGCTCATGTAGGAGATGAGCTGCCGACCGGTCTCGGGGAAGCTTATGCCGTCGTTGGGAATGACGGTCACCTCAGGAAGCCCGTCGATGCCGATGCCGTGGTGGCCGTTGTGCATCAGTTCGGGCGCACGTCCGTTGCCGGCGACCCGCGCCGCGCTGTCGAAGACCACGCCGCCCGGCGCGCCCGGGTGGACGGCGGAGCGCAACATGACCGGGGACCGCCAGTCGTTGGGCAGGGGCGGGCCCTCCGGCCACGGCGTGTTGAAGGTGTCACCGAAGAGGTAGCCGATCGACCCGTTCTCCAGCACGTAGGGAATGCCCAGATCGGTGCCGGCCACCCGCCACCGACTGTTGGTGTCGAGGTCCGCGCCGGTCAACCGCTTCTTCCAGACCGCCGCCTGGGCCGGACCGGCCGTGGTCAGGCCACCTCCGACGACACCGACCGCGCCGGCTGCACCTATCGCGGCGGCACGGCCGAGAAGCGAACGACGACGGATGCCCATGGCTCCCCCTTCCTGACTGCGGCGAGTAAACCCGCGACCATCATCTATGTCAATGCCTGCCTGCATCAGACAGCGCGGTGAAGGAAATCTTCACAACGCATTGACATCGATCAAGGCCCTTGTGGCAGTCTCAGCACTCGAATCGGCGCGTCAGAGGCAGTTGCGCCCCTCCGGCATCGTCCCGACTGGAGCCACGCCATGATCCGGCCTCTCGACCGGCACCGCCTTCGGCGGCGGCGTGAAGTGGCACGACTTCTTCGGCCTGCCCCACCGAGACCACCCTCTGACGACCGGCGGGCACCATCACAGCGACCTGCGATGCGCTCTGACGACCAGGTCGCGAATGACCACTCGCGTTGAATCATGCTCGGTGTGGCGGATCCGGGGCTCGGCCACCTCGACATCCCACACGTCCGGGCTCAGGGATCCGGTGGCGGCGTCGAGACTGATCGAGGCGTCGTCGGGGGCGTGCGCCGCCGAGTGCTCGTCGGCCTGATCGTGGCCGACGATGAGGAGCGTTCCGTCGGGGCCGACGGCCTCGGCCAGGCGGGCCACGAACTCCGTGAAGGGCACCGTGGGGTGGACGTACTGGCTCACCACCAGGTCGTAGCGCGTCGGCGGTTGCCAGGTTGTCAGGTCGGCCACGACCCAGGAGATGCGCGAGGCGATCTCCTGGTCGTGGTGCGCGGCGGAGCCCTCGGCGGCGCTGACGGCGGTCGGCGAGACGTCGACCGCCGTCACCTGCCAGCCCTGCCGGGCGAGCCAGAGCGCGTCGGCCCCACCGCCGCAACCCGCGTCGAGCGCCGACCCGGCGGGAAGGCCGGTCACCTCGGCCACCAGTTGCGGGCTCGGGGACTGGTGTTTCACCGGGTGTTCCCGGTAGTGGTCCTCCCACCACTGCGGGTCGAACGCGGCGTGCGCCGCGTGCGGCGATCCGGGATGGTCGTGAGGCTTGCTCATTGCCGGGCTCCTGCCGAAGGGGTACGAGAGACCGCCTGTCCCTCGTACCTCAACGGTATGCGCTCCTGCCGTTGCAGCAAGGCTCCTTGCCGTTTACGCAAGAAGCCGTAGCATGGAGCCGTGTCACACGTCGACCTGTCGGACATCGTCCGGCAACGCCTCCGCGGGCTACGGCAGGCCCACGGCTGGAGCCTCGACTCGCTCGCCGCCCGGTGCCACATCAGCCCGTCGACGCTGAGCCGGATCGAGACCGGCAACCGCCGCATCGACCTCGACCAGCTCGTCGTACTCGCCCGGGAACTGGGCACCACGATCGATCATCTCGTGGAGCCCGTCGACGACGCCGACGTGATCATCCGGCCGGTCCAGCACCAGGAAGCCGGCCTGGTCACCTGGGTGCTGTCGCGCGACGCCGCGCAGCACGGTGGCCGCCTGGTGGCCAAGATGCGGATCACACCCGAACGGCGTTCCGGCCCCGGGCACCTGGCCGTTCACCCCGGACGGGAATGGTTCACCGTGCTCAGCGGCACCGCGCTGCTGCACCTCGGCGACCGGCGGATCACGGTCGGCGCCGGCGAGGCGGCCGAGTTCTCCACGATGACCCCGCACTCCATCGGGGCGCTGGACGGCCCGGTGGAGATCCTCACCATGTTCGACCAGGACGGTGAACGGGCGCACACCGAATCGTCCGAGCAGGGGCCCACGCCTCCACCGGGCGCAGGACGCAGCGCTCGGAGCTGAGGGTGGTCGTGCGGGCAACGGTCAGGCGACGGCGGCCTTCACCAGCTCGATGACCCTCTTCTCCACCGCGGCGCTCCACGTCCGCAGCGCGTACGCCACCGGCCACAGGTCACCGTCGTCGAGGTTGGCCGTGTCCTGGAAGCCCAGCGTCGAGTACCGGTAGTTGAACTTGCCGGAGTCCTGGAAGAAGACCACGATCTTGTCGTCCGCGTTCGCGTAGGCCGGCATCCCGTACCAGGTCTTGGGCGACAGCTCCGGGGCGGCAGCGGTCACCGCCACGTGTACGCGTTCGGCGAGCGCCCGGTCTTCCGGCGCCATCTGCGCGATCCGGTCGAGGACCGCCTGCAACCCGTCGGCCTTCTTGGCGCCCTTCCTGCCCTCGGCGCGCAGCTCGGCGGCGCGCTCCTTCATCGCGGCACGCTCTTCCGGGCTGAAGCCGTCGGACACGGTGGTGGAGGTGTTCGCGGACATTCTCAGGCTTCCTCTCACTGTTCAGGCCCGGCGTGACGCCGGCTACCTGGGAAAGGCTAGGCGCGACCGCACCCCCCGAGCTTCTTGATTCCTGATCGGATCGGCCCGTCAACGACCCCGCCGTGCGTTGAGTCGGGCGGCCTGGCGGGTGAGGTGGTCGCGCTCGGCGAGGTTGGGTGCCCGTCGCGCCGCCTCGGCGTACAGCCGTGCCGCCGTCGCCAGGTCACCGTCGCGCTCGTGGAGGTACGCCGCGACCGCCGTGTGGCGGGGCAGTGCGTCGTCCAGCGCCGCGAGCGCCGCCAGGCCGGCACGGGGTCCGTCGGCCTCACCGACGGCCACCGCGCGGTTGAGCCGGACGACCGGACTGTCGGTCAGGCGCACGAGTTCGTCGTACCACTCGACGATCTGCACCCAGTCGGTCTCCTCGGCGGCGGGCGCGTCGGCGTGGAGCGCCGCGATGGCGGCCTGGGCCTGGAACTCGCCCAGCCGGTCGCGGGCGAGGGCCGCCTGCAGGATCTGGACGCCCTCGGCGATCGACGTGGTGTCCCAGCGACCGCGGTCCTGCTCGGCGAGCGGCACCAGGCTGCCGTCGGGCGCGTTCCGGGTGGCCCGCCGGGCGTGGTGGAGCAGCATCAGCGCCAGCAGCCCCGCCACCTCGGGGTGGTCGATCGCGGCCGAGAGCTGCCGGGTGAGCCGGATGGCCTCGGCGGCGAGGTCGACGTCGCCGGAGTAGCCCTCGTTGAAGACCAGGTAGAGGACGCGCAGCACGGTGGCGACGTCGCCGGGCTGGTCGAAGCGCACGCCGGAGACCGTGCGCTTGGCCCGGCTGATGCGCTGCGCCATGGTCGCCTCGGGCACCAGGTATGCCTGGGCGATCTGGCGGGTGGTCAGCCCGCCGACGGCGCGCAACGTGAGCGCGACCGCGGACGACGGCGTCAGGGAGGGGTGGGCGCACAGGAAGTAGAGCTGGAGCGTGTCGTCCACCGCAGGCGTGGGGCCGGGGGCCGGCTCCTCGTCGACGAGGTCCTCACGCCGGCGGCGGGCGGCGTCCGCCCGGGTCGCGTCGAGGAACCGGCGCCAGGCCACGGTGACCAGCCAGCCCTTCGGGTCCCGCGGCGGATCGGTCGGCCAGACACGGACCGCCTCGACCAGCGCGTCCTGCACGGCGTCCTCGCCCGCCGCGAAGTCAGCTCCGCGGCGGACGAGGATCCCGAGCACGCTCGGCGTGAGGCTCCTGAGCAGGGCCTCGTTCATTGCCGAGGTCACTCCGTGATGGTGGGCGGCTCGGTCAGGAAGGGGCGCAGCTCCAGCCACTCGTGAATCGGCTTCCCGCCCGCTCCGGGGGCGGCCGACAGCTCCCCGGCCAGCTCGACGGCGCGCTCGTAGCTGTCCACGTCGATCACCATCCAGCCGGCGATGAGATCCTTCGTCTCGGCGAACGGGCCGTCGGTGACCGGCGGGCGGCCCTCCCCGTCGTACCGGACCCACGTCCCCTCCGGCGAGAGCGCCTGGCCGTCGACGAACTCGCCGGTGGTCTCGAGACGGGCCGCGAAGTCGTTCATGTACTGAATGTGCGCCGTGATCTCCTCCGGCGCCCACTTGTCCATGGGCACGTCGTTGACCGCGGCCGGAGCGCCGCGGTAGTGCTTCAGCAGCAGGTACTTGGCCATCGTGGTTCTCCTCGGTACTGGTGCGCCCCATCTTGGTCGCCTTCACCACGGGGACGGAGCCGGCCCCCGGTTCTCGACATCGGCGTCCTGACTTTTTTCGACCCGCTCGGAGCAGAGGGCGCACAGACCGCCCAGGCACCCCGTCACCATCCCAGGAAGGTCCGACGCACTAGCATTGCCGCGGTCCGGGACGGCTGTGCTGAAACGAGGCGAAATGCGTTGGCTTCGACGGTTGCTGGGCGGCGGGCGGGTCCAGCTCGATGCGGGGCGGCAGGAGGCGCTGCTACGCGACGTTCAGCACCGGTACGGCGCCCGCGCGCAGATCCGGTTCTCTGAGCAGGTCGAGGCGGTCAGCGGAATGCTGGACAGCGACGACGGCCTGGTGGTGGCGGCCCGGATCGTGAGCCAGGTCGCCGACGAGGCCCACGCGGATCTCCTGGCCCAGGCCCACGAGATCCACCGACGGACGGGCCGGCGCCTCCTGGTGCACCGCCGGAACTACCGGCCGCTGTGGATGGAGGCCGGCTCGGCGCTGCGGTGGCCACTGTTCGCGTTGCCGAGCGGCTTCCACCCGTACGCGCAGGTGGCCGCCGCCGTCGCGGTGGTCGGCAGCCGGGCACCCCGGCTCGACCGGGTGACCGACCCGAAGCCGCTCGTGACCCGCATGTTCGAGGTACTCGACCTCACCACCGCCGGCTGGGAGTACGGCCGGGTACGGGTGGACACCGACGCCGCCGCCCTGGCCGATCGACTGATCTCAAGCGCCGCGCAGGTCCTCGCAGCGATGGACGACCCGCCTCGGCTGCCACCTGCGGTGCGGGAGCTGATGCGCCGCAACAACGTCCTCGACGTGCACGACCCGACGGGCCCTCGTGCGGTGGGTGGGATCAATCTGGGCGCGACGATGCGGGAGCGCCTCCTGGCCTGAGGACACCGCGGTGCGCCGGTGGCCGGGCGCATGAGCGCGCCCGGCCACCGCGACCCAGGTCAGGTCAGCGCTGACCCCCCAGGTACATCGCGTTGAACAGCAGCCGGTACGTCCCGTGCGACTGAGCCCGGTGCTGCGGCTTGAAGCCGATCATCACGACCTGCCCGTCGCCCACCTTCGCGGTCACCACGGCCGCCTTGCCGCCGATGACGTCCTGGCCGAGGAGGAAGCCACTCTTCAGCAGGTTGGTCTTCGGCCAGGTGGCTGCCACCGTGACACCCTGCGCACCGTCCTCGACCTCGAACGCCGGCCCGTCGGCGACGAACGCCGACGCGGTCGGTCCGAACCCGGCGGCGACCGGGTCACCGGCGTCGACGGTGAGGTTCAGCACCGAGCCCGGAACGTTGTAGCTGGTGTCCGGCACCCCCTCGGTGACGTCCTTGACCGGCACGCCGAACGCCTTGATGGGCAGCTCAGCGGCCTTGTTGAGGGTGACCACGGTGCCGCCCGCCTCGACGAACGCCTTCAGGTTGGCCACGCCCGTGTCGGTCATCCCGCCGGTGTACTCCGGCGGCAGCGAGCCCGCCGCGCGGCCGTTGCGCATCGAGTTGTACGTGGCGTCGGGCAGCACGATCGTGTCGAACTTCGCCCGCAGGTCGCCGGCCCGGACCGACGCGTTCGTCAGCTTCTGGTAGCCGAAGCCGAACTGGTCCAGGATCAGGCGGGTCCAGCCCTCGTCGTAGTTGTTGAACCCGTCGTACAGCCCGATCCGAGGTGCGACGAGTTCCCGCACCGTCGCCGGCTGCGCGTCGACCGCGGCGACGCTGAGGCCGTACCGGGTGGCGAGCGCCGTCACCCGCGCCTCGGTGCCCGGACGGGGGGTCACCAGGAACGTGCCAGCCGGCAGTTTGCCGCTGCGGGTGGTCACCTCGGCGCCGCTGAGCAGGACCTTCTCCCCCGCCGTCAGCAGCGAGTTCACGGCCGCGGAGCTGTCGTTGACCCGCGGGTCGAGGGCGTACGCGTACTTCGGTGCGCCGGCCACCACACCCGCCGGCACCCTCGGCGAGTCGACCCGGACGGTGCTGGCGCGCACCGCCTGACCGAGCTTGTCGACGGTGACGCCCATCTGGAACGACAGGGTGTAGCCGGTGATGTCGTACGGCGGCTCCAGCGGGCCACCCGGGTAGAGCCTCCGGTCCGGATAGACCTGCGGGTTCAGCAGGTCCAGCACGGCCGCCCGGTACGGCTGGGCCTCCCGCACCAGGTAGCTCCCGGCGGGGTAGGTGCGCTTGCCGACGGTGAAGGAGCTGACCGCCCGCTCGACCTGGATGTTGTTCCAGCGCAGCTTGTCCACCAGCTTGGTGGCGGTCGGGAAGTCCGCCTGGTCGGCGGGGATCACGTAGGTCGTCCCGGCGCCGTTGCGGGCACCGTCCCGGGCCATCTGCGCCGAGCCGTAGAGCAGGCCCTCGCGGTCGTCGCTGGCCACCCGGAGCATCGCCCACGAGGCCGTCTTGATGTAGTCGCAACTCTGCGACAGGTGCCACTCGCCACCCTTCCAGGGGCTGGGGTAGAAGACCGACGGCTCGCTCGTCGAGGTGCCGTCCGCGAAGGTCTTCGGGAAGGTGGCGGGGTCGTACACCCGCGGGCTCGCCGAGGCGTGCGCCGTCTCGGTCAGGATGCCGATCTGGTTGTGGTAGTACGGCGCGGTCCGCGCGCCGCCGTTCCACCAGATGTCGTACTGCTGGCGGGCCAGCGCGCCGACCTTGCCCTCGCGATCCAGCCGCTGCCCCATCGCGTCGCCGACGAGGTTGACGCCCCGGACCACCTGGGGGTTGATGTTCGGGTTCAGCGGATCCTCGTACGGCGGAATGCTGATCCGGGCGGGAAAGACGGCGGTCTGGTGCACGTTGTGCATGACCTGCGGAATCCACTCGTGGAACAGTTGACGCCCGACGTTCTGCGTCTCCTGCAGATTGAACATGTACCAGTCACGGTTGTTGTCGTGGCCGGCGTACTTCTGGTACAGCTCGGGATAGCTCGCATCCTGGTAGGGCCCACCCAGGTTCTTCCGGTACCACTCGGCGACCTTCGTGCCGCCGTCCGGGTTCACGTTCGGCACCAGCAGGGTGATGACGTTGTCCCGGATGGCGCGCGCCTCGGGCGTCTCGCTGGTCACCAGGTCGAACGCGAACTGTGGGGCGGTCTGGTGCCCGGCCACCTCGGTGGAGTGGATGCCGAAGTCGACCCAGGCGATGGCCTTGCCGTTCTTCGCCAGGGCACGCGCCTCAGACTCGGGAAGCGAGTCGCCCTGGGAGAGTCGTACCGAGGTTTCCCGGTAGCGCCTGAGATTCGCGTCCTTGAGGTTCTTCTCGGAGGAGACGATCGCCATCAGCTGCGGCCGTCCCTCGCTGGTCCTGCCGATCTCGACGAGCCTCATCCGGTCGCTGGCCCTGTCGATCGCCCGGTAGTAGTCGGCGATCTGCTCGTACGTGGCGAGCTTGTAGTCGGCACACGGCGCCCAGCCGATCACCGACTCCGGCTTCGGTACGCGGTTCGAGGCGGTAGCGGTGGTCGCCGACGTCAACACCGGCGCACCGACCAGAGTCAACGCGCACGCGACCGACACCGTTGTCCGAGACAGTCTTCGTTTCACCTGATACCCCTTCACGGTACGTACACGACGGAAAAGGGTCCGGCAGGGGCGGCCGCGCCAACTCGGATAACTCGATTCAACAGGTTTCGATGGACGTTCGGAACGCTCACGGCGGCAGTTGAGGAAATCTTGATACTCGCCACTGTCAGAGCAGATGCCGTTGTTCTGCCGAGGCACGACACATTCCACCGGGGACGTACGTCGAAAGTCCCCGGCTCTTCGCACGGCCACGAAGGGCGGGCACCGACCTGCCCGCCCTTCGCACGTCACTGGCTGAGCTCGGCGACCTCCTCGGCCGTCAGGCGGAGGTCTTCGGCAGGAGCCGCACCCCGTGCGCCAGCGGCGGCGGGCGGGTCGGCCGGCCGACGCAGATGCCAGTCCGTCACCGCCTGGTAGGCGGCCACCACCGACAACAGCCGGTCCTCGGCGTACGGGAGGCCACCCAGGATGGTGCCGATCGGCAGCCCCGCCGTGGTGGACCCGATCGGGAAGGCGATCTCCGGCAGGCCCACGATGTCGAAGGGCACCGGGTCGGTCTGCACCACGACGTCGCAGCCGTCGAAGAGATCGTTGAGAACCCGATCCATCAACAGCAGCTTGGCCCGCTGACCGGTGATGAACTCGTTGCCACCCATCAGCGCACCCTGCAGCCAACTGGTCACCGACACCCCGAAGCCGCGCAGGTCCGTGCGCAGGTACGGCATGAACGGCTCGGCCCGCTCGGGCAGCCGGACATTGTTGAAGGTGCTGCCGGTCAGCTGGCTCCACTCGGCCGGCAGCGGCACGTCCACCAGGGTGACGCCGGGGATCGCGGCGAGCTCCGCCAGGTATGCCGCACGGGCAACTGCGGTGGGCGAGGTGCCGTTGGCGAAGCCCGGCAGGACCCCGATCCGGGTCTTCCACCGCAGTTTGACGCGACGCCCCTGGTAGACGGGGCTGGCTGCGTCGATCAGGTTCGGCACGTCGGGCAGGCCCTGGCTGCGCGGGTCCATGGGGTCCTCGCCCGCCATCGCGGTCAGCATGATCGCGGCGTCCTTGGCGTCGCGCGCCAACGGGCCGGGATGGTCGCGGGTGTAGGTGAGCGGAATGATGCCGGCCGCCGAGACCCGACCCATGGTCGGCTTGAGGCCGGTGAGGTTCTGCGCGTTGGAGGGGGAGGTGATCGAGCCACCGGTCTGCGTGCCGATGCCGGAGGTGGCCATCCGGCCGGCGACCGCGGTGGCGGTGCCGGTGGACGACCCGCCGGGGTCGGTGCCGCGGTCGGTCGGCGCCCAGGCGTTGACGGTGGTGATCACGCCGGCCGGTGTGGTGGCACGGGTGGTCGCCAGCGGGCCCATCTGGGTCTTGCCGAGCACGATCGCGCCGCTGGCCTTCAACCGGGTCACCGCGGTCGCGTCGTACGGAGGCACGAAGTCCTTGAACAGGAACGAGTTCGCGGTGGTGTGGACCCCCTCCGTGTAGTAGTTGTCCTTGACGGCCAGCGGGATGCCGTGCAGCGCGCCGCGTCGGGGCCTGCGTCCGGCGTCCTTCGCGGCCGCGATGGCCGTGTCGGCGAGTACCCGGTTGAACGCCTGGTAGATGCCGTCGTGCCGGGAGATTCGGGCCAGGTACGCCTCGACCAGTTGCGCGGGGGTGAGCTTGCCGGCGCGGATGAGCCAGGCCGCCTCGGCGATCGTGAGCTCGGTCGGCTCGGCGAGCGCCTCCGGCCGCGGCTCGGTGTAGGCGTTCGGCTGGTCCAGCGGCCGTCCGCCCGCTCGGGTTCTGGTGGTGGTGGACAGGCCGTTGCCCGCCAGCGCGACCGAGGGCAGTCCGACGTTGACGCCCACGGCGGAGACGGTGGCCAGCGCCGCGGCGCGAGCCAGGAACGCGCGCCGGTCGACCGTACGGTCAAAGGGTTCGCACGTCATGCCTTCCGCCATTCCGTGCCGTTGGAGGGGTAGAGGACGGGCACGTGCTGCTGTGACAGCGCCTTCGCGGCATCGGGGTCGGTGCCGTCGGGAGCCGGCAACTGGTACGCGGCGAGCGTCGCCACGGTGCCCCGCATGAAGGAGCGCAGCGAGGCGAGCACGGAGTCCTGGCCGGGCGAGCCGGTCTCCGGGTCGGGGCTCGTTCCCGGCGGGAGTTGGTCGAGGTCGATGCCGAGTGCGGCCAGCCGGGCACGGATCAGAACGTTCAGCTCAGCATCCGTGGGCGGAGTAGGTGCCATGATGCTCCCAGGTTGTGCGAATGGGGGGTGTCGCCGATCCCTGTCGAAGTGACCTTGACCGTAGGCGGGTACCAGGTCGCGGCAGCGGGGCGCGGGTACAAGTTGAGCAATATTTGAGTTTGCCGATGACGAGGCAGACGGTCACGTCGTTCCGGCGGCGCTATCGTCGAGGGATGCCGGTGCCGTCGCGGCGGGTCATCAGCGCGGAGCGTGTCGTCCAGGGCGGATGTCTGTTCTTTCTCCGCAACGCCACCGTCGACATGGACGCGCTCGCCGGCACCCTCACGGTCAGCCGGGCCACGCTCTACCGGGTGGTGCACAGCCGCGACCGGCTGCTCGGTGACGTGCTCTGGCGCCTCGCGGAGCGGCTGCTCACCCAGGCCCGTGCCGAGACCACCACCACCGGCGTCGACGGGGTGCTCGAGACCACCCGCCGGTTCGCCGTCGCGGTCCGCCAGGCCCGGCCCTTCCGGGCCTTCCTGCGCGCCGAGCCGGCGACGGCCGCGCGGGTGCTGTTCACACCGGCCGGCGGCGTACACGCCCGGGTCGTCGATGCGCAGAGGGGCATCCTCGTCGCCGCGACTGCCGACCCCGCCTGGTCACCGGCTGACCTCGACGGCGCCGCCTTCCTGTACGTGCGGATCGTCGAGTCCATGTTGTACGCGGAGCTGATCCACGGGCGGCGGGCCGACCCGGCGACCGCGGAACGTGCCGCCCGGGCGGTGCTCGAAGCGTGCTGAGCAGCGGCTGCGACAGCCGTCTCAGCTCTCCCCCGCCCGCTTCCGAGCACATCGAAGAGCGTTTATGGTACGGCCAGGAAGTCGTCGTGAAGGAGCCTTCGCCATGACACGTCCACGGCGTACCGCCACCCTCGCCGCCACCCTCGCCGCCGCCCTGGTCGGCACGCTGCTCGCCTCGGCACCGGCGCGCGCTGCGGCGCCCGGTGAGCGGGAGCCGATCGCCCGCGCCTCGGTTCGCGGTCCGATCCCGGGCACCGTGCCGGGCGACCCGCGCGCGGAGCGGCTGGCCGACACCTACCCCTTCTTCTCGACGCCGTCCGACCTGGCCGCCAAGGGCTACGTCGAGGAGGAGTTCTATCTCTCCGGCGTGGCGGACGGCTGGGACACCGCCGGCAACCGCGTCGCCGCCGACGTGGCGTACCAGACCCGGCTGGTCGTGCGCCGGCCGGTCGACCCGCGCCGGTTCAGTGGCGTCGCGCTGGTGGAGTGGCAGAACGTCACGGCGGGGTACGACCTGGACGCGCTCTGGAACGCCGAGGCCACCATCCGCGCCGGCGACGCCTGGATCGGTGTCTCCGCCCAGCGCGTCGGAGTCGACCAGCTACGCGGCTGGAGCCCGACCCGGTACGGCGGACTCGACGTCACCGGCGGGGGACGGTACGTCGCCGACGAACTCTCGTACGACATCTTCGCCCAGGCCGGCAGGGCCGTCGCCGACCCGCAGGGTGTCTCGCCGCTGGGCCGGCTGCGCGCCCGCACCGTGCTCGCCATCGGCGCCTCGCAGTCGGCCGGCCGGATGACTGTCTACTACGACCGGGTCCTTCCCCAGGTACAGCCGGTGTTCGAGGGGTACGGCTTCGTCGTGGGCTCCGCGCCCACCCGGGTCGGCGACGAGCCGGTGTTCCAGGTGCTGTCCGAGACCGACGTCCGCACGCCCGTCCGCCCCGCCGACACCGACCGGTTCCGCCGGTGGGAGGTGGCCGGCGCGGCACACAGCGGCCAGAACGGCCAGGTCTACCGGGCGCCGATC
Source organism: Micromonospora yongxingensis (assembly GCF_052601155.1). Lineage (NCBI taxonomy): Bacteria > Bacillati > Actinomycetota > Actinomycetes > Micromonosporales > Micromonosporaceae > Micromonospora > Micromonospora yongxingensis. Next base: position 100,492 of record NZ_JBQXEO010000005.1, read on the forward strand.
CAGGAGCGCGACCTGGGCGCCGCCCCGACCTACACCTGCGCGCGGCCGCCCTTCAGCCGGGTGCCGATGCACCACGTGACCGCCGCCGCGTACGCCCACCTGGTGCGTTGGGTGGAGCGGGGCACCCCACCGCCGACCGCGCCGCGGCTGGTGATCAACCCGGATGGCACCAAGGCCCGGGACGCCCACGGCCTGGCCCGCGGCGGAATCCGGCTGTCGCAGGTGGTCGTGCCGACCGCACTGAACACCGGCGACAACAGCGGTGAGTCGTTCTGCCTGCTGTTCGGCACCTACCAGCCCTTCGACGAGGGCACCCTGGACCAGCTCTACCGCACACACGCCGGCTACGTCGCCCGCGTGGTGACCGCCGACGTCCGCAACATCACCGCCGGCTACCTCCAGCCGGCCGACGCCGCCGCGAACCTCCGCGAAGCACTCCACGCCGACGTGGGACGCCACGGCGCCTGACCAACCAGGGCGGGCCACGTCGTCCGTCTCCCGGGCCGTTCTGGTACCGGTCGTAATCGCGGGAGCTGGCCGCATCCCACGGCCCGGTGGCCTATGGTGAAAAACCGGCGTTGCCACTGTTGTTCTTGCCGAGGACGGACCAATGACCAAGGGAACATCGCGGAGATGGACTGGGCCGGATGGGCGTTGTTCGGGTTGGTCGCCACTGCGGCGCTCACCGCAGTTCTGATCACCGCTCAACTGGCCGGCCTCACTCGCCTCGACTTTCCCCTGGTGCTCGGGACCCTCGTCACCGAGGATCCCGACCGGGCCCGGATCGTCGGCTTCTTCATCCACCTCTGCGCCGGTCAGGGCTTCGCCCTCGGCTACGCGGCCACGTTCGCCCTGCTGGACCGCGCCACCTGGTGGATCGGGGCACTGCTCGGGACCGTTCACGTCGGGATCGCACTGACGGTGCTCCTACCGCTGCTGCCGGGGGTCCACCCGCGCATGGCCTCCCAGCGGGCGGGCCCGGCGAGCACGGCCGTACTGGAGCCGCCCGGTCTGTTCGCCGTCAACTACGGCATCCAGACCCCCGTGGTCGTGGTTGTCGTCCATGTCATCTACGGGGTGGTCCTCGGGCTGCTCCTTCGGTCCCATTGACTCGCGTCCCAGTGCCTGTCAGGAAACGATCGCCATGACCGGTGGGCCCGACTCCGCGTCTGCCCGGCCCCCAGCGCCGATCGGCGACTACGGGCTGCTGGGTGACACCCGCACCGCTGCCCTTGTTTCCGCTGACGGCGGGATCGACTGGCTCTGCGTGCCACGCTTCGACGGCGAACCCCTGTTCGGCCGGCTGGTCGGGGGTCCGGACGCGGGAACCTTTCGGGTCGGTCCCGCCCGACCGGCCACGGTCGTCGAACGGCGCTACCGGCAGGACAGCGCCACCCTGGAGACGACATGGACGGTCGGTAGCAGCCGGCTCACCCTCACCGAGGCCATGGTGGCCGAGGTCAGCGGCCGACTGCTGCCCACGACACTGATCGTGCGACGCCTGTCGGCCGAGGGCACAGCTGCCGACGCCGTCGTCGAGTTCGATCCCCGCCTCGGCGTGGGGCACCGCCGGCCCCGGGTCCACCGCCGGCACTCGACCCTGGTGTGTCAGTGGGGGGCACTCGCGGTGTCTCTGAACAGCACGCCTGATGTCACCGTCGAACCAGGGCGGCCCGCCCAGATCAGCGTCAGGCCGGGCCGACCGGTCACCCTCGTGCTGGCCGTCGCCTACCGCGAACCGCTGATCCGCGTCGATCCAGCATGGGCCTGGGATCTGCTCAACGAGGACGAGGAACGTTGGCGGGTCTGGACCGCCGACATCGACGGGTCACTGCCCTTCCGGGACCACGTCGTACGAAGCCTGCTGACCCTGCGGCTGCTGACCTACTCGCCGTCGCGCGCCCCGGTGGCCGCGCCCACGACGTCGCTGCCCGAAGATCCCGGCGGGGTACGGAACTGGGACTACCGCTACGTCTGGCCGCGTGACGCCAGCATCGGCGTCAGTGCGTTCCTCAGCGTCGGCAAACCCGACGAGGCCCGCGGCTTCCTGGCCTGGCTGCTGCACGCCAGTCGGCTGCAACGGCCACGCCTGCCGGCGCTGCTCACCCTGCACGGCCGCCACGTACCGGCAGAACGGGAGCTGCCCGGCTGGCCCGGCTATCTCGGCAGCGTCCCGGTGCGGATCGGCAACGCTGCCGCCGGCCAACACCAGCTCGACGGCTACGGCTGGCTGGTCGACGCCGCCTGGGCGTTCGTGCAGGCGGGGCAGCCCCTCTACTCCGAGACGTGGCGGGCGGTGCGCGGCTTCGCCGACGTGGTCACGCGTTGCTGGCGGGAACCCGACGCCGGCATCTGGGAGGTCCGCCAACCGGCGCAGCACGTACATTCGAAACTCATGGCCTGGCTCGCTCTGGACCGGGCCCTGCGCATCGCCGACACGCACCCCCTGTCACGTCGGCGACGTCGACGCTGGCTGGAAGCACGAGATGCCATCGCCGCCGAGGTCCGGACGTCCGGCTTCGACTCGACGACGTCCAGCTACGTCCGCACCTACGGCTCGGCGGACCTGGACGCGGCCCTGCTCGTCCTGCCGCTGCTGGACATGGACAGCGTGGAGTCGCCCCGGGTGCACGGCACCATCGACGCCGTTCGGGACCGGCTCTCCGCCGGAGGTCCGCTGCTCTACCGCTATCCGCCGGGTCGGGACGGCCTCCCGGGGACCGAGGGCGCGTTCCTGCCCTGCTCGTTCTGGCTGGTCCAAGCGCTCGCCCGCACCGGTCGCCGCGCCGAGGCGGTCGAGATGTTCCAGATCATGTTGGGTTACGCCAGCCCACTCGGCCTCTACGCCGAAGAGCTGGACCCCGCGACCGGCGCACAGTTCGGCAACTACCCCCAGACGTTGACCCACGCCGCGCTCGTCCAGGCCGCACTCGCCATCCGGGACGCCCCCGTCGGCGAGTGACGCCGTAGCGCGGCCCGGTCGGACGGTGCCTCAAGGAATGCTCAAATTCGATCGACGCGAACCACTGACGCCGCAGACGCACATACGCTCACCGGACCCGGCCCGCTCACGCCCTTTCGTTCCTTCTCGCGACGGCAGCCGTCGTCGTACCCGGGCTCACCGCGCGTTCGGCAGGGCTGTCCTCAGTGGGGGCGACGCGCACGGGAGCCTGTCACCACCCCAATCATCCGTCGTGAGTAGAAGGAGGGGGAATGCGGCGCATACAACGACGCATCGCGCTTCTCGCGCTGCCCGCCCTGGTGGGTAGCATCCTCGTGGCGACCGGGCCCGCGGGCGCGGATCCCACGGAATCGGCGGCCACCGCCGGCCGATCCCAGGTCGAGGATCGAGAGTCGGTACGCCTCGTACACATCAAGCTGACCGGTGCCGACATGCTGGACAAGGTGGTCGCCGCCGGCTTCGACCTCGAGCACGGCCTCAAGCGCGTGCCGACCGGCATCGAAGGTGAGGCGGTGGTCACCGCCGAGCAGGTCGCCGAGCTCAGGGCGATGGGTGTCGACGTGCTCGGCGATGACGAGGGCTTCGCCTGGAGTGACCAGGCCGACGGCGGCATCGGCGTCGCCGCCCGGACGGTCCAGCCGTTGAGCCACGAGGCGACGGTGCGGATCGCCCGCGCCGACTGGTTCACCACCAAGGGCCAGGGCTTCCTCTACGTCGAGGCGCGGACCACCGAGGGGCAGCAGGCGGACCCGGTCGTCGGGATGCAGCTCGAGAACGACTCGGGCAAGGGTACGCCGTTCGGCTTCGCCCGGACGATGAGCCGGTTCGTCGACTCCGGGCAGTACATGTTCCACCGGAACCTGTTCAAGCTCGACGCACGACCCAACAAGATCCAGGTGACGAGCTCCACCGGCGGCGTCGCCACCGGCGTCGTCTCCAACTGGCTCGAGGACGCCCCGCCGCCGCTGACGGCGAACCCGTCCTACAAGTCGGACTTCGTGGACGGCTACAAGCACCCGCAGCAGCTCTACAGCCGAGCCAAGGAGATCGCCCGCCAGTACCCGGACATCGCCGAGATCGTCTACCTGCCGAACCAGACCAACGGCTACCAGCGCAAGGCGCAGGCCACGATCGGCGGTACGGGGCAGGCGGCGGTCGTCGTGAGCTCGGCGGCGTGGGGCCACGAGGGTGGCAACGACGTCACGGTCGAGTTCGTGGAACGGCCGGGGGCGAACCTCCCGCTCGCGGTGGAGGTCGCGGGCACGGCGGTCCGCGTCCTGCTCGCGAAGGACGCCTCCGGTGGGCCGGCGAGTACGGCTACCGAGGTGGCGGAGGCACTGCGGACCCGGTCCCAGGGCCTCATCGGCCGGGCGCACCTGTACCGGATCAACACCGGCAGCGGCGTGGTCGCGCCGACGGCCGGCGCGGTCGCGCTGACCGACTTCCTCGACCAGAAGCGCGCCGGCGCACCGGAGGGCGAGGTGCCGCGCGGCCCGGTCACGATCCCGGTCCTGCGGATCGGCAAGCACCGCGACGGCAAGAAGCCGGGCGTGCTCATCCAGGCGCAGGACCACGCCCGCGAGTGGGTGCCGGCGACGACCAGCCTGGAGTCGGCCGAGCGTCTGGTGCACAACTACCGGTCCGACCGGGAGACGAAGAAGATCGTCGACAACACCGACGTCTTCTTCATCCTCTCCAACAACCCCGACGGGGCGAACTACAGCTTCTACAACTTCGCCTCGCAGCGTAAGAACATGACGAACCACTGCCCGGACGCGACCGCCGATCCGGCGCAGCGGAACTCCTGGGGTGTCGACCTGAACCGGAACTACCGGGTGGGGTCGGGCCACGACGGCTACGCGGGAGGGTCGACCAACTGCGTCAGCGGCACCTACCAGGGGCCGGAGGAGCTGTCCGAGCCCGAGTCGAAGAACATCATCTGGCTGGTCGAGAAGTACCCGAACATCAAGTTCATGATGTCGGTGCACTCCAACGGCGGTCAGTTGTTCTGGCAGCCCGGCGCCTACATCGCGGACGGGCGGATCACCACGCCGCGCCCGCCGCTGGGTGACGAGGCGTTCTACTGGCAGTCCGCCGCCAGGATCCTGTCGCAGGTCAAGGCGCACCGGGAAACCGTCGTCACGCCGGAGAACGTCGGCGGCTCGTCCGACGTCCTCTACTCCTCCGCGGGCAACGTGCGCGAGGACCTGTACCACACCTACGGGATCTACGCCTTCGGCTGGGAGGTCGGCGGCTCCGTCTACAACCCGGCCACGGGCGACTGGCAGGGCGGTTCGTTCCAGCCAGAATGGGCGGGAAATCCGGAGCTCGTCAGCGGCCACGCCGAGACGATGGAGTACGCCAACGGGATCATGGAGATGTTCCGGGTCGCGGCGGACTGGGGCAGGGACAAGAAGGACCCGACGTCCCGGCTCATCCCCGGCGGCGGGAGGTACCGCGGGCCCGTCGACGTGCGCTTCGAGACGAACGAGCCGGCCACCATCTACTACACGACGGACGGCAGCCGGCCCACACTCGAGTCGCCACGCTATGCGGCGACCGAGTTCCGTGAGCCGGGGCAGGTGTTCCACGTGACCGAGACCACGACGTTCCGCTGGTTCTCCGTCGACAGCGCCGGCAACATCGAGAAGAACTACGACCCGACGAAGAACGACCGGCGCAACAACTACCGCACGGCGACCATCACGATCGTCGAGAAGTAGCCCCTCCACTGACCATCGCCTCGTCAGTGCGGTCGGACCGCACTGACGAGGCGATGATCGTGTAAGCCCCGACCTGGGCGACTACTGGTTCAGCGGCTCGATCCAGATGTTGCGGTACTGGACCGGATTGCCGTGGTCCTGCAGTCGAATGGCACCCGTCGCCGGGCCCTCGGGCCGGCTGCCGCCGGTCGGGCCGAGGATCTCGACGTCGTCGTGCACCGTGACGCCGTTCCACACCACGGTGACGCGGGGGTTCTCGACCTTGTTCCCGGACGCGTCGTAGCGGGCCTGCCGGTAGGCGATGTCGTACGTCTGCCAGGTCTGCGGTGGCAACGCCGCGTTCACGTCCGGGGCCTTCTGGGTGTAGATGGCCGCGGCGTCGTTGGTCTGCGGCGGGTCGATGCCGAAGGAGTCCAGCACCTGGATCTCGTAGCGGTCCTGCAGGTACACCCCACTGTTGGCGCGCGCCTGGCCGGTCACGTCCGTCGGGTACAACGGCAGGTTGAACTCCACGTGCAGCCGGAAGTCGCCGAAGGCCTGGACCGTGCGCAGGTCCCCGCCGCGCACCGTCATGGCGCCGTCGGCGACCGCCCACTCCGGCTCGCGCCCGTCGCTGTGCTGCCACTCGGTGAGCCCGTCACCGTTGAACAGCGTGATCCGCTTGCCGTGCGGCCGGACGGCGAGCACGTCCAGGTTCACGTGCCCGGAGTCCGCGGCCTCCTTGCGGTACTCGACGACATTGCGACCCTTGTTCAATCTCGCCGTGGTGGTGACGGTGCCCCATTCCTTCCAGGTCACCGTGGAGGGGAAGACGGTCTGCTCGACCCGTTCACCGTTGACGTACAGGCTCAGCTGCTTCTCGCCCGAGTAGGGATTCGGGCCGTTGCCGTAGCGCATCGCCAGGTCGTACGTCCCGGCCTCGCGGACGTCGACGGAGATCCTGGTCGACGCGCCGTCCTGAGCGAATCCGGCGGCGAATCCGGCCCCCGAGTACGCGGCGTGGTCGGTGGCCATCCCGACGCCGGCCGTGCGGCCCTCCTCGGCCTCGAAGAAGGTCTGCGGCTGCACCACGCGTCCCGGGATCTCGTTGAGCGTGTACCAGGCCTCAGTGTTCCACAGCTCCTCGCCGCCGGCCGACGTGAACGGGCGCGGGGAGCGCACGTGCACCACGCGGTTCTCCTTCAGCCCAGGGATCCTGAGCTTCACGGTACGGCCGTCCGCTGACAGTTCGGCCTTGGCCACGTCGAGAGTCTCCAGGTCGAGCTTGGGACCGCCGTACTGGCTCGTCGCACCGTAGCGCCACTGCGTCACCTGGTACGCGTCGGCGAGCTTCTCGGCGGTCCCGGCCGACAGGGGCATGGTGTACTCCAGCTCGAACCCGACATGCGACGCACGCATCCGCTTGACCTCGAACGCCGAGGTGCCGTTGGGCGTGAGCTTCTGCAGGCCGTAGCTGAGCTTGCCCTCCTGGCCCCAGTTGCCGCCGGCGCCGAGACCGCCCACGTAGAGCGCGCCGTCGGGGCCGAGGGCGACCTCGTTGATACCGGCCTCCAGGCCCTGCGTGTGCCGGAACACGGCACCCTGGTACTGCCCCTCGATCTTCTCCAGGAAGACGCGCTGGAGGCCACCGTAGGTCACGTCACCGACCACCAGTTGCCCCGCGTACGGCCCCTGCCTCAGCAGCACTGGAGTGGAGGGCGAGTTGCCGATCTCGTTCTGCGGAAGCCAGACGATGGGACGCGTGACCGGCTTGTCGTCGAACGGACCAGCGGGCGTCGTGTAGTGGTTGTAGAACGCCCCCTGCTGGATCTGGACCAGCTTGGACGCGGGCAGCCAACCGCCCTGGTTGTCGGTGACGAGGACCTCGCCGCCCGGGCCCCACCCGATCCCGTTGGGGGTGCGCAGGCCTCCGGCGACGTAGGTGATCTCGCCGGTCCTGGCGTTCACCTTGATCGAGGTTCCGCGGTTCGGCGCGGGCTGGGGCACGGTGGTGGCCCCGCCCAGGTCGATCGCCACGGAGAGGTTGAGGTGGAAGTACCCGTCCCGGTAGAGCAGACCGAACGCGAACTCGTGGAAGTTCTGGCCCCACGGCCAGGTCGCCACCGTCCGGCGGTCGTCCGCGTCGCCGTCGCCGTCGGTGTCGCGCAGTGCGGTCAGCTCGTGCTTCTGGCTGACGTAGACGGTGCCGTCGACCACGGCCACACCCTGCGGCTCACGCAGGCCTTCGGCGAACTTGCGGTAGGTCACCCGGTCGGGTGAGGTCTGGCCGGTGGCGCCCTCGACCACGTAGACCTCGCCGGTCGCGTTGTCGGTGCCGCCCCAGGTGGTGATCACCAGGTCGCCGTCGGGCCTGAAGGCCATACCGGTGACCTGCGGTTGGAACCCCTCGGGACGCAGATCGGTGAGGGCGTACCCGGGATGCACCCGGTCGAGCGGCAGGCCGTCGCCGGCAGAGTCGGTTGCTCCCTCGCAGTACTTCCAGCCCGGGGCGGTGACGCGTACGACGCCGGCATCGGTGCTCAGCGCGGAGGGCGGCACGAGTTCGAAGCTGTCGGCGCCCGGCGGCCGCCACTCGAGCCGCAGCACCTGGCCGCCGCCGTTGTCGAAGAACTCGACGAACAACGGGTGCAGGCCGGCGGTCAGGGTGACCGACCCTTCCTTGGCGGTCTCACCGTGCAGGCCGTCATGGTCGACGACGAGGTGGTCGCCGATCGTGAGCCGGGACCCGTCGTCGCTGACGAGGCGGAACGTGTGGTCGCCGTCGGTGGGCACGGCGAGGTTGGCGGTGACGTGGGTGATGAACCGGTCGGACAGGCCGAACTCGTCCGTGGTGGTCCAGTTGACCTGCGGCATCAGCTTGTCGACGTTCGGCGTCTGTGCCGGCTTTAGGGTGCACAACGCCGACAGTGGGGCGCCCATGTCGTACGAACGCAGGGTGACGCCGGGTTCCTGCGGCGGGACGTCGGCGGTGACGGGTGCGGCCCCGGCTGGACTGACGAGGACCGTGGCGAGCAGGGTCGCCAGAGCGGCACCTGCGGCCACGAACCCGACGCGATGGCGTCGGCGCCATCGATTCGGTGCGGTCATGGTTCCTCCCGATGGGTGCGGGTCCTGGCCGAGGTGGGAGACGCGGACTCCCCTCTGGACCGGCCAGAACGGTCTCGGAACGCAAAAGATTGATCGCAGACGCTATCACTTCACATTTATCGAACGGAACTTTTAAGTTCCTGAATGAAAGTCCCCCTGTTGGCCCCGGCCCCCTGCCGTCCTCTGCGGCGGGATCGATCTCGTGAATTCTGAGTCAGGTCACGAGCGGATCGAGAAGAATCGACCACGTGACGAGTGACAACCCCCACCGAGGGTGGTCCGGCCGGACCACCTGGGTTGGCCGGTTCAACGCCCAGCGGCGCTCGTTCCTGCACACCGAGACCGGCAGCGCACGGGTGGTGCTGGCCGCCGCGGTGGTCGCGCTCGTCTGGGCGAACCTCCACGTACTGTCGTACGAGTCGCTCTGGGGCACCTCCCTCTCCGTCCAGCTCGGCGACTGGCGCGTGACACATGACCTGCGTACCTGGGTCAACAGCGGCCTCATGACGTTCTTCTTCCTGGTCGCCGGGCTGGAGCTGCGCCGCGACTTCGACATCGGAGAGCTGCGGGACCGACGTCGGCTGACGTTGCCGACGTTGGCGGGGCTCGGCGGCATCCTCCTGCCGATCGCGATCTACCTCGCGTTCAACGCCGGTCAGACCACCGCCGCGGGCTGGGGCGCGGTGATGGCCACGGACACCGCACTCGCGCTCGGCGCCCTGGCCGTCTTCGGGCCACGGTTCTCGGACCGGTTGCGAGGTTTCCTGCTCACGGTCTCCGTCATCGACGACCTGGTCGCGATCGCGGTGCTGGCCATCGCCTACCCGGAGCATCCCTCGCCGCCGGCGCTGCTCGTCGCGGCGGGAATCTTCGCCGTCGTCCTGCTCGTCAGGGCGTGGGGCGTGCGGTACGGGCCGATCTACGCGCTGCTGGGGGTGGCGGCCTGGCTCGCCGTCTCGGAGTCCGGTGTCGACCCGATCGTGGTGGGTCTGGTGATGGGGCTGCTCACCTACGCTTACGCCCCCGGCCGCACCGAACTACAGCGGGCGAGCGACCTGTTCCGCCTCTTCCGGGAACAGCCCACCCCGCAGCTCGCCCGTTCGGCCCGGGTCGGGCTCGCCTCGACGCTGTCGCCGAACGACCGGTTGCAGAACCTCTACCACCCGTGGGCGAGCTACGTGATCGTGCCGCTCTTCGCGCTGGCGAACGTCGGGATCGTGATCGACGGCGAACTCCTGGCCAGGGCCGTGACCTCCCCGGTCACGCTGGGCGTCGTGGTGGCGTACGTCATCGGCAAGCCGCTCGGGATCGTGGCCACCTCGTGGCTGGTGGCACGGTTCAGCCACAACCGGCTCCGGCCACCGGTCGGCTGGGTCGCCGTCGCAGGGGTGGGCACGATCTCCGGCATCGGGTTCACCGTCGCCCTCCTGATCGCCACCCATGCGCTGCACGGCCCGGCCCTGGAGGAGACGAAGCTCGGCATCCTCGTCGCGACGGTCGCCTCGGCCGTCATCACCTGGCTGGTGTTCCGCCACGCCGCCCGACTGCCGGCGGCACGGCGTGCCCGTGCGCTGCTGGGCGCCGCCGAAGGGATCATCGACCTGATGGTTCCGGTCGATCCTGAGCGCGACCACATGCGCGGACCGCCCGAAGCTCCGGTGACGGTCGTGGAGTACGGGGACTTCGAGTGCCCCTACTGCGGGCAGGCCGAGCCGGTGGTCCGGGAGCTGCTGACCGACTTCGCCAACATCCGGTACGTGTGGCGGCACCTGCCTCTCACCGACGTCCACCCGCACGCCCAACTCGCCGCCGAGGTCGCCGAGGCGGCGGGCGAGCAGGGCGCGTTCTGGGAGATGCACGACCTGCTGCTCGACCACCAGGACGCGCTCAGTCCCGCCGATGTGCTCGGCTACGCCGAACAGCTCGGCCTGGATCTGGAGCGGTTCCGGGAGCGCCTCGCCGAGCGCGAGGGCGCCGAGCGGATCGCCGAGGACGTCGACTCGGCCGACCTCAGCGGCGTCACCGGCACCCCGACCTTCTTCATCAACGGCCGGCGTCACCACGGCGCGTACGACATCGCCGCGCTCTCCGCCGCCGTGAAGGCGGCCTTCGCCAGCGCGAAGCTTCGCCCCGCGTACCGTCGGGATCCCGGGCCCCGCCGGGAGGGCTGAGCGCCGAGCTGCCGGCGGTCTCGAAGCCGGCCTGGTGCCCGGCGCTCAGGGGCCTGCCGCCGATACGCGGGGTCGTGCCGAAACCCGGGGATCGGGCGCGCGACCTTCAGCGGCGGCAGTGCCACACCAGCGGCCGGTACACCTGGTTCTCGTAGACGGCACCGACCACGGTCAGACCGTCGTCGCTGATCCCGTTGGCCGTGTACGTGCCGGCCTCGGTCGCCCGGACCTCGGAGCGGCCCGGCAACCGGCGGGACGTGCCATCCGGGGCGACGACCAGCGGCGCACCGTCGCCGACCAGCAGGTCGCCGTTGCCGGCGATCCCGGTCGCACCCGGAAATGGCAGCAGGCTCACCGCACCGGTCGTGAGATTCCACCGCACCGGCAGCATCTGCACGGACCCGCCCTGCTGGGCGCCGGGAACCATGCCGATCGCCCAGTCGCCGTGCGCCGAGTCGACCGAGGCGCGCGGGTAGCCGTCGGGCACCGCCAGCGCCGCCCCGGCGCCCTGCGGCGTCCACCGGTAGGGCAACTGGCCCGTCGTGCCGACGATTGTGCCGTCCTCGGTGATCCCGGTCGCGGCGGATCCCGGCTGGCCGACCAGCCGGTACTCCTGCGGGCGGTTCGCCGACCACAGCACGGCGTGGTGCGAGTCGCCCGCTCCCCTGGCGGTGCCGGCGATGTCGCCCCGGCCGTTGATCGCGTGCACGAGAACCGCCTGGTAGCCGCGCGGGGTGGCCAGGGAACGCAGTTTCCCGTCCCGGTAGACCCAGCCGGTACCGTCGCCGTTGGTGCCGACCACGATGCCGCCAGCGTTGACCGCGGCCGCGTGCCGCGCGGTGGCAGGCAGTACACCCGCCCGGCCGTCGGTCCACAACACGACCCGCCCGTCCTCCTGCCCGGTGCCGATGTCGCCGACGATGTACCGCCCGGTGGGGTCGACGGCGTTCGCCACCGCGACCGGGCCGCTGATCGGCTGCGGCAACCACGACGCCTGGCAGGTGACCGGCGAGGGCGGGGCGGTCGACACGGTCCCGTGCGGTGACGCCGCGAGGGCCGGCGGGACCGGAGCCGGCCGGGTGGCCGCCCCGCCGAGCTGGGCGGCGCCCACGACGCCGAGCCCGGCCATCACCGTCACCGCGGCGATCCCGCCGACGCGGCGGCGCTGTCGGCGACGCCGGCCGTCGCGGACCGCCCGGCCAACATCGACCCTCGGCTCGGGAACCGACGCCGACTGCATCAGTGCGGCGATCCGCTGGTCGTCCAACGTGGTCATCTCGGGTTCCTCCCGGACATCTCGGTGACGTCGAGCACCTGGCGGACCGCCACCAGCGCCCGAGCCGTCTGCGACTTCACGTTGCCTTCGGAGCAGCCCATCGCGGCGGCCGTGTCGGCCAGCGACAGGTCGCACAGGAACCGCAGGACCAGTACGGTGCGTTGGCCGCGGGGCAGGTGGGCGAGAGCGGCGACCAGGCTGTCCCGCTCGGCCAGCTCGTCGTGCGGCGTGACCGGCGGGCGCTCCGGCACCGGCACCGACCCCAGCAGCCGGACCTTCGCCCAGCTCAACCGCTTCTCGTCGACGAGTTTGTGGACCAGCATCCGGTGCACGTACGCGTCGACGTTGTCGGCCCGACTGACCCGGCGCCAGTTCACGTACAACGCCGTGATCGTCTGCTGCACGACGTCGTCGGCCAGGTGGGCGTCGCCGCACATCAGGAACGCGGTCCGATGCAGGCTCGGCAGTCGCGCGGAGACGTACTCGACGAACTCACCCTCGGCATCAACCATCAGGCTCCCTCCTCCGCAAGCTCGACGGGTCCGGACGACCGTCAGGTTGCGTCAACGCCGAAGTTCGGCGGGATGGAGGAATGAGCTACATCGCTGGCGAACTCCTCAGGTCACGATCCGTCCGGAGGGTTGGCCGGCTGCTGTCCCGGCCAGAACGGCCACTCCTCGAACGACCGACAACGTCCGTCGTCGGCGAAGCGCATGATCCACAGGTCGCGGTACTCCTGCTCGACCGGGTCGCCGTAGCGGACCTCCAGGCGGACCACCGCGGTGTCGCCCTCGACCGCGACGATCTCCCTGCTCATCTGGAACACCTCGTCGGGACCCTTGCGCTGCGCCTCCCACATCCGGGCGATGGCCGGCAGGCCGACGACGGGCGTCCAGTACGGCCCCTGCTGGTAGCTCGCGTCCTCGGTGAAGAGCGTGACCAGCCCGTCCGTGCCCGGCGTCCGCCACGCCTGCTCGTAACCGGCGAGCCAATCGGTGACGTGCTTCCTGTCCATGGACATCACCTTGCCATTCGACGGACGGCATACGGCGGGAAACGAGGTCACCTCTGCCCGCCCGACTCACCTGACGCGGAACTCGTTGCCGTCCGGGTCTGCCAGCACGACTGCGCCGTTCTCACCGATATCGAGGCGAGTGGCCCCGAGGGAGATCAGCCCGTCCACCGCCGCCTGCCGGTCACCAGCGGCCGGGATGAGCTCGAAGCGTTGCCGGTTCGGCTCCCTCTTCGGGGCCACGGGTGGGCCTGCCCACGCGACCTTCGTGCCGCCGCGCGGTGACTGGATCGCGGTCTCCTCGTCCTGGTCCCACACCAACGGCCAGCCCAGCACCTTGCTCCAGAACAGGCCGACCTCCCGGGTGCCGTCGCAGGTGAGCTCACCGAGGAAGCCGCACCCGGCGAGGTAGGCGTTGCCGGGCTCGATCACGCAGAACTCGTAGCCCGCGGGGTCGGCCAGGACGACGTGCTCGTCCTCGGGGCGCTGCCCGACATCGAGGTGGCGGCCACCAAGTTCCAGCGCCGTCGCCACCGTGTGCTGCTGATCGTCAAGATCGGTGCTGGTCAGGTGCAGGTGCATGCGGTTCGCTCCGAGTTGGCCCGCGCGGCCCGGAACGAACCGAAGGGCGAGCTGTGCGTCCTCGCCCGGCAGAAGCGCACCGGCGGCATCCTCGACCACCTCCCGGCCGAGGAGAGCGGCCCAGAACTGCGCCGCACGAGCCGGGTCCTGCGCCTCGAAGGTCAGTGCCAGCAGTCGCGAACGCATCACCAGACGGTAGAGACCGCCCGGCGGGACAACAAGGCATTAACGAGTTCGCGCAGGACCAGGAGGTCGAGGGGCCGAGGTCCGCTTCGCTCTGGCGGGCCGCGACGTGGTCAGGCGCCAATCGCGATGGCGAAGATGTGCAGGGTTGGTACGCCGGACGCCGGGCGGTCGCTGATGTTGGGCAACTCGACGCGTACCACCTGCTTGTTCTGCAGTGCCACACCCACGTAGTAGACGCAGGCCGCGGTCGTGACCCGCTGGTTGCCGGGCCGGTTCTGGTACGCGGTCACGATGGCGGCGGTGCCGCCGGGATGTGGTCCGCCGTACCAGTCCGGCGTGCTGAGTGTGAACGTCTGGCGGGTGCCGTCCGCGTAGACCACCGCGGCGCTCCCCGACACGGCGCCGTAGGTGCCGGTGGCGAGGAAACCGAGGGTACGGCCGGTGCCGGTCAGGCTGATCGACTGTCCCGAGGCGATGGCGTTGTCGGCGGTGCCGGGGCTGACGTTCGGCCAGCGGAAGGTGACTCCGTTTCGGCTCACCGTGCTGCCCGGGGTGACGCCGGCCTGCGCCAGGGCCTGCGCGGAGAGCGAAGCCCCGTTGCCGTCGACGTTTCCGGCGTCGGTGTTGGTGTCGTTGGAGATACCGGCGTTGCTGAAACTCTGCTCCAGCGTCGGCGCGCTGGTGCCCGAACTGGTCGCCCGGTAGGTGCGCCCGGCCTGCACGGTGAGCTCGATGAGGTCGGTCTCGATCCGGGTGGTCCGCGCTGCCGTACCGTCGGCGGTGTCGACCACGGCGTAGGTGCCGGCGAAGAGCCGGCCGCGCAGGCGGACCGTACCGGCGCGGTCCGTCCGGATGAGGACCTCGCTGGCCTGTCCGCTGCTCCACGCGATGCCGACGGTGTGCCCACCCCGGGCCTTCAGGCCGCTCACCCGTCCGCTGGGCCAGGCAGCGGCCGGCAGCGCGGGCAGGATGTGCAGCTCGCCCGTGTGGCTCTGGAGCAGCATCTCCGCGATGCCGGCGGTGGCGCCGAAGTTGCCGTCGATCTGGAACGGCGGGTGCAGGTCGAACATGTTGGGCGCGAGCCGGGCGGGTGTGGCGAGGTAGCGGATCAGGTCGTGTGCCCGCTTGCCCTCCTCCATCCCGGCCCAGAAGTTGATTTTCCAGGCCAACGACCAGCCCGTGCCGTCGTCGCCGCGCAGCTCCAGCGTCCGCCGCGCGGCCTCGAACAGCTGCGGGGTGCCGCGCTTGGTGATCTGGTTGCTGGGGGCCAGCCCGTACAGGTGTGAGATGTGCCGGTGGGTCCGCTCGGTCTCCACCCAGTCGTGCAGCCACTCCTGGATGTTGCCCCGGGAGCCGATTTTCGTGGGCGCGAGCCGGTTCCGGGTGGCCCGGACCTGAGCTCGGAAGGTCGCGTCCACGTCGAGGATCTCGCTCGCTCGGGCGCAGCCGTCGAAGAGGTCCCGCAGGATCTGGTTGTCCATCGTGGGGCCGGCGCACACGCTGGCGTCCGCGTGGTGGGCGATCTCCGGCGAGTTGGATGGGTTGGTCACCAGGTAGCCGAGGGTCGGCTCGGTCACCAGGGTGTTGAGGAAGAACTGTGCGGCGCCCCTCATCGCGGGATAGTTGGCCCGCAGGAACTCGAGGTCGCCGTTGAACAGGTAGTGGTCCCAGATCATCGTGGCCAGCCAGGCGCCACCGGTCTGCCACATGCCCCAGAACGCGCCGTCCACCACCGAAGTGGCTCGCCACGCGTCGGTGTTGTGATGGGTGACCCAGCCACCAGCGGCGCCGTACTGCACCTGGGCGGTGCGGGTGCCGGCAACGGCGAGGTCCTTGATCATGTCGAACACCGGAGCGTGGCACTCCGGCAGGTTCGTCGTGTTGGCCAGCCAGTAGTTCATCGGCAGGTTGGCGTTGATCGTGTACTTCGAGTCCCACGCCGGGGTCAGCGAGTCGTTCCAGATGCCCTGCAGGTTGGCCGGCTGGGTGCCGGGCCGTGAGGACGAGATCAGCAGGTAGCGGCCGTACTGGAACAGCAGCGCGGAGAACTGCGGGTCGTTGACGGTGTTGTGCTGGGCGATCCGGACGTCGGTTGGCTGGTCGGCGGCGGAGGTGCGACCCAGGTCGAGGCTGACCCGGCCGAACAGTGCCTGGTAGTCGGCCACGTGCCGGCTGCGCAGCTGGTCGTAGCTGCTGGCACGGGCGGCGGTGAGGTGTCGCCGGGCGATGCCCTGGTAGTCGCCGCCGACGTTGCGGTAGTTGACGTAGCTGGAGCCGATGGACACCAACAGGGTCACGCTGGTGGCGTTGGTGACCCGCAGGGTGCCGCCGGAGCTGGACACCGTGCCGCCACTGACGGTGGCGTTGGCCAACGCGAGGAAGCGGACCGCGCCGGTGACGCCCTCCTGGTTGCCGGATATGCCGTCGAGGGAGATGGTGGTGCCGTCCGGGCTCGAGAGGGACGCTCGTTGCGGACTGTCGAACGTGGCGGTGAAGCTGATCGAGCCGGTGCGGTCGGCGGTCAGCCGCATCGCGATGACCTGGTCCGGCGCGCTGGCGAACACCTCACGTTGGTAGCGGACACCGTTCATCACGTACGTCACCGAGGTGGTCGCGGTGGTCAGGTCCAACTGCCGGTCGTACTGCGATGCGCCGCCCGAGGTGGGGAAGGTCAGCCGGAGGTTGCCGACGGTCTGGTAGGCCAGCTGTCCGACAGGATTGCCGAGCATGTTCTGGTTGATCAGGTCCTGCGCCTGGGTCCACTGGTTCGCGAAGACCAACCGCCGGATCTCCGCCAGGGCGCCCGCACCTCTGCTGTTACTGGGATCGTGCGGTCCGCCGGCCCAGACCGTGTCCTCGTTGAGCTGTAGTCGCTCCGTGTCGACGTTGCCGAACACCATCGCGCCGAGCCGACCGTTTCCGATCGGTAGCGCGCGGAGCCAGTCGGTGCCGGCGGCCTCGTCGTACCAGAGCGCGAGGTCGCCGGCGGCGAGCACCTGCGGTGGTGCTGCCGAGTCACCCCGGGCGACCGCGGTCCAGGGCAGCGGCAGCAGGGCGCCGCTCGCGCCGGCGGCGCCCATCCTGAGGGCCTGCCGTCGGGTCAGGTCTGACATCGATCCTCCAAAAAGATAGACATTGGTCGATCACGACGCCTCGCCCAGGTGCCAGACCTCCTGCATCGGCACCCACCAGTCCCCCGACCCGGGTTCGGCGAGCGACTCCTGACACGGGTCGGTCAGCTTCCACCACGCCCTCGTCTCCGGGTCGTCGGCGATCCGGCGCTGGTCGGCGGCGTGGTCCGCACCGACGTACTCGTAGTAGCCGAACAGCAGGTCGTCGTGGAGGAAGATGGTGAAGTTGCGGATGTTCGCCCGGCGCAGCGTCTGCTCGACGGCGGGCCAGACGGCGGCGTGGAGCCGCAGGTACGTGTCTCGATGGTCCGGCCGGAGCCGGATCACGCAGCCGTAACGTTGCACGTCACGTCCTCTCTGTGAGGGCTGTCTGACCATCACCGCTCGGCCCGCGCGGGAGTGGCTGGGCCCGGCGGCCGTCGGCGTCGGCCAGCAGGCCCCGGGGTGGGAGCGGTACGGCTGCTGCTCCGCTCCCGCCCCGCGCAGGTGCCGTCACCACACGGTGGTGCCCCTACGTACTCGGCTCGCGACCCACGTCACGGTGTCGCGAGGGTGAACCGGCGCACCGTCACCGCGCCGCCCAGCGCCTGGGTGGCGTAGTTGAAGATGCCGAACCGGTATCCCATGAAGAACTGCCAGGCGTTGTTGAGGGTCAGGGCGTTGCCGAGAGCGACGAAGGTGACACCGTCGGTGCTGTAGGAGAACCTCGCCTGGCGGCCCGTCCCCGGTCGGATGTCGGCGTTGGCCCGCAACCAGATCCGTCCGCCGGACACCGCGGCGCTGGCGATCTCCGTCCCGGTGCCGACGGTGTTCCAATTGGTGCCCATGGTCAGACCGTTGGTCATGACGACACGCGTGGTGCCGTTGTCGCGCCTGACGCCGATCCATGCCGAGGTGTCGCGCAACATCGCGAGACCGGCCCGGTCGCCGTCGCGCATCGTCGAGTAGTCCAACTCGATGGTGCCCGTCGAGGTCGGACCCTGGATCCGGTGGGTGACCGTGTTGCGGGCCCGGTAGAGGTCGTTGGTCACCGTCGCGGTCTGCAGACGCAGCCCGTTGTTGACCGACCAGCGGCTGTCGTCCGGGTTGTGGTTCCACTCGTACTGCGGGCCGAGGGTGGTGCCGGCGAAGGTGTCGGTGCCGGTCAGCGGCCTGACGGGACGCAGCGGAAGCGGGTTGGGGTAGTTGACGCCCCAGTTCCCGTTGACCGTATGCACCTGCGGCCAGCCGTCGCTGGTCCAGCTGATCGGCGCCAGCGTCGGCATCCGCCCGCCCGGGTACGCGTCGGTGAACGCCATGTAGTACCAGGCACCGGTCTGGGTCTGCACCAGGCCGCCCTGGTGGGGCACCCCACCGCCGGAGATCGGGCCCGGCATGTTGAGCAGGACCTGCCGCTGCTCGTACGGACCGAACGGGCCGTTGGTCGACTTGAGGACGTACTGGCCGTTGGCCGGGCGGGTGAGCCAGATGTAGTAGGCGCCGTTGCGCTTGTAGAAGCGGGCACCCTCCAGGGTGCCGATGCTCGACGGCGTCTGGTACACCTGCTGGGCCCGGACCTGCGTCCGCCCGTCGGCGGACAACTGCGCCACGCTGATCGTGCCGTTGCCGTACGCGACGTACATGGTGTCGTTGTCGTCGATCAGCATCCCGGCGTCGTAGTAGCAGTTGGGGATGGTGGTGTGCCGGCTCCAGGCGCCGTCGACGGTGGAGGCGGTGTAGATGTGCGTCTGGGCGAAGTCGATGCAGCCGGCCCAGTAGAAGGTGCGGTTGCTCGGCCGGTAGTTCAGCGTGGAGGCCCAGATGCCGTCGACGTACGCCTGGGCGCCGTTGGCCATGTCGTATTTCGTGCCGAAGTCCAGCCGGGGCACCGAGTGGCCGGCGAACTCCCAGTTCACCAGGTCCCACGAGCGCAGCACGGGAGCGCCGGGCGAGTAGTGCATGGTGGAGGCGGACATGTAGTAGACGTCGCCGACGCGGATGATGTCGACGTCGGCGAAGTCCTGCCAGACGACCGGGTTGGTGAAGGTGCCGCCGGGGTTGCCGGAGTCGCCGACCCGGACCAGTTGCCACTGCTGGTGGTTGCCGTTGAAGTCGTCGTACTGCACGACGTTGCCCCCGTCGGCGGTCGAGGCGTTCTGCACCTCCATGGCCTTGTTGGAGTTTCGATTGATCAACCGCACGTACCCGTCGGTCGAGTCGGCGAGCCGGAACTGCTGGTTGCTCCCGTTGTGATCGGCCCACTGCACGATTGCCGCACCGTTGGCCGTCGACGCGTTGGACACGTCGAGCACCTTGCCCGAGTGCCGCGACCTCAACCGGTGGTAGCCGTCACCGGAGTCGACGAACTGCCACTGCTGCCAGTTGCCGTCGTTACGCGACCACTGGGAGATCCGCGCCCCGTCGGCCGTGGCCATGTTGTACAGGTCCAACGCCTTACCGCTGTTGCGGTTCACCAACACGTACCAGGCGTTCGGGTCCACCGTCGCCGCTGACGCCGGAGTCGGGGACACGGCGACGAGGGTGCCCCCGATCAGCACCGCCACCACGGCCGCGGCGACGCGGGACAACCACCCGCGCCGCCCTGACACGGCCCAGGTGGGACCACCATTGGAAACCATGATCCTCCTTCGGGAGACAACCACGAACCGGAGTTGGTCGGGCGGACCCGTCATCGGGCGGCGGACGCCACCAGGTCTGATCCGCAGCGCAACGTGATCGTTCGACAGGTCGGTGCACCCCTGCCCAGGAGGCGCAGCCCGGACGACCCGTAAGGGATTGGTCTTCGGTCCGGCGGGCCGACGGCCAGCGTTCCGATCCATCGACTGTGAGCGATAACAAGCCGTTAGTCAAGGCGTAACACTCGGCCCAGAGCCGCAGCCCCATCGCACGGCCGGCGGCGCGCCGGCCCGGAGTTCCCGACCACACGGGTCGTGATCTGCGCCGATGGCGCCGTCCGCCTCTCCTGACCACGGCAGCACACACGCCAGCAGAGACATCACATGTTTCTGATTTACATAGGTGAATGTCAGCGATAACATCCCTGCAATCGTCCCGTCATCGCTGGACGGCAGCCACGGCTGGAGCCGACGGGTTGGCACCAGCGGGACGACCGACGCGACCAGAGCATCGTCGCCTCGGCTCTGCACGTGGCCAGGCGGGCCTCCCCACGACAACCTGCCGCCAGCACGGACGGGCACAACGACACCCGCCAACGGCCCAGCCGTTCCGACCAGTCACGGCACCGGCTACCGACGCCGGGCCGCAGTTCTCCGAGGAGGAACACGTGAACAGACGCAAGAGATGGACGACCGCCGTCCTGGGCGTCCTGGCGGTGGGGGTCGCGACCGCCTTCGCCGGCGGCCTCGTCACCCCGCAACCGGCGCAGGCGCTGAACAACGGCGTCGCCCGCACCCCGCCGATGGGCTGGAACACCTGGAACACGTTCGGCTGCTCCATCAACGAGACCCTCATCCGCCAGATGGCCGACTCGATCGTGAACAACGGCCTGCGCGATCTCGGGTACAAGTACGTCGTCGTCGACGACTGCTGGTTCAACCCCAACCGGGACGCGCAGGGCAACCTGCAGGCCCACCCGGAGCGGTTCCCGAGCGGAATGAAGGCGCTCGGCGACTACCTGCACGCGCGGGGCCTGCTGTTCGGCCTCTACCAGGGTCCACTGGGCCAGACCTGCGCCCAGTACTTCGACGCCTTTCCCGGCTCCACCGGGAGCCTGGGGCACGAGTACCAGGACGCCCGGCAGTTCGCCGCCTGGGGCGTGGACTACCTGAAGTACGACTGGTGCTCCCCCACCGGGACCATCAACGACCAGGTGGCGAGGTTCGGCATCATGCGCGACGCGCTCGCCGCCACCGGACGGCCGATCGTCTACAGCATCAACCCGAACAGCATCCACGAGAAGACCGGGCCGCAGCGCAACTGGAGCGACGTGGCGAACCTCTGGCGGACCACCGAGGACATCACCAACGCGTGGGACACCGGCCAGACCAACGGTTACCCGATGGGCATCCAGAACATCGTCAACGTCACCGCGCCGCTGGCCGGCTACGCCGCGCCGGGCGGGTTCAACGACCCGGACATGCTGGAGGTCGGCAACGGGGGGATGAACGACACGGAGATGCGCAGCCACTTCGCGCTGTGGTCGATCATGGCGGCGCCGCTCATGATGGGCAACGACCTGCGCTCGGCGAACGCGGCGACGTTGACGATCCTGAAGAACCAGAACCTGATCGCCATCAACCAGGACCCGCTCGGTCTCCAGGCCGTCCAGGTCTTCAACGACGGCACCCGGCGGATCCTGGCCAAGCGGCTGGCCAACGGTGACGTCGCCGTCGCCCTGTTCAACCAGGGTGGCTCCACCACGACGATCTCCACCACCGCCGCGGCGATCGGCAAGACCGGCAGCTCGTTCACGCTGCGGGACGCGTGGACCAACGCCACCTCCACGACGACCGGGGGCATCTCCGCGAGCGTCCCGGCACACGGCACCGTGGTGTACCGGGTCAGCGGCGGCGGCACCACCGACCCGCCGACGCCCACCACGTTCCGCCTCCGCAGCGAGTCGGCCGGGCGATGCCTCGACCTGGACAACTCCAACAGCGCCAACGGCACCGGCACGCTGATCTGGGACTGCCACGGCAACCCCAACCAGCAGATCAGCCAGAACGGCCAGACGCTGCGGATCCTCGGCAAGTGCCTGGACGTCCCCACCACCGCGACGAACGGCACCCGGGTCCAGATCTGGGACTGCAACGGGGGCACCAACCAGCAGTGGACGTTGAACGGCAACGGCACGGTCAGCAACGTGCGCTTCCCGTCGCTCTGCCTCGACGTCAACAACGGCGGCACGGCCAACGGCACGGCGGTGATCCTCTGGTCCTGCCACGGCAACACGAACCAGCGGTGGAGCCGGGCATGATCTCGGCCGCCGACCGCAGGCCGGCCGGGTGCAGGGCCTGAACGGAGCGAAGGTGGGCTGGGTGGTGGCGGTTCCCGTCACCACCCAGCCCTGACCGTCCGGGGAGGGTCCGGAGTCAGCTCCGCAGCTGCCACTGCTGGTTGGTGCCGCCGGTGCACGACCAGAGGATGAGCTTCGTGCCGTTCGCCGTCGCGGCGCCGTTCGCGTCCAGGCACAGACCCGACTGCACGCCCGTGATGGTGCCGTTGGCGTTGATGTTCCACTGCTGGTTGGCCTGGCCGTTGCAGTCCCAGATCACCACCGTGGTGCCGTTGGTGGTGCCCTGGCCGGAGGCGTCCAGGCACTTGGTGCCGTACACCATGAGCTGCCGACCGGCGGTGGAGGTCCACCGCTGGTTGGCGGTGCCGACGCAGTCCCAGATCTGGGCCTGCGTGCCGTTGGTCGTGCTGGATTCGCCGATCTCGGCGCACCGGCCGGACTGGACGCCGACGATCTGCACGTTCTGCGGGTTGGTGCCGCCGCTCTGGACACCGGCGGCGTTCATCACCGCCTGCGCGCCCGACGGCCAACTGCCGCCCGCGACCGTGACGTTGCCGGAGACGACGTTGCCGCGGTCGCCGTTGGTCACGTTCGTGCTGCCGTTGGTCGACCAGTTGTTGGTGACGGTGAAGTTGCCCATGTTCTCCGCGTACCAGTAGTTCGCGGTGGCCCAGGTGCCGGTGGAGGAGAAGACGTTGTTGCGGGCGGTGTAGTAACGCGAGCCCTCGTCGAAGTAGAGCCCGAACCAGCCGTTGGTCCGCAGGCAGTAGTTCTCGTTGACGGTCCCACCCGGGTTCGCCGACAGCGTGTAGATGCACCCGCCGTCGGTCATCTGCTGCATGACGTCGTGGACGTAGTTGCCGATGACCTGGTTGTTGGCCGCGGTGGTCGCCGTGGTGTAGCGCGGCTGGTAGTTGTACAGGCCCCGGTTCGCGTAGTGCTGGCTGCCGCCCGCGTCGTTGGCGCCCCAGCCGTAGCCGACCGACAGGCCGGTGTACGGCATGTTGTAGACCTCGTTGTACGAAACCGTCGCCGTGTTCACGTAGGTGGTCAGGATCGAGACCACGCCCCGGTACTCCAGGCCGAGATCGTGCACCCGGTTGTTGCTGATGGTGATGTTGCGGTTGACCATCCGCTGGTCACTGGGGTGGTGGGCGTCGGCGCGCACGCCGCCGACCACCACGCCGCCGGCGGAGTTGCGGGCGATCTCGGAGCGGGTGACGGTGATGTTGCTGGCGCCCAGGCCGACACCGCTGGCGTGGGCGTTGGCGTCGTTGCCGATGCCGATCGCGGTCTGCCCGAGGTTGACGAACTGGGAGTCGCTGAAGGTGATGGTGTTGGCCGCGGAGACCTGCACGGCGGCGGGCATCTGGTTCCAGTTGGGCCGGGTGGCCTCGAACTGGGGGCAGCCGGCCTGGCAGGAGGTCAGCGCGTCGGCCGGCCGAGACCAGGTGCCGGTGATGTGGGCGCCGGTCTGCTGGTCGGCGAAGCCGTTGCTGCTGCTGGGGCCGAGCCAGCTGGTGCCCGTGAAGGTGATGCCGCTGAACGAGATGTGGTGCGCGGGGGCGTCGTAGGTGCCCCCGATGTTGACGAGGGACTGCAGCTGCGGCAACTCCACACTCACGGTGCTCATGTTCTGGCCGGCGAGCGGGATGTAGTTGAGCTGGCCGTTACCCGGGTTCAGATACCACTCCCCCGCCGAGTCCAGGAACTCGTACGCGTTGGTCAGGTAGAAGGGGCCGGCGCGGTGCGGGCTGGAGAGGGTGTCGAACCCGAAGGTGTTGTTGTTCCACGCGGGCTGCTGCATCGTCAGGAAGTTTCCGCTGATGCTCTGCACCGGCGAGTACCGGTCGGTGAACGAGCCGACGCTCTCCACCTCGACCCGGTTCTGGTTGCCGAGGTTGTTCAGGTAGCTGAGCGCGCTGTTGCTGAATCGCATGCCGGACGTGGTGAAGGTGAAGTCGGAGCGGTTCACGGCGGTTCGGGCCCGCGTGGCGACGGCCCCGTTGACGTAGAGCTGGCGGGAGTCGAGCCCGGCGCCGACGTTGGCACGCCAGATGTTCTTCCCGGAGTCGACGAGCGACCAACCGCTGACCGCCCGGGCGCCGGTGATCGTCGGACGTGCGCCGGCGGCCGCCCGCCAGATCACCTGATAGCCGTTGTTGCCCGAGTCGGCCGCGGTCAATCGCATCGGCGACGAGAGCCGGTACGCGCCGTTGGCCAACTCCACGACGATGTCACCGGACATCGCGCTGTTGAGCGCCCGCACCGCGGTCTGGGCGGCGCTCAGCGAACACGGTTGGCTGGCGGAACAACTGGTGCCGGTGCCGGAGGGAGACGCGTAGAGGGTGGTGGTGGCCGCGAGGGCCGGGGACGCCGAGGCGGTCACCGCGACCAGGGCGGTGACCACTGTCGCGGCGGCGCCGGCCAGCAGCCGGCGCAGCGACGAAAGAGACGAGGACACGGGACGGTGCTCCTGCCGTGAGAACGGGGTGCGGGTGGCGGAACGGCCTCGACCAGCGCGGGGGGTGGCGGGTCGGGGCGGTCATCCGAGGATCTCCCGGAGATAGCGCAGGCCGTCCGTGGCGAGACGGTCCTGCGAGGGGGCCAACGGACGCCAGATCGCCGCGGCGGTCGCGATGGTCTCGTTCTCCGCCGTGAACGACTCGATGCAGATCGCGCCCTGGTAGCCGGTGTTCCCCAGGGCGGTGAAGAAGCGGGGCCAGTCGAAGTGGTCCGCGCCGGGAGCGCCGCGGTTGGTGCCGCTGACCTGGACGTGCTTGATGTGCCGGCCGGCGACGGAGAGGGCCGCGTAGGGGTCGGCCTCCTCGATGTTCATGTGATAGGTATCGATCATGATGCCGACGTTCGAGGGCAGACCGTCGATCAGCTCGACGGTCTGCTCCATCGTGTTGACGACACTCGTCTCGTAGCGGTTCAGCGCCTCGACACCGATGCTCACGCCCTGCTCGCCGGCGTGCTCGGCCACCGGCGACAGGGCGCGCCGGAAGTCCGCGTAGCAGGCCGCGCGAGCCGTTGGCGACATCCGCCACGTGCGGCCCACGGACGCGTACACGGGGCCGCCGACGCACGGCGCGCCGACGGCCGCCGCGCTCGCGACGCATCCCATGAGGTACGCCACGGTCGACTCGACCACCGTCGGCGCGGCGTCCACCAGGTCCCGGCCGGGCGGGGTGACCGCGCAGACGCCGGCAGCGGCGAGGCCGTGCGCCGCCAGCAGGTCCCGGGTACGGATTGGGTCCCAGTCGCCGGGCTGCTCGATCGGCAGTTCGACCGCGTCGAAGCCCATCGAGGCGATCCGCGGGATCAACTCGGCCAGGGCCTTGTCGTCGACTGGCGAGGCCCACACCCAGGGGTTGACGCCGATGGCGTACATCAGGATCTACTTCCAGCGCTGCGGGTAACCGGGCAGGTCGGTGCAGCCGCACATCGCGTAGTGCAGCGGTGGCATGCCCGGATCGAGGTACCGGTCCAGGTTGTCCTGCGTGATGGTCGGCTGTGGCAGCTTCCACGGGTTGGACACCTGCTGGCCGTCGAGGATCCGCAGCGCCGCGATGATCGGCGTACGCCACTGGTAGGTCGGGTAGGTCGGCGCGATCGCGGTGAGGTTCTTGTCCTTCCAGATCTTCAGGAAGTCGAGCTGGTCCTCGCCGTTGATCGGTGGCACGGGCTTCCCCGCGTCCTGGAACGCCTCGACCGCCGCGACGGCGACCGCTCCGGCGTCCATCCAGACGCCGTCGATCGTGCCGTACCGCTGGATGTAGTCGTCGACTATCTTCTTGGTCTTCGCCGGGTCGCCGTCGGTGAACTCGACGCCGACGACGTCCACCTTCGCCTTGTCGAACGCCACCTTCGCCGCCGACCAGCGGGTCTCCAGGACGTCGACGCCGGGCAGGATCCGCAGGGCGAGGACCTTCCCGCCGGGCTTCATCTTCTGGCTGACGAACTCGGCGCCGACGTGGCCGAACCCGTAACCGCCGATGGGGTTGATGAACGTCACCGGGCACTTCGTGTTGACACCCCGGTCGAAGACGACGACCGGCAGCCCGGCCTGGCAGGCCGCCTCGACGGCCGGGGTGAGCGTGGCGGTGGTGTTCGGCGAGACGATGAGCGC
This sequence comes from Micromonospora yongxingensis, assembly GCF_052601155.1. Classification (NCBI taxonomy): domain Bacteria; kingdom Bacillati; phylum Actinomycetota; class Actinomycetes; order Micromonosporales; family Micromonosporaceae; genus Micromonospora; species Micromonospora yongxingensis. The sequence continues at coordinate 126,732 of NZ_JBQXEO010000005.1, forward strand.
GTCGCAGCCCTTGCCGAGCAGGTCGTTGATGTCCGCGATCTGCTTCTGGTCCTTGCCCTCGGCGTCGACGTGCACGAACTCCTTGATGCGGCTCCGCTGCGCCTCGACCTCGGCCTGCATGGTCTTGAACCCAACCTGCCGCCAGGGGTTGTTCAGAGCCGCGTTGGAGAAGCAGATCTTGTGCGGGCCCGCCTTCTTGAACTTCGCGGTGTCCACCGGCCTCGGGTTGAGCACCTGCTCCCACGGCTTCTCGGCCGGCCCGGTCGCGGCCGCGTCGAGCAGCGCGAGCTCGGCGTCGTAGTCGGCCTGCACGAAGAACTTCGACTGGTCGCCGGTGCCCGACCCGGCGGCCGAGGCGCTGCCCGAGGGGCCCGCCGCCGGCTCGTCGGTCGCGCAGGCGGTGAGGGACAGCAGGGTGACAGCGGCCAGCGCCGCCATGGAACGTCGCACTATGGTTTCCCCTTATCTCGACGAAGAACGCGTTGCCGAGACCGCCACGGCGAGCAGGATGATCGCGCCCTGGACGGTCGACCTGAGGGCGCCGGAGACGCCGTAGAAATTCATGAGGGCGAACAGGAGTTCCAGGGTCAGCGCACCGAGCATCGCGCCGACGACCGAGCCGCGACCCCCGCCGAGCGCGACGCCACCGAGGACGACCGCGGTGATCGCTCCGAACTCCAGACCCGCGCCGGCCTGGAACGACACACCGCTGTAGCCGCCCAGGAGGATCGCCGCCACCGCCGCCGCGAGCCCGCTGAGGATGAAGGCGATCGTCCGGGTACGCCAGACGCGTACCCCGCTCAGCTCGGCGGTGCGCGGATTGTCGCCCACCGCCACCAGCGTCCGGCCGAAGTCCGACCGCATCAGCGCGACGGCCAGCGCCGCGAGGGCCACCAGCACCAGCAACGCGTACGGCACGCGGCCGAGCACCGGAACGTCCTCGACGGCCCGCCGCCCGAACCGCCGGAACTCCTCGGAGAGCCCACCCTTCGGGGCGCCGTCGGACCACAGGTACACCGCGCCGACGAGGATCAGGAACATGCCGAGGGTGGTGATGAAGGACGGCACCCGCAGCCGGGTCGTGATCAGCCCGTTGACCAGCCCGACGAGTGCGCCGAAGGCGAGCAGGAGCACCACGACCGGCCAGGTGCGCGTGGGGTCGCCGTCGATCAGCCGGGCGGCGACGACCACCTGCGCGGTGACCAGTGATCCGACGGAGAGGTCGAACTCGCCGGAGACGATCACGAAGTACTGGCCGGCGGCGAGCAGGATGATCGGCGCCGACCGCCCGAGGAAGGACATCAGCGACGGCGGGTGGAGGAAGTCGGGCTGCCGGACGGCGACGAGGACCAGCAGCACGGCGAGGATGGCGAGGATCGGCAGGACGCCGCCGGGCCGAACGCGCGGGAGCCGCAGCGGCAGGGAACGGCGCTGGGTGGTCCGCATGGCTAGGACCCCGCCTTTCGCGAAGCCCGACGGGCGTAGACGGCGACCGCGGCGATGATGATGGCGCCCCTGATCACCTGCTTGAAGAAGGCGTCGACCTCGAGCTGGTTGAAGATGGCGTCGATGCTGGCGAGCAGCAGCACCCCGCCGATCGTGCCGATGACGCCACCGCGACCACCGGCGAGGGCGGTCCCGCCGATCACCACCGCGGCGATCGACTCCAGGTCGTAGAGGCCCTCGGTGCCCACCCGGGGGGCGCCCGAGCCCAGCCGGCTGGCGAGGTAGATCCCGGCGAGCCCGGCACAGAGCGAGCACAGCACGTGGGCGGTGACGAGGATCCGGTCGTTACGGACGCCGGAGAGCCGGGCGACCTCCGGATCGCCGCCGACGGCGACCAGGTGGTGGCCGAAGCGGGTCCGCGAGAGCGCGAACCAGGCCGCCCCGGTCACCGCGACGAGCAGCAGGAACGACAGTGGTACCGGACCGACGCGCTGGTAGCCCAGAGACTGCACGAGCGAAGGCGCCGTGGTGCCGGCCGGGCCGTCGTAGCCGTTGTCGAGGTAGCCCTTGAGCAGCAGCCCGACGCCGAGGGTGGCGATGAACGCGTTCACCTGCAGCTTGGTGACGAGGAGCCCGTTGAGCAGCCCGACGCCGGCACTGACGGCGAGCGCCAGGCCGATCGCCGGCAGCATCGCGCCGTCGCTGCCGTTCATCGTCTCGGCGGCGACGAGGGTGCTGAGACTGATCACGTACGCCACGGAGAGGTCGAGCGAGCCGCCGAGGATGACGAGGGTCTGACCGACGGCGACGAGGCCGAGGCCGGCGGCGACGTGCAGCAGACTCACCGTGGTCGACTGGTTGAAGAGCTGACCGCCGTCGATCAGGACGGTCAGCCAGCCGATGGCGAGGGTGAGGGTCAGGGCCACGAACACGCCCGGGACGGGTCGGCGGGCCGGCAGGAGCGACAGAGCACTCACGCGGCGGCCTCCCGCACGGTCCCGACCGCCAGGGCGACCACGTCCTCCTCGGTCGCGCCGGCGGTCAACTCGCCCGCGATGCGTCCGTCTCGCATGACGATGATCCGGTCACTCATGCCCAGCAGCTCCGGCAGGTCGGACGAGATCATCAGCACGGCCGCGCCGTCGCGGGCGAGGCGGCGCACGAGGTCGTGGATGGCCGACTTCGCGCCCACGTCGATGCCCCGGGTCGGCTCGTCGAAGAGCAGGATCCGCGGGTTGAGCGCGAGCCAGCGGGCCAGTACGACCTTCTGCTGGTTGCCGCCGGACAGGAACCGGATCTCCTGGTCGTCGCTCGCGGCGCGGACCTCCACGGCGGCGAGCAGTTCCCGGACCCGAACGGTCCGGGCGGCGTGGCCGGACCGAGACGCGAAGACGGCCCGGCTGGCGAGCAGCGCGTTGTCGAGGACCGACTGGCGGGGGACGATCCCCTCGCCCTTGCGGTCCTCGGTGACGTACGCGATGCCGGCCCGCATCGCCGTGCGCGGCGAGCGCAGCCGGACCGGTCGGTCGTCGAGCGTGACCTCACCGGTCGTGAACGGGGACACGCCGAAGAGCGCACGGGCCAGCGCGGACCGCCCGGAGCCCTGCAGGCCGCCGACGCCGAGCACCTCGCCGGCCCGTAGCTGAAGGTGCAGGCCACGCAGCTTCCGGTTTCCGGCGTCGCGGACGGTGAGCCGCACGGGACCGAGGTCGTCGGGGACGGCCCGGTCCGGGTAGTAGCTCGACAGATCGCGGCCGACCATGTGCCGTACCAGGTCGTCGGTGGTGGTCTCGGCGGTGTCCACGGTGGTCACCCGCCGGCCGTCCTTGAGGACCGTGATCCGGCCGGACAGGTCGAAGACCTCCGTGAGCCGGTGGGAGACGTACAGCAGGCCGATGCCCCGTTGCTGGAGCCGGCGTACCAGCCCGTAGAGCAGCTCGACCTCGTGGTCCGCCAGCGCCGCGGTCGGCTCGTCCATGATGAGCAGACGGGCGTCCAGGGCGAGGGCCTTGGCGATCTCGACGACCTGCTGCTGGGCGACGCCGAGGCGCCCCACCCGCGCGTCGACCGGCAGGGTGGTCTCCCCGATCGAGGCGAGCAGTCGCGTGGTGCGGTCGAGCATCGACCGGCGGTCGACCAAGCCGTGTCGGACCGGCTCGTGTCCGAGGTAGACGTTCTCGGCCACGGTGCGCTCCGGGAGCAGGTTGAACTCCTGGTGGATGATGCCGACGCCGGCCCGCTGCGCGTCGCGCGGCCCGCGGAACGCACGTGACTCACCGGCGAACTCGACGGTGCCCTCGTCCGGGGCGTAACCGCCGGAGACGATCTTCATGAGGGTGGACTTGCCGGCGCCGTTCTCGCCGACGACGGCGTGGACCTCGCCCGGCGCGACGTCGAGGTCCACGCCGTCGAGGACGCGGACGCCGAGGAAGGACTTGCCGATGCCGCGAAGGGTGAGCAGCGGCGCCGGTGGTGGGTGTGACATCCCGAAAGCCCTCACAGAGAGTGGTCATCGACAGGTCTTCTTCGTGCACCGCGACCCGTCCGAGGTGCCGGACGGGCGGACTGCGGCAGGTGGCTGTGGAGGATCGCGTTCTTCTGCTGCGAACATTCGCTTGACATCAGCGAAACATCACACGTATGAAGATAGATGTTTGGATGCGGGTCCGCAATCCTCGAACTGGGGCGATTGCCAGGCTCGTCGCTCGATCGGCAACGCCGCCGCACCGAGAGAGCCAGGCGTGGGGGCCCTGAAATCCGCGAGACGTCACACGTCTGCCCATTCATTGACACACAGCGATGCCTAGCGCATCCTGACCTCGCGGACCACGGGACGTCACACAGCCCATGTCACGCTGTGTGACGGCCTGCGGGGCTGACTGCCGTTGCGGCGGACGGCAGGACGACGACCAGCACACCCGTGCGCCCTCACCCACGCAGGCACAACCTGACGTGCCGTGGGCCCGTGGTCGCAATCCCGTTGCCCGCCAGACCTAGGAGACGGCATGCGTCGCCACACATTGATCATCGCAGTGATCGCCGGCCTGTTACTGTCGCTCGGACTCGCCCCACCGGCGTCGGCGGCCCCGGCCTTCCGCGCCCTGTTGTTCACCAAGACCGCCGGCTACCGACACGACTCGATCCCGGCAGGGGTCGCCATGTTCCAGCAGCAGGCGGCAGCCAACAACTTCGAGCTGGTGCACACCGAGGACTCGAGCGTCTTCACCCCCACCAACCTGGCGACCTTCGACGTCATCATCATGTTCCAGACCTCGGGCATGGTGTGGACCTCGGCAGCCCAACGGCAGGCGGTGGAGGGTTATCTCGCCAACGGCAAGGGCATCGTCGGCGTCCACAACGCCACCGACATGGGCATCGAGGCCGAGTATCCGTGGTGGGACCAGACCGTCAACGGCGGCGCCCACATGCCCGAACACTCCCCCGGCGTGCTGCCCGGCACCGCCATCGTGGCCGACAAGCAGCACCCGTCGACGGCCGGGCTGCCGGACCGTTGGAACCGCAGCGAGGAGTGGTACAACTTCGACACCAACCCGCGCGGGAACGTGCACGTCCTGGTGACCGCCGACGAGCGCACGTACAACCCCGGCTCCCGGGCGATGGGCCCCGACCACCCGATCTCCTGGTGCCGCAACGCCGGCGGCGGGCGGGTGTGGGCCACCGCGATGGGCCACGCGATCGAGTCCTACAGCGAGACGAACTTCCGTAACCACGTCCTCGGCGGCGTCCGGTGGGCCGCCGGCAACGTCGCCGGCGACTGCGGTGGCACGGTCTGGGGCAACTTCGAGAAGCGCACTCTCGACGACAACACCGTCGACCCGATGGCGATGGCCGTGGCCCCGGACGGGCGGGTGCTCTACGTCCAGCGCGGCGGGCAGGTGAAGATCTTCAAACCTGCCACCAACAGCACCGTGACCGCCGCCACGCTGAGCGTCTACACCGGCGGCGAGGACGGTCTCACCGGGATGGCGCTGGACCCCAACTTCGCCAGCAACGGGTACGTGTACCTGTACCACTCCCCGGCGAGCAGCACGACCGATGTCAACCGCGTCTCCCGCTACACGCTCACCGGCGACACGCTGAACATGTCCAGCGGCGTGACGATCATCGAGATCCCGGCGTACCGGGACCGCACGTTCCCGGAGCCCGGGCACACCGGCGGGTACATCGAGTTCGGTCCGGACGGCAACCTGTACATCGGCACCGGTGACGACACGCCGCCGAACCTCGACCCCAACTGGCAGGGCTACGCGCCGCTGGACTGGCGGTCGGGCAAGGCCAACCTCGACGCCGCCCGGACCGCCGGCAACACCAACGACCTGCGCGGCAAGCTGCTGCGCGTCAAGCCCTCCGCCAGCGGGGGCTACACCATCCCGACGGGCAACCTCTACCCCCAGGGCACGGCGCAGACCCGCCCGGAGATCTACGCGATGGGCTTCCGCAACCCGTTCCGCTTCTCGATCGACCCGGCCAACGGCTGGGTCCACCTGGCCGACTACGGGCCGGACCGCAACCCACCGACCACCAACCGCGGTCCCGAGGGGCTGGTCGAACTCAACGTGATCAAGTCGGCCGGCAACTACGGCTGGCCGTTCTGCCACGGCGACAACCAGCCCTACGCGCCGTTCAACCCGGACACCGGCGTCGTCGGCGCGAAGTTCAACTGCTCCGCACCGGTCAACAACTCGCCCAACAACACCGGCCTGGTCAACCTGAAGCCGGTCGTCGCGCCCAACATCTGGTACGGCTACGGCACCTCGCCGACCTTCCCGGAGCTCGGCTCCGGCGGCTCGGCGCCGATGGGCGGGCCGGTCTACCGGTACGACCCGGCGAACCCGTCCGCCACGAAGTTCCCGCCCTACTACGACGGCGTCCACTTCTTCTACGAGTGGTCGCGCAACTACGTCAAGGAGGTGCACTTCGACTCGGCCACGGCGGTGACCCGCACCAACCCGTTCCTGCCGACAGCGCGGTTCAACAAGCCGATGGACATGGAGTTCGGCCGGGACGGCTCGCTCTACCTGCTGGAGTGGGGCACCAACTTCGGCGGCGGCAACAGCGACTCCGGGCTCTACCGGGTCGACTACATCCAGGGCGGCCGGTCGCCGATCGCCAAGGCCGTCGGCATGCCGACCAGTGGCAACGCGCCGCTCACCGTGCAGTTCAACAGTGCGGGTACGGCCGACCCGGACCCCGGCAACACGCTCAGCTACCAGTGGACGTTCGGCGACGGCACCACCTCCACGGCCGCCAACCCGTCACACGTCTACACCACCAACGGCAACTACACCGCACAGTTGAAGGTCACCGACAACACCGGCAAGACGGGCTTCGCGAACGTCCAGATCACCGTCGGCAACACCGCGCCGGTGGTCACCATCACCACCCCGTCCAACGGTGGCATGCTCACCTTTGGTGACCGGGTGCCGTACCAGATCAGCGTCTCCGACCCGGGAGGTGCCGCGATCGACTGCACCAAGGTGTTCCTCAACCCGGCGCTCGGTCACGACGACCACGCGCACGAGACCACCGAATACCCGGGTTGCTCGGGCACCATCTCCACCGACCTGCTCGGCGGACACCCCGACGGCGCCAACCTGTTCTACGTGCTCAACGCGCGGTACACCGACAACGGCGGCGCGGGTGGTGCGGCCCCGCTCACCGGTACCGCGCAGGTGATCCTCCAACCGAAGCACAAGCAGGCCGAGTACCACAGCAGCCAGTCCGGCACCCGGGTCGTCGACCAGGCCGGCGCGGAGAGCGGCAAGCGCGTCGGGGACATCTCCAACAACGACTGGATCGCATTCACCCCGATGAGCCTGTCGGGCATCACGACCGTCAGCTACCGGCTGTCGTCACCGTCCGGTGGTGGCTCGGTCGAGCTGCGGGCCGGCTCACCAACCGGAACGCTGCTCGCCACCACGCCGGTGCCCAGCACCGGCGGCTGGGACAACTACCAGTCCACGGCGCCGGTGAGCGTTGCCGCGCTCGCCGGGACGCAGACGCTCTACATGGTGTTCAAGGGCAGTGCGAACAACTGGTTCGATCTCGACTCGCACACCTTCGGCGGCCCGGGTGTCGGTGTTCCCAGCACCGATGGCGGCCTGGCGGGCCGAACCTGGACGGTCACCGCTCAGCACAGCGGCAAGCTGATGGACGTCAGCGGTGTCTCCACCGCCGACGGCGCCCAGATCACCCAGTGGGCGGCCACCGGTGGTAACAACCAGAAGTGGCAGGCCGTCGACGCGGGTAGCGGAGCGGTCTACCTCAAGGCGGTCCACAGCGGCAAGTGCGTCGAGGTGGTCGGCGGCTCCACCACGGCGGGTGCCTTCCTGCAGCAGGCCACCTGCAACAACGGCAACCAGCAGAAGTTCACCGCCACCGCGACGGGAACCTCCGGCGTGTACACGGTGCGGAACGTCCTGAGCGGGCTCTGCGTGGATGTCAACGGCGCTGCCACCACCGACGGCGCCCGACTGTTGCAGTGGACCTGCCACAGTGCCGCCAACCAGCAGTGGCGGTTCGTCCTGGCGTGAGGGTCGCTAACCGTCGCGGTGGCAGGTGACGGTCCGGTCGGGACCGGTTTCCGAGGAACGGAGCCGGTCCCGACCGGGATCACAGTCAGCCCGGACGAACGGAGGCGGCAGTGGCCGCGCCCTCACGACGCCTCCAGCCCGTAGACGCGGCGCGCCGTGTCTCCCCAGACCAGCGCCCGGTCGGACTCGTCGTGCTCTCGCAGCAACTCCGCCAGGGCATTGACCCACCGGGGGTATGAGCTGGCGAGCAGGCAGACCGGCCAGTCCGAGCCGAACATCAGTCGGTCCGGCCCGAACGCGTCGAGCGCATCCTCGACGGCCGGTCGGAGGTCCCCCGACGTCCAGTGCGACCGCTGCACCTCCGTCACCAGGCCGGACAGCTTCGCCGTGGTGTTGGGCGCGGCCGCCAGCGCCCGCACGTCCCGGGTCCAGTCCGCCATCTCGGGACGGCCCAGCGCGGGCTTGCCCAGGTGGTCGAGGACGAGAGACACGTCGGGCAGGTCGTGTGCCAGGCGCGTGGCCATGGGCAGCTGGTGCTGGCGGACAAGCAGGTCAAAGACCAGGCCGGCGTCTCCCACCGCCGCGATCCCCCGGCGGACGTCCGGACGGTCCAGGTACGCCGGGTCGGTCTCGGACTGCACGAGGTGGCGTATGCCGACGAGACGGTCCCCGCCCCGGACGGCCCGCAGTCTCTCGATGCGGTCGGCGACGTCCACGGCCGTCAGATCCACCCAGCCGACGACTCCGTGGACGAGAGGATCCCCGGCCGCCACCGCCAGCAGGTCCACCGTCTCCTTCTCGAAGGCCACGGACTGCACCACGACGGTGGCGGTGACCCCGGCGGCCCGGGCCACCGGGGCGAGGTCGGCGGGCTCGAAGTCGGCGTCGATGGCCGCCATGGTCACGGGGTCGATCCACGGCTGCGGGTGTCGTGCGCGCACCCAGAGGTGGTGGTGGGCGTCGACGATCCCGGCCTTTCCGGGCACCTGCTCGCCGGTCATCGGCCCAGCCATCCGCCGTCGACGGGCAGGACGATCCCGTTGACGTAGTCCGACGCCGCCGAGGCCAGGAACACCGTGGCACCGCCGAGGTCGTCGGCGTGGCCCCACCGGCCCGCCGGGATCCGGGCGAGGATCGCCTGTTCGCGGTCGGGGTCGTCGCGCAGTGCCTGGGTGTTGTCGGTGGCGATGTAGCCGGGCGCGATGGCGTTGACGTTCACGCCGCGGACCGCCCACTCGTTCGCCAGTGCCCTGGTGAGCCCGGCCACGCCCGACTTCGACGCGGCGTAGCCGGGGACGGTGATGCCGCCCTGGAAACTCAGCAGCGAGGCGGTGAAGATGATCTTCCCTCGACCGCGCTCGACCATCGTCCGGCCGATCTCCCGGCTCAGGACGAACTGGCTGCTCAGGTTCACCTCGATCACGTGGTCCCACATCTCGTCCGGGTGGTCGGCGGCCGGGGTACGGGCGATCGTGCCGCCGTTGTTCACCAGGACGTCGACCGGCCCGAGCGCGATGACATCCCGGGCCAACCGGTGCACGGCCGCCCGGTCCGCGAGGTCGGCCCGCAGCGCGGTGAACCGGCGACCGGCGGCCCGCACCCGGCGTTCCACCTCGCTTCCACCCGCTTCGAGCTGGGCGGAGACACCGACGATGTCGGCGCCGGCCAGGGCCAGTGCCTCGGCCATGGCGAGGCCGATGCCACGCCGGGCCCCGGTCACGACGGCGGTCCGTCCGGTCAGGTCGAACAGGGTGCTCACGCCTCCTCCCGGAGATCGAGCAGCACCTTCATCACGCCGCCACCCTCCAGGGCGGTGAACGCGGCCGTGGCCGCCTCGACGGGTTCGACGCGGGAGATGAGCTGTCGCGCCGGGATCGCGCCGGAGGCGACCAACCGGATCGCCTCCGTCATGTCGTCGCGCTGGTACAGACGGGCCCCGAGGAGCTCCAACTCCCGCCAGAAGAACCGGTGCAGGTTGACCTCCCGAGGCTTGGGGTGGATCGCCACCATCACCAGTCGGCCACGGGTGGTCAGGACATCCACCGCCGTGGTGACGCCGGCGGCGGAGCCGGAGACCTCGAAGGCGATGTCGGCGCCCGCGCGGTCGGTACGGTCGTCGACCAGCGCCACGACGTCGGTCGACCCCGGATCGACGACGTCGATCCCGATCCCGGCCGCCACCTCGCGTCGGACCGTGTCCGGCTCCACGAGGAGCACCCGCGCGCCACGGCCCTGCGCGACGGCGGCGATGAGAACCCCCACCGGGCCACCGCCGACCACGACCACGTGGTCGTCGGCGGTCACGTTGCCCCGCCGGACGTCGTGCACCGCGACCGCGACGGGCTCGACGAGCGCCGCGTGGTCGAGCGGCAGGTCCTCCGGGAGAGGCAGGACCAGCTCCGCCGGCACGTTCCAGTGGGACTGCATGGCTCCCGGTGAGTCGATGCCGAGGAAATTCATGGCGTGACAGACGTGGGAGGTGCCGCGTTGGCAGGCGGCGCACCGTCCGCACGGCCGGGTCGGCATGACGGTGACGGCCTGGCCGACGGTCCAGCCGGTGACGTCCTCGCCGAGGGCCCCGATCCGTCCGGACATCTCGTGCCCGATGATCGCCGCATCGCCGACCCTGCCGTCCATGTCCCCGTGGTAGATGTGCAGGTCGGTGCCGCAGATCCCGGTGTAGGCCACCTCGATCCGCACCTGACCCGGACCCGGTGGCAGCAGGTCACGTTTCTCGATCCCGAGGCGCCGGGCACCCCGGTAGACGACTGCCTTCATCGATCCTCCGTCTCGACGGTCGGTACGTCGGTCGTCCCGACCGGGCGTGGTCGTCGGTACGCCGCCCTGGCGGCGCACCAACGCGTTCCTTGTTCTGCCGGCCGGGTCAGAGGCGTGCGGTGGGCGCCACCTCGTTGCGGGAGTTCAGCGGTGCGACGGGGATCTGGCGTGCGGGGATGACGCCGTCGACCCCGGCCAACAGTCGCCGTCCGGCCTGCTCCGGCCGGACGTTGGGGCCCTCGGCCGTCTGCGCCTGCGGGCGGCGGTCGGCCGTCCGGATCCGCTCCTCGTCGATCCGCACACCCAGTCCGGGCGAGTCGCCGAGGACGAAGGCGCCGTCCTCGACGTGCAGGTCGATGGAGACGCCGACCGGTGGATGCAGGTCCTGCAGCTCGCTGGTCAGGTGGTTCGGCACCGAGGTCGCGGCGTGCAGCAGCCCGACCGGGCTGTTGCCGATCGGGCTGACCGGCAGGTCGTGAGCGTGAGCCAGGGCGGACGCCCGCAGGAAGTGGGTGACCCCCCAGACGGCGGCCATCTGGACGATGTCGACGGCTCCGGCGGCGATCAGTGGGCGGTACTGTTCGAGCCCGGTGAGGTTCTCCCCGGTGGCGACCGACGCGGAAACTCCTCGGCTGACGGCGGCCAGGCCCTCGGCGTCCCAGCGCCGGACGGGCTCCTCGATCCAGATGAGATCCAGGGTGCGTTCGAGTTCGCAGACGTGCCGGACGGCCTGCTTGCGGGTCCAGGCCTCGTTCACGTCGAGCATGAGACCCGGCCGCTGTCCGTGCCCGGCCTCGGTCAGGACCTCGTTGACCAGGCCGAGGCGGTGCCGGTCGCGATCGATGTCGAGGCCGCCCTTGAGCTTGGCGGCCCGCAGGCCGTGACTGGCGTAGACCTCGTACTCCGAGACGAGCTCGTCGTCGGTCAGTCCGATGTCCAGGCCGGATGCGTAGGCGGGCACCCGCCGGTCACGTCCGCCCAGCAGCCGCCACAACGGCTCCCCGGCCGCCTGCGCCTTGATGTCCCACAGGGCGGTGTCGAGCGCGCCGATGGTGCCGAACACCGGGCCCGCGTGGCCCGCCTTGAAGGTGTGCCGCAGCATGCGGTCGTAGAGGGTCGTCACGGCGCGGGGGTCTTCGCCCTCGATGGCTGCGAAGATCCGCTCGATCTCGACGTGCGGCCCGAGGCCGACCCCCGAGATTCCCTCGTCGGTTTCGACGACGACGATCGACACCGGGACCACCCCGTCGGTGAAGACGCCGTTGGCATCGCCGACGGGCCGCCCCCATTGCTGGACGGTGGTGAGCGTCCGATACCCAGTGATCCGCATGTCAGCCTTTCGTGGAACCGGCGGCGACGCCGTCGGCGATCTGGCGCTGAAGGAACAGGTAGACCAGCAGAACGGGTATCGCGGCGATCAGGACCCCGGAGGCGAAGGTGGGGATGTCGTCGGAGTACTGCCCGCGCAGCGAGGTCACGCCGACCATGAGCGTCCGGTGCTCGGCCGAGGGCATCATCACCAACGCCATGAGAACGTCGTTCCAGCAGAACAGAGCGTCGAGGATGCCGACCGACAGCAGCGCGGGTGTGCCCAGGGGCAGCATGATCCGGCGGTAGACGCCGTACACGGTGTTGCCGTCGATCCGGGCGGCATCCACGATCTCGGGCGGGATGCCCCGGTAGTAGCTCGTCATCAGAAAGACGGTGAAGGGCAGGAACTGGGCCACGTAGACGAGGACCAGACCGGGGTACGTGTCGATGAGCGCGGTGTCGGCCATGATCCGGGCGAGCGGCACCATGATCACCTGAAACGGAACGAACAGGCCCGCGAGGCAGCCCAGGAACAGCGCCGACGAGCCGCGGAACCGCAGCTGGCTCAGCGCGAAGCCGGCCATCGATCCGAACAACAGCAGCAGGGCCACCGACGACGTCACCACGAGCAGCGAGTTGGCGAAGTAGCGGCCCATGCCGACGCTGCTCCACGCCGTGTCGATGTTCTCCCAGCGCAGAGCATCGGTCAGGGAGAACCGGTCGAGGATGTAGTCACGCCGCGTCTTCATCGCGACGTTGGCGGTGAACAGCAGGGGGTAGATCGTCGCCACCGCGAGCAGCGACATCGGGATCGCGATCAACCACCGTCCCAGACGTACGCGGGGCATCAGTCCTCCCTCCCCGCCCGTTCGAGCACCTTGATCTGCAACAACCCCATTACGAGCATGATCATGAAGAGGATCGTCGACGCGGCCGACGCGAGAGCCGGCCGGTTCATCTGGCCCTGCTGGATCCAGATGTAGTACTCCGGCAGGTACGTCGACCCCTCCGGCCCGCCGCTGGTCATGACGAAGAGCAGCCCGAACATGGAGGTCAGCATCCCGATCATCGTGGTCACGAAGACGAACTGGATGGTGCGCGAGAGGCTCGGGACGATCACATGCCAGATGACCTGGGGCAGGGACGCCCCGTCCACCCGGGCGGCGTCCAGGAGCGCGGAGTCCAGGGTGGCGAAGCCGGCGAGGAACACCACCAGGGCCATTCCGAAGGTTGCCCAGACGTACACGCCCACCACCATGAACATCGCCAGGTCCGGATCCCCGAGCCAGTCCACCGGGCTGACGCCGGCCGACCCGAGGACGGCGTTGAGGGGGCCGTCGAAGGCGAGCAGCAGGTTGAAGATCGCACCGACGATGACCGGTGAGAGCACGGCCGGAAAGAAGTAGACGCTGCGGTAGAGGCGGTGGCCCGGCACCCGGAGGTAGATGAACGTCGCGAGCAGACCGGGGATCGCCACCGCCACCGGGAGCAGCAGCACCAGCAGCCCGACGTTGCGCAGGGCGGTGCGGAACAGTGGATCGCCGAACAGTTCGCGGTAGTTGCCGAACCCGACGACCGTCCCGTTCAGCGCACCGTCACCGGTGAAGGAGAAGTTGACTCCGAGGAGCAGCGGATAGAGCCGCAGCGCCACGACGATGAGAACGGCCGGAGCGACCAGGACGTACGGGCCGTAGCGTTCGGCTCGCAGGCCACCGCGGGCGCGACGAGGATTCGTGCCGCCCCGCGGCGCGGACAGTGTGACCGCCGCCCCGCCGGCCCGTCCGGCCTGAGTCGTACGGACCGACGGTCGCGTGTTTCCGATGGGCACGAGGTCAGCCCGCCTGGTCTGAAGCAGCCAGTTGCTTCACCACCTCGTCGACGGTGACCGACCCGCTGAGCAGTTGTTGGGAGAGCCGGCCCATCAGGTCCAGCGTCTTCGAGGACAGGGCCACGTGCAGAGCGGGCTTGCCGCCCTTGAGTTCGGAGAGGATCGTGGCGACAGCCGGGCCGCCCTGCGACACGTCGATCGTGGTGTCGGCGGCGATCGCGCCCGCGTCGGCGTAGAACGCCTTCAGCGCGTCGGTCGAGGTCAGCGAGCGCACCAGGTCAGCGGCCACCTTCGGGTCCTTCGTCCACTTGGCGACCCCGTATCCGATGCCACCGTCGTACGGGAGGCTCGGGGTGGTGCCGGCGGTGACGACCGGAGCCTTCATGACGCCCAGCTTGTCGGCGGTCAGGAACTCGTTGAAGTCCTGCCAGTGCCCCACGTCCGACATCAGGCCCATGACGTGGGCGGCCTTGCCCGACTGGAAGAGCGCGAAGGAGTCGTTGAACATGGCGGTCGAGTTGGCCCCGTCGCTGTTCATCCCCGCGTCGCCGGCCTCCTTCCAGAGCTGGAAGATCCGCTTGACGTTGGCCGAGGTCCAGTCCCGCTTCCCGGCGATCCAGTCGTCGTACTCCTGGGCGGTGAGGGTGCTCGACGCCATGCTCGAGAGCCAGAACTGGATGCCGACGCCCTCCTTGTTGCCGAGGGCGAAGCACTTGGCGCCGGCCTTGGCGATGGCGGCGCAGTCGGCGACGAACTCGTTCCACGTGGTGGCCGGGCTCGTCGGGTCGAGCCCGGCCTTCTCGTAGATCGCCTTGTTGTAGTAGACGGGGTGGCCCTGCAGCGTCACCGGGCCGGCATAGACCTTGCCGTCCTTGGTGAACGCGTCCCACCCGGCCAGCCGCTTCCTGTCGTCGGCGACGTACTCGTCCAGCGGCACCAGGGCGTCGACCCGGTCGCGGATCTGGCCACCGCCGTTGAACAGCATGACGTCCGGGCCCTTGCCGGACTGGATGGCCGCGCCGAGCAGCGTGTAGTACTGGTCGAAGGGCTGCGCGACGAACTCGACCGCGACGTCGGGGTGCTTCTTCGTGAAGTCGGCTTTCGCCTTGTCCAGGTACGATGCGGCGAAAGTCTCACCTGACTTCCAGTCCCACACCACCAGTTTGCCGTCCGACCCGCCCTGTGACGAGCCCGAGTTGGTGGCACTTCCACAGCCGGTCAGAGCCAGTCCCACAACGAGGACGGCCGACCATATTGCTCGCTGTCGCATCAGTTGTCACCTCTGAACGTGGGTGGCCGACGGACGCCCCGTCATGCCGTCGTTTGATCGGAACGTAACTCGTATGACGTATTAGGTCAATGCTCCGCCGTACACTGAGCCGGACGTCGTGCCACGGCGAGCCATTCGGAGGGGGACATGACGCCACCGCAGGAGACAGTTCTGAACAGTTCGGCGACCCCGGCGTGGGTGCGTCGACCGACCAACCTCGCCAGGGCGGTCACCGCCGAGCTGGTGGAGCGCATCGTCCGTGGCGTGCACCCGCCGGGGACGTCCCTGCCCCCCGAGCCGATCCTCTGCCAGACCTTCTCCGTGAGCCGGACCGTCGTCCGGGAGGCGGTGAAAATCCTTCAGGAGAAGGGGCTGGTGCAGGTCCGCCAGGGTGCCGGCACCATGGTCACCCCACCGTCGGACTGGGACATGCTCGATGAGCTCGTCCTCGGGGCCACCATCGCCGAGGACGACAGCCTCGCCATCCTCGACGACCTCGTCGTCACCCGGCGGGTGCTGGAGTCCGACATGGCGAACGTCGCCGCCCGCCTCGCCGACGCGGAGACCATCGACCGGCTGCGCGCCCTCGTGGACCGGATGGACGAACTCGTCGACGACCACGTCACCTACCACGAGCACGACCGGGCCTTTCACGACACGGTCATGCAGGCATCCGGGAACCGCATCGCCCGCGGTGTCGTACGGGCGCTGGAGAGCCAGGTCATCAACACCGCCCGCTACATGGGCCGGACCGAGCGCTCCCTGTGCGTGGCGTCCAACCGCGGCCACCGGCGCATCTACGAGCGGATCGCCGCGCACGACCCGGACGGCGCGGCCGAGGCGATGTTCACCCACATCACCGAGGCATGGCTGGTCCGGCGCAGCGGTTCGGGCAGCCCGACCCGCCTGCAACGCTGACCCCGCCCCCGCACTCAGCATCTTCGCCGCATCGGCTCTGGCGAAGGCGGCACCCACCCCCGCATCGCGGGGGCAGGCGCCGCCTGACCTCGGCCATGGCGCGTCAGCGTCACGAGAACTGCGCGAAGAACCTCCAGATCTCGCCCTTGGTCCAGGTGGTGACGCCACTCTCGGCGTAGGTCCCGTCCACCGGCCCGGGCATGTGACCGTTGTCGTACGCGGCCCACTGGACCGGGTAGCCGGCCCGGCAGCCCGAGTAGGTGGTCGTGATGTGCGTACGGCTGCCCGGCCCCGGCTCGGGCGGGTTCTGGGCGGCGCAACCGTTGTTCCGGACGAACGTGTCGCGCAACGAGCGCCCCTGGGAGATGCTCAGGACGTTGTCCGAGATGCCGTGCAACCCGAAGTACGCGATGGGCTGCGTACCGCCGCTGCACCCGCTGATCTGCGCACCGGAGATGACCGCGACCGCCCGGAAGACGGTGGCCCGCGCGCAGGCGACGGCGTAGCTCATGCCGCCACCCCAGCTGAATCCGAGGGCGAACCGCTGCCTCGGGTTGACGCAGAGGTCGCTCTCGATCCGCCTGATCATGTCGTCGACGAAGGTGATGTCCTCACCGCCGGCATTTCCCCAGCCGTTGCCAAGGCCCTGGGGCGCCACCAGGATCGCGCTGTTGTTCGACTGCTCCTGCTGCCCGTAGTAGGACCATGCCGTCCCACTGGTGCCGCCCGAGGAGATCTCCTGCATGGTGCCGCCTCGCCAGTGGAACGCGAAGATCAGACGGTAGGGGTTGTTGTTGTTGTAGGTGGTGGGCACCCGCAGGATGAACGAGCGGCTCTTGCCGCTGCTCTGAATCGTGTGCGTCCCGCTGGACAGCGTCGGTGCCTTACCGCAGCCGGTGCCTCCCGACGGCGGGTTGCCGCCGTCCGCGCGGACGAGCTGCCACTGCTGGTTGGCACCGTTCCAGTCGGCGTACTGCACGATGTTGCCACCGTCGGCGGTGGAGGCACCCTGCACCTCCACGACCTTGCCGCTGTGCCGACTGATCAGTCGGACGTGACCGCCGTCCGAGTCGGCGAGCCGAAACTGCTGGTTCGTCGCGTTGGTGTCGGACCACTGCACGATCGCTCCGCCGTCGGCGGTCGACCAGTTGTGCACGTCGAGGACCTTGCCGGAGTGCCGGGACTTCAGCCGGTAGTACCCGCCACCGGAGTCCACGAACTGCCACTGCTGGTTCGCGCCGTCGTTGCGCGTCCACTGGCTGATCCGTGCGCCGTCGTTGGTGGCCGAGGCGTACAGGTCCAACGCCTTGCCGCTGTTTCTGTTCACGAGGACGTACCAGGCGCTGGTGTCCACGGTCGCCGCGGCGGCGGGCGCCGTGTTCACGGCGACCAACGTGCCGGCCGCGAGGACCGCCGCAGCGGCCGCGGCCAGCCCTGACCGCCAGCGGCGTCTCGGTGGGGAGGCGGAACGAGCCGCACCGATGGCATTCATGGTCCACTCCTTCGATCGGGGTCACCCGCGAGCGGAACGCACGCGCGTGCCCTGGCGTGCGTGCCGGCGTTTGGTGGCGTCAGCACGTTGGGATGTTGTGCGAGCGCGGCGACGAGCGCTCGGCCTCGGCCGCAGGGCGGGCCGACCGTGAAGCCGGCCCGCGCTGACCGTGGCGGTGCGTCATCTGGCTCCCGCGCTCACCGTGCGGGCGGAAACCGGGCGCTCTTTCGGTGTGTCCGAGGGGTCGCGGCTACCCGATGCGGATCAGCTGCCACTGCTGGTTGCTGCCGTTCCAGTCGTCGTACTGCACGATGTTGCCGCCGTCGGCGGTCGAGGCGCCCTGCACCTCCACGACCTTGTTGCTGTTCCGATTGATCAACCGGACGTAACCACCGTCGGAGTTGGCCAACCGGAACTGCTGATTGGTCCCGTTACCGTCACTCCACTGCACGATGCTGCCGCCGTTGGCGGTCGAGAAGTTGTAGACGTCCAACACCTTGCCGGAGTGCCGGGACTTCAGCCGGTAGTAGCCACCACCCGAATCCACGAACTGCCACTGCTGCTGATTGCCGTTGTTCCGCGCCCACTGCGTGATCCGCGCACCATCGTTGGTGGCCAGGTTGTACACGTCCAGGGCCTTGCCGCTGTTGCGATTCACCAGCAGGTACCACGCGGTCGTGTCCGGAGTGCCGGGCGGGGGCGTGGTGGGCGGGTTGCCACCGGCGTTGAGTGCGTCGAGGACGGCGTTGTACGCGGCCTTCTTGTTGCCCGATCGGTCGAACAGCAGAGCGTCGTCGGTGCCGCGCCAGGAGTCGCTGTCCCGCACACCCCACACCGTGATGCCGTTGCAGCGCGCTATGGCCAGGCAGGCGCGCGTGACGGAGGCGTAGATGTTGGCCTGGTTGGAGCCGGTCATGACGTCGAGTTCGGTGATCTGCACGTCGACACCGAGGTCGGCGAAGCGCTGCAGATTGGCCTGGTAGTCACCCGGCAGCGACGTGCCCAGGTGGGACTGGAAACCGACGCAGTCGATGGGTACGCCCCGGGCCTTGAAGTCCCGCACCATGTTGTAGACACCGGTCGACTTCGCGTTGACGCCGTCGGTGTTGTAGTCGTTGTAACACAACTTGGCACCGGGATCGGCCGACCTCGCAGCGCGGAACGCCGCCTCGATCCAGTCGTTGCCCGTGCGCTGGAGGTTGGAGTCACGCCGTCCGCCGCCGCCACCGTCGGCGAACGCCTCGTTCACCACGTCCCAGGAGTGGATCTGGCCTCGGAAGTGCGTGGCCACCTGGGTGACATGGTTGATCGCGGCGTTGCGCAACGCGCTACCCGAGGCCCTGCGCCCAACCCGGTTGCTGCGCGTGCCAGAGCAGGGTGTGGCCCCGCACGGTCATGCCGTTGGCCCGAGCGTGACTGACGAGACGATCGCCGCCGGTGTAGCTGAACCGGCCCTGTTGGGGTTCGGTGGCGTCCCACTTCATCTCGTTCTCGGCGACGACGCTGTTGAACTCGCGGTTGAGGATGCCGACGTACTGGCTGTCGGAGAGCTTGCCCGTCGCGACGGCCGCGCCGAAGTAGCGGCCCTTCTCGGCTGCGGACGCCTTCAGCGTGGTCCCGGCACTGGCCGTGGAGGCCAACGTCGCCGTCATACCCGCGGTGAGCGCGACGGCGAGGGCCATCGTCGACAGCACGGTTTTCTTGGATGTCATGGCGTTCCTTCTCAGTCTTCGAGCCGGTGGTGGTGATGTGCCAGTTCGCTCGGGGAGCCGGTCCGGGACGGCGGGCGCGGCTCACGGACGGTCGGTGAGGTGGACGGCACCGGCACGCGCAGCCCGGTCGCTGTCGCCAGCGGGTGTCCCTGAGGTGACGTCCGCATGCCCTGAGGGGACGTCGTGATCGCGAGGCCGACCAGCGAGGGCTCGCCCGGTGAGCCACGGATGCGGTCGTCCTAGACATCGAGAGTGAGCGATAACATGCCGTTCGTCAAGACGTAAGGAATCATCTATTTCCCAGCCTTCGGTCCACATCGGCTGGTCAGGATGTCTCTGACATTTCGAAGGAAGAAGACCGGTGCAAGGCCGCCGTGTGGTCGCTAACAATGCTGACCGCACCTGTCGCGCCGTCACCGGTTTTTCCACGTGACCTGGGACGGGCTCGGCCTTGCGCCGAGCCCGTCCCTTCCGCTCAGTTCGACCCTGATCGCGAACCGCGACAACGTCCACCTGTTCGGCATCGCGTTGCGCGGCTCACAGGGTCGACCCGTCAGCGCTGCAGTGTCAGCAGACCCGGCCGGTACGGCAGGAGCCCGTAGTCGCCGCCGGAGTTGGGGGAACGGCCCTGGTACAGCAACTGGAGGTTGCAGGGATCCACGGTCATCGTCTGGTCGGCGTTGCCGCGGATCAGCTCGCCGTGGCTGATGTCGTTGGTCCAGGTGGCGCCGCTGTTGGCCTTGCCGGCGAAGGGATTGCTCTCGGTCGCGGCCTGCGGCGTCCACGAACCGCCCAGGCTGGTGGCCGTGAACGAGCGGAAATAGCGACCCTGCGAGCCGATCGCCTCGACCAGCATGAGGTAGCGGCTCTGACCTTGAAGCTTGTAGACCTGAACGGCTTCGAACAGGTTGTTCGTCGTGTCACTCATGATCACCGTCGACGTCGAGCCGAAACTGCCCGGGAAGTTCCCGATGGGCATGCTGGCCCGGTAGATCTTGCCGTTGTCGCCGGCGAAGAACAGGTACATGTTCGTGCTGTCACCGATGAGCGCCTGGTCGATGGGTCCCGTACCGGAGCCGGAGATGCTTCCGGAGAAGAGCACCTGCTCCGACGACCAGCCATTCGGGTTGGTGGGGTCGCTCGACGTCCGGTAGGAGAACGCCGTCCCACCCCACTGATAGGCGAGCACCCAGATGTTCCTCGGCGCGAAGTAGAACAGCGAGGGCGCGACAGTGGAGAACGACATGGTGTTCTGGCTGGCCGAGGCCATGTCGGACCAGTTCGTGAAGAGGCCGAAGTTCATCGACCCCCACCTCGTCCCGGTGTCGTGCGTCGTCGCGTAGACCAGATGCCGGCCGTTGTAGGGGGCGTAGGTGAAGTCCTTGAGCGAGACCCACCCCGACTTCGGGTTCGCCAGCGAGCCCGTCGATGTCCAGCGGTACGTCGACGGTAGAGAGCACGTGCCGGGCGGAGGCGTGGTCGGGTCACCACCGCCGTCGACGCGGACGAGTTGCCACTGCTGGTTGCTGCCGTTCCAGTCGTCGTACTGCACGATGTTGCCGCCGTCGGCGGTCGAGGCCCCCTGCACCTCCACCACCTTGTTGCTGTTCCGATTGATCAACCGGACGTAACCACCGTCGGAGTCGGCCAACCGGAACTGCTGATTGGTCCCGTTACCGTCACTCCACTGCACGATGCTGCCGCCGTTGGCCGTCGAGAAGTTGTAGACGTCCAACACCTTGCCCGACAGCCGCGACTTCAACCGGTAGTAACCACCACCCGAATCCACGAACTGCCACTGCTGCTGATTGCCGTTGTTCCGCGCCCACTGCGTGATCCGCGCACCATCGTTGGTGGCCAGGTTGTACACGTCCAGGGCCTTGCCACTGTTGCGGTTGATCAACACGTACCACGCGCTCGTGTCGACCGTCGCCGCGGCGGCGGGTGTCGACGACACCACCGCGGCGGCGGCACCACCGACGACCACCGCCACGCCGGCGGCGACGACCCGCAGCAGGAACCCGCGCCGCCGCGAGGGCGGTGAGATTGATGGAGATCTACCAAAGGCAGACATGATCCTCCTCCAATGACCAAGAGCCGAACGGTCTGCCCGAAGATGGGCGCACCGCGACGCGTGGCCGGGCGCAGGCGTCGGAAGATGTCAGCGCTAACAAGACGTCTGCATGCCCTAACGCACGCCTGATTCCAGGTCGACGAAGCAGGGCCTGCCCGGTAAGCCGCGGTTATCGTCGTCCTTAGCCATCGACTGTGAGCGATAACATGCCGTTCGTCAAGTCGTAATGTTCCGGGCTCAGACGTTCGCGCCGAGGTCCCCGAGCCGCCGATACGGCGCAAGCCACTGGCCGGTCCGGCCGGGACCGCCAAGGGCACCACCACCGCCGGAAGGCTCACGGCAGTCGAACACCAGGGTTGGTGCATATGTGACCATATGCGCCTTTTCGCCTGTTTGTTGGGGTAGACATGTGCGAGTAGCCCACGGTCGAGAGCAGGGTGCCTCGCAGTGCGCCGACTCCTGGGCAGGACGTGGGTGCAGGTGCCGACAGGCTGCGCGAGGCGGGGGTTCTGATGGCCAACGAGATTCCTGCCGTCGACCCTGCGCAGTTCGAGGTGGGGGCAATCGGGAAGTTGTCGCGGAACGTGAACCTGTTCCGAGGCGACCTCAACTACCCGCAGAATCTCGTCCAGCTGCCCGGTGTGCCGGATGACGACACCCTCGCCGTCGGCGTGGCGTTGCAGTACCGGAGCAACGTCAGCGACCAGGTCGACCAGTGGAACCTCGACGCTCCCACCGGAATCGTCGGCCTCGGCTGGTACCTCGCGTGGGACCGTATCGAGGCCTGCTTCTCCGGCTCTGTCAGCGCTGTCGGCGTCGAATACGTCTACTGGTCGGGCGGCGTCTCGAACGCCCTGGTACCCGACGCGAGCCCCTGGCTTCGCGCCCAACTCGACCAGGCGACTGTCGGCACGCTCGTCAACGGGCCGGTGTCCGACGAGGTGGTCGCGGCCTTCGCAGCCCAGGGGCTTCCGCTGGCCCCGGCGGCAAGCGTCACCGGCGATGCCGCATCGGGCTGGACGATCAGCGATCCCACCTGGGAACGGGTCTTCGCGGTCGACGTCAGCGCCAACGGCGCGGACGTCCAGGACGGCGGGCTGCGGTACCAGACACAGGACTACCTGTTCTGGCAGATCTCGTACTACCCGGAGTACGAGAAATGGGAGGTCACGACCGACTCGGCCGAGGTCAGAATCTTTGGCGGTGGGCTTGGCGGCACCGCGCAGGGCTACGCGACCAGCGCCGGCAACAGCATCGAGTGGGCGGTCAAATGGGGAGGACCGTCGGGCACCTGGTCCGGGCCGTCGATGCTGGGCACGGGCCAGGCCCAGTACGCCCGGGCGTGGAACCTCACCACCCGCCGCGATCGGTGGGGCTCCTGCGTCGGCTACGCGTACAACGAGTTTCCCCGCGATGGAAACGGCCTGCTCGGCAACAACGCCGAGCAGCTGGTCGGCACCGGGCTGCCGTACACGAAGGCGATCTACCCGACCAGCGTGACCAGTGTCGCCGGTCAGGTCGTGCTGTTCCGCTACGGCGACAAGACCTTCACCGCGGACGCGCAGGAGTACCTCGACCCACACAAGCAACTCGTCCCGGCCGACGGACCCGCGAGCCCGCCGTCGAACCTCGCCACGCCCAACGCCTACCAGGACCGCTACGAGACGCTCTATCTGCAAGGCCTCGACGTCATGGCCGCGGACGGCGACCTGATCTTCGCGATCGACCTGACCTACAGCGCGCCGCAGGTGGTCTCGACCACGCCCGCCGGGCTGTCGGTCACCGCCGCCAAGCGCTACCTGACGGGCGTCACCGAGCGCAACAGCTACGGCGCGAGCCTGCCCGGCTACGCCTTCGACTACTACCTCGACGCCGCGGACTCCCCGAACGTCGGCGCACTGTGCTCCATCACCTATCCCCAGGGAGCCGTTGCCACCTGGGCGTACGCATCGTCCTGCCTGGACATCTGCGACCGGGCGACCCCGCAGATCGAGCCACCGGACGCACTCGGCGCGGGCGCCACACCCCTGGTGTGGAGTGGCCCCGACTATGTGGTGTCGGTCTGGTTGAGCCTCACACGGACGATGGCGACACTCGATGTGTACACCTGGCTCGGCCGCTGGTCACACTGGTGCGGCGGTACCGTCTACGACGATCCCACGAACCCGCTCGACGCCGACGACACCCACACCGTCACGGCCGCCGACACGTTCGCGTTGGCGCTCGGCACCGAGTCCGGGACCAGCGCCGTCACGCTCTACAACCGCACCCCGCGACAGCCCGACCAATGGTGCGCGACCAGCGTGCCCGCGCTGGCGGGCCAGGTCAGCCTGACCGCCGGCGCGGCCTTCGTCGCCGCCGTGCTGGCCACGTCGTCGACCTACCTGCTCTACCAGTGGGCGTGGGACTGGCGCGATGGCTGGAGCGGACTGGACGATCCGGTCCGCACCGAGTCGTCACCGCTGTTCGTTCTCGGCGACGCCGAGTGCCTGCTGGTCGCCAGCACGACGACGGCCGGCACCGACCTGTCGCTCTGCTGGCTCGACCCCGGCGCGCTCTGGCACGACGGCGGCAGCGTCACCCTGCCGTGTCAGGTGAGCTTCAACGACGGCTACCAGGTCGTCTGGGACGTCGGCCCGTCCCTCGTCGCGCTGTCATTCGCCGAAGGCCCGGCCGGCTCGACCTCAACCTATGGTGTGCAGTTGCTGCGCTGGGATCTCGACTACCAGTTCGTCGACACCACGTACGTCGGCGGGCTGGCGGCCGAGCCGATCGACGGGCAGCAGGGCGTCTCGTGGCCGCCCGGGCCGGTTGTGGTCAACGGCGGGTTCGTGGCCGCGCGGGAGAACCTGTTCCGGTTCGACGCGGGCACCTGGCACACCGCGAGCTTCGCCACGTCCATGCAGGGCTACGGGTGGCTGGCCTTCGCGTACGGAGACGACGTCGCGGTCCAGGTAGCCAACGACGACACCGACGCGGTGACCGGCCTGCTGGCCTACGACCCGGACGGCGGCGGATTCCCCGAGCAGCCGACGCCGATCATCACCGCGCTGCCCTCCGGCGGCACCGTCGCCGACCAGGGTTGGCCGTCCGCGTCCGGTGGGGACTTCGTCGTCGCCCGCAACGCGGTGTACTACCGGGGCACGTCCACCACCTGGAGCGGATCGGTCCAGCAGCCGGTCTTCGAGCTGACCTCCACCTCGCAGCTCGCCGCCGACGTCGATTCCCGCAGCATCGCCAACCAGGCGCCGAGCTACCTCGCCTACCTGGTCACCGATGCGGCCGACCCGGCGAACGACGCCGTCCAGCTGCTCGTTCTGCGCAACGGCGGGGTGCTGCAACCGCTGCCCGACGTGCTCGCCGGCTCGGCCTACTACGTGCCGGGTGTGTCGCCGGGCGATCCGGACGGCCAGCTCGCGTCCGGGCCGTCGTCCCTGGTCGCATACGCCGCCAACGAGGGCGGATTCAGCCAGGCATCCTCCTACCAGGTGTTCCGCTACGCCGGGCAGGCGATGAACGGCCCGGTCACCGACTATCCGGTTGCTTCGCTCACCGTCACCGACGGCTTCGGCGGCACGTATTCGACCGCCTACGAGTTCGATCCCGCGAGCGCGACGTGTGACCCGACCGGGCAGGTCGTCAAGTACTACCGCTCCGCGGTGTACGACGGCACCACCGACCCGGCGACCTCGACGTACGGCCGTACCGTCTTCTCCTACCTCAACGGCACGGTCCCCGGGTCGACCGAGATGCTCTTCGACGGGCTCCTGCAGCAGGCCGTCGTCTTCTCCGGCGGGTTCGTGTTCGCCACCGACTTCGACGCCGCGCTCGGACTGGATCCGGCAGCGTCGCCCGGCCCGCCGCAGCCCGTCCCACCCGGGCTCGCCCAGGCCTTCACGGCCGGCGGCGTCACCCTCGGCGATGCCGCCACTGTGCAGTACCTCCAGGTCGACGGCGGATACCGCTACTGGTCGGTGAACGACCCCAGCAACGACGCGGTCTACAACCTCGACTACACCGGTGACCCCGACCCGTCGGACGCGGTGCGGGCCTTCTCCGGCGCGGCGGTGCAGAGCCGCACCACGGCGTGGACCATGTTCGACACCCGCAGCTCGTCTCCCCAGCCCGGCGCGTCGGCGTTGCCGCTGTACGGCGGGTACGTGCGACCGGAGGCGGTGGTGCAGCGGCAGGACGGGGTCCCGATGGTCACCGCGCTCACCTACCTGCCAGCCGGGCTGCCGGCCCCGTTCGCCGGTGTCGTGGTGGGACGCTGCTGGCAGCTCACCACCCTCGCCGGGGCGGCCGAGACGCACGTCGAGGAACGCTGCTACGGCCACCAGGTCTATCCTCCGCTGCTCGCGGCGAACCTGCTGCGACCCGTCGTGGCGGTGCGGGAAACGGTCACGGTGGGTGGCGCCGATCCGGTCACCGCCAGCTCGACGGCCACCACCTGGTCGCCCTGGTCGCAACCGGGCACCGGGATCTCACTGCTCGCCGCGACGCAGCACTGGGCGTGGAGCGGCGACCCGTCGGGCCAGGACAGCGGAATCTTCCCGTTCGACGGAGCCGCCGACCCGGCGTACTGGTTGACCACCAGCACCGCGACGGTGCTGGACGCACGGGGGTCGGTCCTGGAATCGGTCGATCCCGCCGGCACCGCACACGCGACGCTCACCTCGGTCGACGGGCTGCTCGACGTCGCGCACGCCGCGAACGCCAGCTTCGCCGACGGCGAGGCCACCTTCTGCGGTTTCGAACCCTACGAGGACCTGGGCGGCTGGTCGCTGACCGGCGGGGCCACCTGGGACACGACGGAGGCGCGCACCGGCTCGGTCAGCCTGCTGCTGCCCGGCGCCGGCGCCGGCGCGGCCCGCGCAGCGCTCGCGCCACGGGCGGGCGAAACCTACGTCTTCAGCGCCTGGTGCAAGACCGACCCCGGGTTCGTTCAGGCCGACTCCGGCTGGACCCTGACCGTCACCGTCGGTGGCACGCCCACGGTGGTCGAGCTTCCGTTTCCGGACACCGGCGGCGCCTGGTCGTACCAGTGCGTGCCGATCACCGTCGCGGCGTCGACGGATGGGGCGACGCTCTCCGTCACCGCCGCCAACACCACGGCGGTGCCGGTTCGGGTGGACGACCTGACCCTGACCCCGTTGACCGCGCAACTCGTCGCCCGCACGTACGACCCGACGAGCCGGGTCCCGCTCGACCGGATCGACCGTGCCGGGCACACCTGGCACACCATCCGCGACACCTTCCTGCGCGAGGTCGGCAAGACCACCTCCGCCGGCATGCCCTCTGCCATGCGGCTGAGCTACCTCTCCCGGCGGGGCAATCCGTCCGGGTTCGCGTCGACCGACCCGAACGCGTCCCTGGCGATCCGGTGCCTGTTCGGTGGCAGCTACCAGAGCTTCCGGGACGGCAACGCCTGGCAAGCCGAGTGGACGCCGTCACGCGTCGGGGCGTTCGCCGCCAGCGCCGGGATCCTCGTGCACGCGTCGGCCGGGCAGAGCGACTCCATCGGCTACGCCTGCCCGCTGCCCCCGACGTACACCGTGTACGTCGAGCTGGCCCCGCTCGGCGGCGGCCCGCTCGAGCTCACCGACGACTTCGCGATCGCCGTCGGCGACGCCGCCACGGTCACCTTCGACCACGTCAGCGGCCAGTGGCTGCTCACCCTCGACGGCACGACGATCCCGGCCCTGGCCGCCGTGCCCGGACTACCGACCTGGTGCCTGCTCACCCTGGTCGGCGGTCAGCTGCTGTTCCACGCCGACGGGCAGTTGCTCTTCGCCCAGTCGAGCCAGGCCCAGGGCACGCCGAGCATCAGCACCGGGTGCAATGCTCTCGGGCTGGCCAACCTGGTCGTTCTCGCGGGTCCGGCCCTGCGGGTCAAGCAGAGCGACGCGACCGGGGTCGCCCGCCAGGAGCACCTGCTCACCGACGAGGACTACCTGCTCACCCAGTCGATCCGCGACGGCCGGCACCGGAGGATCGTGCAGACGCTTCCGGTGCCGGGGCTCTTCGGCAGCGGCGCGTCCCTGCCCGTGCTCACCTACCGTCCCGGGCTGGTCGACCTGGCCACCTTCCTCGCCGGGCTGGACGGCACCGCGACGATGAGCGGCGACGTCGCCGACTGGTACGACGGGACGAACGACACCGACGACGGCGGCTACCCGTACCGGCGTTGGGTGCTCGAGCCGTCGCCACTCGCCCGCCAGGTCGAGCTCGGCTTTCCCGGTGCGGACCAGGCGATCGTCGACCTCGGATCGACCACGCCGGCGAGCCGTCCGACCGTGCAGTTCGGCTACGGCAGCAACGCGGGAGATCTGCCGTACGGCCTGGACCCGCCGGACACGACGTTCCACCTCGTCACGCGGACCAGTCAGACGAAGACGACGATGTCGCATCTGCTCGACGCCTCCCGCCGTCACGCTGGGCGGTTCACCCCGGACAGCGGTGCGGTCGCGCTCGACACGATCGTGCCGAACTACGGCGACGGCACCCTCGGCACCGCCCACGCCCTGCCCGACTCGTTCACGTTCGACGACCCGGCGCAGACGCTGGTGCGGCAGGAGAACACGGTCGGGCAGCTGATCCAGGAGTCGGCGCCGGACACCGGCACCATCCGCTACCTGTTCGACAGCGGTGGACGGGTGCGCTTCGTCCAGGACGCCGCGGCGGCAGCCGCCGGGCTGGTCGCCTACCACACGTGGGACGCGCTCGGGCGGCACCTGTCGGCCGGTACCGTCACGTTCGACTGGACCCCCACCACCGCCGCCCAGTTGCAGCAGTACGCCGACGATCCAGCCTGGCCGCAGGACCAGACGCAGGTCCCGTACCAACAGACCCGGTGCTGGACCTACGACGGCGACGGAACCGATCCGACGGCGCTGGGCCAACTCGTCGCCACGGTGGCGCTCACCGGCACCGGCGCTTCCCAGTACGAGGTCGCCGAGGCGTACGGCTGGGCTCCGGCCGGGGTGCTGGCGAGCCGGACAGCGACGGTGAGCCAGGGGGGCACGACGCTCGGCACGTTCACCACCACCTACGACTTCGACAACCAGGGCCGGGTCACCTGGATCGGCTACCCCGACGGATCCTCCACCGGCCTCAGCGGCGTCGCCTACACCTACGACGGCCGGGACAACGTACTGGCGATCACCGACGCCGACGGTGTGCCTTTCGTGACGCTCACCTACAACCCGCTCGGCCGCCCGATCAGCCACACCTACGGCGACCTGCCTGCCGGCTCGGCCACCTACGACCCGTTCGGTCGGCTCACCTCCTTCGGCGTGCAGACCGACGACGCCGCCTTCTCACTCGCGCTCACCTACGATCCCGCCGGCAACCCCGCGACGCTGGTCGAGGCGACGACCGGTGCGGGAGTCAAGGACGCCGCCTCCGTGCGGTACGACTACGACCCACTGCAACAGTTGCTCTGCGCGGCCGACGCGGACGGCACGCGATCGGTCGACGTCGGCTACGTCGACGCGGACGGCTGCAGCGACTGGAACGGCAACGTCCAGACCCTCGCCACCGGCGGCTCCGGCCCCGCCTGTTTCACCTACACCCCCGGGACGAACCAACTCGCCGCGGTGACCCCCGACGGCGGCGAGCCCACGACCTACACGTACCAACCGAACGGCCTGGTCGAGGCACGCGGCGACGGTCTGACCCTCAGCTACCTCGACACCACGGCACTGCCGGCAACCATCACCCACAGTCAGACCGGACAGTCGCTGACCTTCGCGTACGACGTGAACGGTCACCGCCGGATGAAGTGGCGCGGCGGCGACCCCGCACCCACGCTCTATGTACACGCCGGTGTGCCCGGCCCCCTGCTCACCGTGGACCCGTCAGGTGTGCCGACCGCCTGGGTGCACGGCCCGACCGGACTGGTCGCCATGGTCCGCGGCAACCAGCGCTACTCCGTGGTGACCGATCATCTCCGCTCCCCCCGACTCGTCCTGGACAGCACCGGAGCGCTGGTCTCGGCGTACTCGTTCGACGTGTTCGGCCGCCAGGTGCTCGCGCACGAACCGGCGCCGGGCTTCCTCCCGATCCTGTTCACCGGCCAGGAGTTCGACGCCGAGACCGCCCTGTACGCCTTCCCGGCCCGACTCTACGACCCGTGCGTCGCGCGGTTCCTCAACCCCGATCCGGCCGCCCAGTACGCCAGCCCCTACGTCTACGTCGGCAACCAGCCGACCCTGCTGACCGACCCGAGCGGCCAGTTGACGACCCTTCAGGAAAGCAGCATCGAATTTGGCCTCTTCCTGGTCGTCCTGGCCACCGTGGTCGTCAGCGCCGGCGCGACCGCGACGCTGGTGCCCGCGGCGATGGCCGCCCAGGGGCTCCTCGCCGCGACCGCCACCGGGGCCGGCATCGGCGCCGTCGGCGGCGCGGTGATGGGCGCCGCGGGCAGCGGCCTGCTCTACAGCGTGGAGACGCCGCCGGGAATGTGGAACGCGAAGACGTTCGGCGAGGAGTTCGGGGCCGGAGCGGCCGCCGGCACGGTGGGCGGCTTCATCACCGGCGGCATCGCCACCGCGTTCACGGCCGGGCTGTCGGCTGCCGGCGCGGCGGCGAGTCAGGTCCCGGAGCAGGTGGGCACCGCGCCCGTCGTGCCAGCGCCACCGCCGCCCGCCGGTGCCGCAGACGATATCGAGGAGGTGACGGCCCTCCAGGACGCCCAACCCACGGCGGCGCACGAGCCGAATGCCGCAGCCGCACCGGAGGAAGCCGCGCCAGCCTCCCGGGCCCAGCGGGCATGGACCTACGCACGCCCCCGGCTGGTGCCGAACCTCGCCGCCGGGATCGTGGGCGGCACCGCGCAGGGCACGACGAAGCAGCTGCTCACCAACACCATCAACCATGTCCCACTCACCACCGGCCTGACCGTCGGAATCCTCGAGTACACCGGCTTCGGCGCGCTGACCCCCCTGGGGGGTGTGGCGGTCAACGCCGGCGACGAAGTCTTCGCTCCCGTCTCCGCCCTGAAGTCCGCGTGGCGCGCGGACCCGTTCCAGGTCATGGTGCCGGCCGCCGGACTCGGCGTGGTGACGCTGCCGGTCGTGCTCGGTGCCTTCGTCGGCTACAGCGATCTCCGGTACGCCACCTGACCCGATTCCATCCGCCCCCCCTGGTCGGGGGCGGCACCCCGTAGAGGAGAGCCGTGGCCCATCTCAGTGTCCGCACTCAGGCGATGCCCGACGCGAACCCGTTCGCCTCGCCGGTGGTGTTCGATTTCACCGCGGACATCGACAGCGGCGAGCAGATCCTGGCGTACGCCGTCGCGATGAGCGGCTTCGTCCTGAACTACCAGACCAACTCGGCCTGGTGGGCGGAGGACGCGGGCGCGGTGGGGGTGTCACTCACCCCCAACCTGATCGGCACCGTCGTCGCCGTCGGCGGCAACGTCATGCTCACCGACTATGACGGCGACAGCGCCATCGACCCGCCCAACTCCGACAGCGGCCCGGGCAGCGTCGCGCAGGTCAGCGTGCTGGCGGTGATCGGCACGCCGTACACGTCGGCACCGGTCTGTGCCACAGCCTTCGGCCTGACCTCCGGCCAGGACTCGTCGGTCGTCCCGATCGGCGACAACACCACAAGCCTGGCCTTCCTCTCCGGGTTCTCCGTCGCCGCGAGCGACGGCACCGGCGAGATCGGCGGGCTCACACTCGCGTCGAGCGTGGCTTCTCCCGTGGGCAACCAGGTGACGGTCAACGGCAGCGTCGGCCTGACGAACTTCTCGACGACCGGCACGGTCGACGTCGGGCTCCTCTCCTACGGCGCCGATCTCGTCGGATTCGACGTGCAGGCGGCGAGCGTGACCTGGCTCCTTCCGGAGGGGCAGCAGGGCATGACCGGAGTGTTCTTCGTGGACTTCACCATCCCGTCCGGGTACTCGTCGGTCGCCCAAGCCGCGCTGCTGCTGCAGGACGTCAGCATCGTCTACGACGACACCGCCGAGTTCCAACTAATCCAGGTGATGCAGGCGGGCGACCTGAGCATCAACGCCTGCACCGTCTCCGGAAGCGTCGTGCTCAACCTGTTCAACCCGGATACCGGGGCCCACCACTACATCTGCGGGGACAGCAGCGCGACGCTGTCCGTGATCGCCCAGTTCGCCTGACCGGAGGAAATCGTGTCGATCGCCATCCAGACCAGCATGATCACCGGCAACGGCTCGGCGACATTCACGTTCCCGAGCACGATCGGTGCCTACGCTTACGCGTTGCAGCAGTTCAACCTGCAAACCCTGCAACCGGGGACGGTCATCCAGCGGATCGGCCTCGCGTTGCGCCCGCGCGACGGCACCGGCGTCGGCACCACGTCGCTCATCATCGATCAGCAGATGCTCCTCGACCAGGTGGACCTTGACGGGTCGTGGGCCGAGGTCGCGGTCATCGCGTGGCTCGGCTCCACCAACCCGCCCGGCCTGTTCCTGCAGAACCAGAACGGCATCACCGTCGACCAGATGTCGTCTGGCACGTCGTCGTCACCGGTGTCCACCGGCGGCCCCCCGACGTACGCCACCGCGGCGATCGCCGGCTTCTCGTACCAGTTCGCCGAGGACGACTCGGACTTCCTCGGCATCGGCGCCGGGGTGGGCGCCACACCCGACCCGTACGCATCCACTCCCAGCCTGTCGGTGGTCGGGTCCGGCATCTGGACCGGTGACTCGGCCTTCACCGGTGTCGTTGACGCCGCCCTGATCGCGACGACGGGAGACGATCTCGGCCTCAGCCTCGGGTACCTGCCCAACCCGGCATGGGGCACGAACGTCGTCGACCAGTTGCCGGGCCTGGGAGGCGTGCCGGTGGGCGCGGCGGCCTTCCTGATCCAGTCGTTCTTCTGCCAGTTCTGCATCAACGCCATCGGGCACAAGACCCCCGACTTCTCCCAGGTGACGACCGGTGTCCCGCCGGACGTGGTGCAGCTGAACGTGCCGTCGGACGGCAATGTCAGCTTCCGGTCCGTGCAGCAGCTCTGCGGCTGCGCCATCGTCGACGAGGGGCCGGTCATCTTCTCGGCCGAGAACCTGGTCGCCAACTACCTGATCGCTGAGACCACTTCCAGCTGAGAAGATCCGTGTGGGTGTTGACGGCATCCACGGCGAGCGGACGGCAGGCTCGCCCCGGCGCGACCAGCGACGGGACGAGCGCTCGGTTGTTCACCATCAGCGGCCGTAGGTCTCTAGCAGCCGTAGCCAGACCTCGCTGACGGTCGGGTATGCCGGAACCGCGTGCCACAACCGGTCCAGCGGAACCTCGCCGACAATGGCGATCGTCGCGGCGTGGATCAGTTCCGCGACGTCCGGGCCGGCGAGGGTGAAGCCGACGACCACCTTCCGGTCCTCGTCGACGACCATGCGGGCGTGTCCCTTGTAGCCGTCGGCGTGCAGCGAAGACCCGGCAACGGCGCCCAGGTCGTAGTCCACGACCCGGATCCGCAGTCCGGCTGCCTCGGCCGCAGCCGCGGTCAACCCCACCGACGCGACCTCCGGGTCGGTGAAGACCACCTGCGGCACCGCACGCTCGTCAGCCGTCGCCACGTGCCGACCCCACCGGCCGTCCTCGACCCTCTCGCCCTTCGCCCGGGCCACGATCACGTCGCCCACCGCGCGCGCCTGGTACTTGCCCTGATGGGTCAGCAACACCCGCCGGTTCACATCACCGGCGGCATACAGCCACTCCCCGCCGACGACGCGCAGAGTGTCGTCGACCGCGAGCCAGGCACCCGGCGCCAGCCCAACGGTCTCCAGTCCGATGTCCTGGGTGTTCGGCGTACGGCCGATCGCCACGAGAACCTCGTCGGCCTCCACCTCATCACCGCCAGCGGTCCGGATGTGGACC
The DNA here is from genome assembly GCF_052601155.1 of Micromonospora yongxingensis. NCBI lineage: Bacteria > Bacillati > Actinomycetota > Actinomycetes > Micromonosporales > Micromonosporaceae > Micromonospora > Micromonospora yongxingensis. Next base: position 159,979 of record NZ_JBQXEO010000005.1, read on the forward strand.
GCCCCGCTGTCGTCGCGGTCGACGGAGACGGCCTCCGCGCCGACGCGTACCGACACGCCGGCCTCGCGCAGCGACTCGGTGACCAACTCACCCGCGAACGGCTCCACCGACGGCAGCACGCCGTCACGGGCCAGCACCGTCACCGAAGACCCCAGCGCGGCGAACGCGGTCGCCATCTCGGCCGCCACCACGCCACCACCGATGATGGCGAGCCGGCGGGGAACCGACCGGGCCGAGGCGGCCTCGCGGCTGGACCACGGCGACGCCTCCCGCAGGCCCGGGATGTCCGGCAGCAGAGCGCTGCTTCCGGTCGCCACGACCACCGCGTGCCGGGCGGTCAACCTCGTCGTGACACCGTCGACGCCGGTCACCTCGACGACCCGGGCCGAACGGATCCGCCCCTGCCCACGGTGCAGCGCGATCCCGGCCGACTCGAGCCAGGACACCTGCCCGTCGTCCTTCCAGTGCGACGCGAAGGAGTCCCGGCGGCCGAGCACCGCGGCGGCGTCCAGGTCTCCCGTCACCGCCTCCCGCGCACCCGGCAGTTGGCGGGCCGCCCGCAACGCGGACGCGCTGCGCAGCAACGCCTTGGTCGGCATGCAGGCCCAGTACGAGCACTCCCCGCCGACCAACTCCCGCTCCACAACGGCGGCGGTCAGGCCGCCCCGGACGACCCGGTCGGCGACGGTCTCTCCGACCGGACCCGCGCCGATCACGACGACGTCGTACTCGGTGGTGGTCATGTCAGTTGCCCTTCGCTGTGCGGCCGAGGCGGAAGGCGGCGATGAGGAAGAAGATGGCGCCGGGGATGGCGTAGCCAGCCGCGTTGGTCAGCGAGGGGTTGTCCGCGGAGGCCGCGGCGATGAAGGACCCACCAGCCAGAACCGAGATGCCACCACTGATGATCATCGGCCACTGGCCGCCCATCCCGCGGCGAGTGACACCCACGATCAGCTGGACCAGCCCGGCCACGATCGCCCAGGCACCCCAGACCCGCAGGACAGCGGGGACGCCGGACGCGCAGGCGACACCCACGCCGACGGCGGTGATCAGGCTGACCGCGATGTTCACGTACAGCAGGGCCGGCGAGCCGGTGGTGCGCGACGAGCGAAGGTCGTAGACGGCGGCACCCACGTCGAACAGCGGGTAGAGCACGAACAGCACCACCGTGAGTGGGCCGATCTCCTTGGCGGTCGCGATCGTCACGAGTGCCCACACGATGGCGAAGGCGAAGCGGGTGAAATACAGCCGCCGCAGTGCGGAAGCGGTCTGGGAGATGCCGGGAGAGGCAGCAATGGTGGCCACGGTGATCCTTCAGGGGGCTTGAGGAGAACGAACGTTCTGTCATGTTCAGTATCGCGAGCCCACCTCAAGATGTCAAGACCGAACGTTCTATCTAGCTGATGGATGATTCTCAGACGGCCCCTTGCACGTCGACCAGACCGAACGTTCTGTTCGCTAAGATGGGGGGTATGACCCGCCGCGAACCCGACGCCCGGCCCTCCGAGGCACGACTCCGGCTCCTCACCACGGCCACCAGGATCTTCTACGCGGAGGGCATCCACTCCGTCGGCGTCGACCGGATCATCGCCGAGGCGAAAGTGACCCGGGCCACCTTTTACCGGCACTTCCCCAGCAAGGAAGACCTCATCCTCGCCTACCTGCGGGAAGTCCATCAGATGGATCGCGGGTCGATCGACGCGGCCATCGCCACCAACCCGTCGGCGGTCGACCAGCTCCTGGCCATTGCCGGGTCCGTCGCTCAGACCATCCAGTCCCCCGGGTTCCGTGGATGCGCCTTCCTGAACGCCGCGGCCGAGTATCCCGACACCGACCATCCCGTACGCCAGGAGATCATCGCCCACCGGCAATGGTTCCTGGACACGCTCACCACGCTGATGGCGCAGGTCCACGAGGAGACGGCGGATCCCGCCGCGCGCCACTTCGTCATGCTCCGCGACGGCGCCATGGCGGCCGGATGCCTTTTCAATCCCGCGTTGGTGTCCGAGACCTTCCTGCAGGGGATCAAAGGACTCCTGCGCATCAATACCGAGCGCCAGTCGACCGAATCCGCCCGCTAGCACTGTGCACGGCCGCGCGGTCACGCCTCGGAGTCCCGATCGCCGGATGCCTCCCGCCCGATCGGCGAGGTGGAAACCTCCAGCGGCCGTCCCCGGTTCCGCAGCGCGTCGAGGAGCGCGACCAGGGCCAGCACGCCGGCCACCACGCTCAGCCCGACCATCGGCGCCCAGCGGGTCAACGCCGACGTGAACAGCAGCAGGGCCACCAACCCGATCACCAGGGATCGGGAGGCCCGGCCGAAGACCTCGTACTCCAGCCGCATACGGGCAACGAGGAAGAGCACCGGACCGCCCACCACGAACAGGAGCCAGCTGGGTCGCGGCGGCCCGAACGGCTCATCGATCACCAACTCGTAGCCGACCGCGGTGACGAGCACACTGAGCACGATCAGCAAATGCGTCCGTTCCGACGCCGTACCCAGCCGGCCGGGCATACCCGCCCGACCCAACGCCTCGGTCAGCAGCAGACCGGCGCGGTGGAAGTAGATCCGCCAGAGCAGCGCGCTGGTGGCGAACGCGACCCCGAAGGCGGCCGCCCGCTCCACGGAGTAGTCCGTGCCGCTGAAGACCATGCCGATGACCAGAATCGACTCACCGAGCGCGATGAGGAACATCTGCTGATGACGGTCGGCGAGATGCGGCCCAGCGATCCGCCAGCGGCCCACCGCTGAGGCCCCGAGCCACGGCAGCGGCCAACCCAGGGCCCAGGCGAGGTAGTCGACAGCCAGGGCGGCAGCCCACAACGGCAGGCGAAGCCGGTCGGGGCCCAACGCGCCGGCCAGCCAGAGCGGCGCGCTCGCCGCGGCCCATGCGGCAAGCCGGAAGGGCACCAGCCGTCGGGGATGGCCACGCAGCGCGGCGGCGACCACCAGCGGCCGCACCAGCATCACCATCAGGTACGCGACCGTGAACGGCAGCGCTCGCTCCTCCATGCCGCGGGGCAACGTCACCGCCATCACCAGGCCGGCGAACATGGTGCCGACCACGACGGCCTGGATGATCGACCGCTCTGGTTCGTAGCGACTGGTGATCCAGGTGGTGTGCGACCAGATCAGCCAGAGCGCCAGGAAGAGCAGCAGGGTACGACCGAACCCTTCGACGAGCACCCAGCCGGTGTCATCGTTCAGCTCGGCGAATCGTTGCGAGACCCGGGTGAGGGCCACAACGAAGGCCAGATCGAAGAAGAGCTCCAGGAAGGTGGCGCGGCCCGAACTCGTGGGCGGGCGCAGCAGTGCGGCACCGGGTCCCGCCGCCATCGTCCGCCTCCGTCCGCCCCTGTCGCACCAACGAGTCGGCCGCCGGAGGGGTTGCGTCAGCTCCTGACGGCGTCCCGCTGACCGACGCGTCCACCGGTGCCGCACGGCCCACGGCATGGACAATCCGCTGGTTTCAGCGCACGATGGACCGGTGCCGCTCCAGGAGGGATTTCGCGGGCAGCGGATGGCCTCGGTCCCCCGTCCGCTCGTCGCCGAGGCGCTGCGGCGTCCGATCACCGGGCGGCTCCTCGTCACCGACGCCGGTTATTACCCGGAAGCCGCCGACCATCGGATGCAGCGCCCACGGGGCACGCCCGAGGTGATCCTGATCGTGTGTGCCACCGGCTCCGGCTGGGCGCGCGTCGGGTCGGGCACGCACCGGGTCGGGGCTTGGCAGGCGCTGGTCATCCCCCGCGGCGTCGCGCACGAGTACGGTGCCGACGAGCGCGATCCCTGGACGATCTGGTGGGCGCACCTGATGGGTTCGGACGTGTCGAAGCTGATGGACTGCATGGAGGCCACGACCGAGCGGCCCGTGGTGCCGGTGCGGGCCGTCGGTCGAGCGGTGGCGCTGATGGACGAGATCGTCACCGGCCTCGAGCGCGACCAGTCGCCCATCCGCCTGCTGGGCGCGGCGGGGACCGCGTGGAAGCTGCTGACGCAGATCAGCGTCGACCGACTGCTTCCCGAACCGGGCGACCCGCTGCAACGCGCCATGAGCTACCTGGCCGAGCGGCTCGACGGGAAGGTGACGGTGCCCGAGCTGGCGCGGCTGGTGAGCATGTCGCCGTCTCATCTGAGCACCCTGTTTCGCAGGGCGACCGGGGGCGGGGTGCTGGCTCACCACACCGCGCTGCGGATGGCGAGGGCGCGCCAACTGCTCGACACGACGGGTGCGACGGTCACCGAGATCGCGTCCGAACTGGGCTTCGACGACGCCTTCTACTTCTCCCGGGTCTTCCGGAAGCACCACGGCTTGAGCCCGAGCGGTTTTCGCCGCCGCCACGCGGGCTTCGAGATCGCCGATGATGCTGCCTTCGAGGTGTGACGTGACCGGCCGGCCGCCCGCAGGCCCGGCGGGGCGAGGCGTCGGCCGCCGGGAGGTTCGTCCGGATGCCGGCGTGGCATCCGGACGAACAGCAACGCCGGTCGTCGCCCGGGTCCGGCGCAGCACAAACAGTTCAGCCTTTCAGGCCGCTGCTGGCGATGCCGGAGAAGAACTGCCGCTGGAGTGCCAGGAAGATGAGGATGAGCGGCAGCGACGCGACGAGGGCGCCGGCCATGAGGGTCGGGTAGTCGGTTCCGAACTGGCCCTGGAGTCCGGCCAGGCCGACGGTGACGGGGCGCCTGTCACCGCGCGGGGTCACGATGAGCGGCCAGAGCAGGTCGTTCCAGGAGTAGAGCGAGGTGAGGACGGCCAGCGCCGCCATGGTCGGGCGGGCCATGGGGAGCATGACGTACCAGAACGTCCGCAGGGGTCCGGCGCCGTCGAGCCGGGCGGCCTCTTCGAACCCGGCGGGGATCGACATGAACGCCTGCCTCATCAGGAAGATCCCGAAGGCCGAGAACATGCCCGGGATCGCCAGGGCGGGAATGGTGTCGAGCATCCCGAAGTCCCTGATGATCTCGAACTGCCCGATGAGGAACAGCTGACTGGGCACCATGAGCATGGCGATGAACAGCCCGAACAGCAGCCTGCGTCCGGGGAACCGGAGCCGGGCGAACGCGTAGCCGGCGAGCGCCGAGACGGCGAGCTGCCCGATCACGCGGAGTACGAGCGCGGACACCGAGACGGTGAGCTGCGCCCAGAACGGCACCGAGCCGAAGAACGTGGCGAAGGCCCCAGAGGTCGGGTCCTCGGGCAGGAACGTCGGCGGCATCCGGGAGGCTTCGCGGTTGGACTTGAACATGGTGAGCAACTGCCAGACGAACGGCGCCACCATGACGACCGCCGCGACGGCGAGGACAATGTGGATGACCCACTCGCCGTGGCGGGAGGCCTTCGATCCGGCTGCCGCGCGCTCCCTGCGCCTGCTTCGCAGGATCCGATCAGTCATAGAACACCCACCGACGTTGCAGGCGGAACTGGACGAGGGTCGCGGCCATGATCACCATGAGCAGCACGATCGCGATCGCCGCACCGTAGCCCTGGTCGAACTGCACGAAGGCCTTCTCGTAGAAGAGGTAGACGATGGTCTTCGAGTCGGCGAGCGCGGTGTTGTTGACGCTGCGGAGCATCACGAAGATGAGGTCGAACATCTGCAGCGCGGAGATCACCGTCAGCACGGTCACCAGAAACACGCTCGGCGACAGCAGCGGCAGGGTGATCCGGAAGAACTGGCGGATCCGTCCCGCCCCGTCGAGCGAGGATGCCTCGTAGAGGTCCTGCGGGATCGACTGGAGTCCAGCTCCGAGGATGATGAGGTTGATGCCGAGGCTCATCCAGATGCCGACGACACCGACCGCGTAGATCGTGAAGGTCGCGTCGGCGACCCAGTACTGCCCGGGAGCGCCGACCAGCGAGAGGACGTAGTTCAGCAGGCCGAAGTCGCCGTTGTAGATGAAGCGCCAGACCATGCTGACCGCGACCGGCAGCGTCACGACCGGCAGGAAGAACAGGACCCGGTAGAAGGCGCGGCCACGGCTGACCTGCTCGATGAGCGCGGCGAGCACGATCGCGGCGGGGACGCCGAGCAGCAGGATCGCGGTGTAGAGCGCGGAGTTGCGCAGGGCCTGCCAGAAGCGCCCGTCGCCGAGCAGCTCGGTGTAGTTGTCGACTCCGGTGAACGTCCCGGGTCCGAAGGCCGGAACGTCCATGAAGCTCTTGCCGAACGTGGTGAGGAACGGCCAGACGTAGAGGGCGAGGAGGCCGATGAGCGCCGGGGCGATCATCAGGTAGCCCCATCCGGGTGAGGGCAGCAGCCCTCCCCCGCGGCGGCGCGTGCGCTGCCGCGGGGGAGAGCTGGCGACGTCGGTGGTCACTGCGCGAGGACCTCGTTGATTGCTGTGTTGTAGGCCCGGGCCGCGTCGGCCGCGTTCTGCTTCCCTTCCCACGCCGGGGCGAGGTACTGCGTCTCGAGGCCGGTCCACTTGGCGGCGTCACCGGCGATCGGCAGCGGCACCGCGTAGTCGACGGCGTCGACGAAGACCTTGAGGTTGAACTCGGGCATCGCGTCGAGCCAACCCTGCTGCGTGCCCTGATAGGCGGGCAGCACCGCGCCGGACTTGGCCTGGATGGCGGCGGCGTCCCTGCCGCTGGCGAAGATGAGGAATTCGGCGAGCTCCTTGGGGTGCTTGGTGCCGGCGTATCCGGCGTTGAGGATGCCGCTGATCATGGTGGCGCGCTGCTTCGCCTTCGGCAGCGGCGCGACGCCGACGTGGGGGCGCAGCGCCTGGTCGGCGTAGAGGCGCTGGGCCCAGAAGGAGCCGGAGAAGTACATGGCGACCTTCTGGTCCATGAACATCTGCACCGCTTCGGTGTCCGAGAGCTGCTTGAGCGTCGGCGAGAGGCCGTCGGCGTGCATCTGGGTCCAGAACTGCAGACCGGAGACGGCCTCCGGGCTGTCGATGGCGGCCTTGCCGTCGGCGCCGATCACCGTGCCGCCGGCCTGGTAGATGCTGTTGTAGTAGCCGCCCTGTCGGTCGATCGGGGCGGCGATACCCCATACGCCGGTGGCGGGGTTGGTGAGTTTACGGGCGGCCTCACGCGCGTCGTCCCAGCTCCAGCTGTCGTCCGGGTAGGCCACCCCGGCCTTGTCGAACAGAGCCTTGTTGAACCAGATCCCGTTGGTGTCGAAGTCCTTCGGCAGGCCGAGGAGCTTGCCGTCGACGTCGTACAGGTCGAGGACGGCCTTGGGGTACGCGGCCAGGTCGACGCCGGCGGCCTTGACCGCGTCGGTGATGTCGAGCAGTTGGTTGCCCTTGGCGTACGCGGGGAACTGGTCGGCGAGCATCCAGAACGCGTCGGGTGCGGTGCGTCCCGCCGCACCGACCTGCAGGGTGGACCAGTATTCAGGCCACGGCAGGACCTGCACCTGGACATCGACATCGGGGTGCTTGTCCTCGAATGCCTTGGCGATCGCCTCCATGGCCGGCTTCTGGTCGTCGCTCCAGGTCGCGTAGCTCAAGGTGACCTTGCCGTCGCCTCCGGCGCTGCTGCACCCGGTCGCGGCGAGGGTGACCAGCACGGCCGCGGCGGCGACCCATCTCTTGCCGTTTCGCATGGCTTCTCCTTGGTGGGTGGCCGAGCGTCAGTGCTCGGCCGGGGTGGTGGCGGTGTCGTGGTGGAGGTGGAGGCGGCCCGCCGCCCAGTCGACGTGGGCCGGCTCCGGGTGGTCGGGAAGGCTGTCCGCGCGCAGGATCAGCGTGGCGACGCCGAGGATGCCGACGTCGATGTCGCGCGGAGGTTCGCCCGAGCGGACGTCGGCGCTGAACAACTCGACCCCGTCGGCGTGCACGCTCATCCGGGCGGCGGTGCCAGGGGTTTCGTCGTCGACGCCGAGGCGGGCGGTGAAGCGGGCGGCCGAACCGCCCGGGTAGAGCTCGATCCTCGACGGCGTGGACGCACCGAGCCCGTCGTCGAACTCCGTGCTCGCGATCCTCATGCGGCGGCCGTCGCCCGGGTTGCCGCCACCGTTGCTCTGGTCGCGTTCGATCGGGCCGCTCTCGTTGTCGAACGCCACCATGGTCAGCGCCGACAGGCGATGGGATCCGGGCGTCAGGGGTCGGAAGAGGCGGGCGTGCGCCACGATCGGGACGCCGTCCTCGCCCGGCGTCTCGACCGTGACCACGCCGGCCCGACCGGGTGCCAGGGCGGCGGGCGCGCAGACCTTCCAGCGGTCACCGTCGAGGTGCTCGGCCGACCAGCCGGGCGGTAGCACCAGGCGTCCGTCGGTCCGTAGGACGGCCGAGCCATCCGGGCCGAGCAGTTGGACGGCCGGGTGCACCCGCGGGGCGGCCTGCTCGGGCCGCTCGACGGCTCGGTGCAGCCGGGCGCCGCGGGCGGCGACGATGGCGACGAAGCCGCCGTTGTCCGCCACGTCGACGACCAGCTTGTCGTCGACGGGTCGCCGGTGGGCGGCCAGGCCGCCCTCGGCGCCGTCGCCGACGATCCACGCGTCGGCCGGCCCGAACGCCAGTCGGTCGAGGGGGACGGTGAGACGGCGCGCCGGCCCGGTGGCGATGCCGCCGACGAACCAGCGGTCGCCGGATCGGCGGGCGATCACGGCCTCGTGGTCAGGGTCGCCGACGAGCAGCACCGTCTCGTCCCACACGGGCGCGAGTTCCGCGAGGAACCGTGCGGCGTCCGGCCTGGCGAGGTAGGCGTCGACGTCGTCGGCGAAGTGGGTGATGCCGCACTCGAACGCGACGCTGAGCGCCAGCTCGTGGCCGTCGCTCGTGGTACGCCCCGGCGCGGCGAACGCGACCGGCGTGTAGTCCATCGCCCCGACCACGTTGCGGGTGAACGGCTGGATCACGTTGTGTGCGGCGGTCAGGGGCGTGCCCTGGTAGAAGACGTAGTACTCGCTGCCACGAACGGCTTCGTAGCCGATGACCTGCGGCCAGGTTCGCGCCCACCCACGCGGGATGACCGAGCCGTGGAAGTTCACGTGCAGACCGAGCCGGGCGGTCTCGGCGAGGATGGTGTCGTACCAGCGGTAGCGTTCCTTCGACTCGGACTCCATGAAGTCGACCTTGATGCCGGCGACCCCCCAGGACCGCCACAAGGCGAGCTTCGCCAGGTTCTCCGGCCCGTCGAGGTCGTGCCAGACCGCCCACAGGTGCACCTGGATGCCGCGGCGACTCGCGTAGGCCACGATCTCGGGTACCCACGTCTCGTCCCAGCCGCAGTCGATGAGGAGGTGTTCCCAGCCGAGGCGCGCGGCGACGTCGACGAAGTGCCGCTGCCGGTGCAGCTGGGCACCGGAGTAGAAGTCCGACCACCACGACCAGGCGGCGCGCCCCGGACGTACCCACCGCGCGTCGAGCGACGGGTCGGGTGCGGGTGCCAACTCGTCGACGAAGCGACTCTCGACGATCGCGGCGAGGTCGCCGATCATGAGCACCCGCCAGGGGGTCACGGGACCGCGCGTGATCTCGACCGACTCGTCGGCCAGCGCGAACCGCGCCTCTCCCCCAGCGCTGATCTCGGCGTGGGCGCCGCTGAAACGGCCGTCGATCGCCGCCTCGGTGAGCAGGAGATGCACCCCCGCCCGGGGCGAGCGGACGAGAAGCGGGAACCCGTAGGCGCCGGGCGGCAGCTCGGCGATGTCGGCGCCGAAGCGCGGCGTCTCGTACCAGGTCTGGTAGTCGAGCGCCCACACGCGGGCGTCGGCTTCGAAGGTGAGCCGGGTGCGGTCGGCGTCGAGGCGGCCGTGGCCCTCCAGGCGGGCGAGCACGTAGCGGACGGCCACCCCGTCGGCACCGGCCCTGACGTGGATCTGCCACTCGAGGCCACTGGCGTGGCGCAGCTCGTGGACCGTCTCACGATGCGCGTAACGGTGGGTTCCCGTGGCCTTGCCGGACCGGGCGGTCCACTCATCGGTGACGTCGCGGTGCCGGGAGCGCAGGAGGACCGAACCGACGTCCAGATTGACGCCGCCGACGCGGATGCCCAGCCGGACCCCGTCGAGGACGGTCCGTCCGTCGCGTCGTACGCGCAGAACGACGCCGTCCGCTCGCGTCTCCACCTCGGGCTCGAGGCGCTCGGGCAGCGCCGTCGTGCCGATCTCGTTGACCACATCGTCTCCGTGCCGTGCGGGAACCGAGCGGGCGGATCCCCTGCACGGCGGCTTCCGACGCTAGGTTCGCGGCGGCCCGCCGGGAATGTTCATTCGAACTCGAAGCCTGGACGATTCGCTTCTGTCTGACAGGGCCGTCCGGCAGCGGGACATGGCAACGGTCCCCTCCACAGGGACGATCAGCGCATGACATCGGTCCGGTTGAGCACGACGTCCGACAGATTCCCGGTCAGCGTGAGGTCAGCCTCGAGTCCCGGCGAGGCAGGCCAGCCAGGGCCGGTCTCCCAGCACGGGAAACCGGCCCCTGGCCTCCTGCGGGCTCGGTACGACTGTCAGGCGCTGAGCTTGCCCGCGATCTTGACAACCCGCTGAGCCATGTGGTCGAGGGCGTTGAGCTGAGCGTCGCCCAGCGGAGCGTCGTTGCCGCCGCCGGTGACGTGCGAGACGCCGTACGGGTTGCCGTCGCCGAACTTCAACGGGTCGGTGTAGCCGGGGGCGACGACCAGACCGCCGAAGTGGTGGATCGTGTTGTAGAGCGCCAGGAGCGTCGACTCCTGGCCGCCGTGGGCGGTCATGGATGCGGTGAAGCCGGCGTACACCTTGTCGGCCAGCAGCCCCTGCCCCCACTGCGGGCCGAGGGTGTCGATGAACTGCTTCAGCTGGCTGGAGACGTTGCCGTAGCGGGTGGGGGTGCCGAACAGCACCGCGTCGGCCCAGACGACGTCGTCGGCGGTCGCCTTCGCCTCGTTCTTCGTGGCGTCGAAGTGCTGGCTCCAGGCGGCATTGGAGGCGATGGCCTCCTCCGGGGCAAGCTCCGGAACCTGGCGCAGACGCACCTCGGCCCCGGCCTTCTCGCCAGCCTCGGCGAGCCGCTTGGCCATGGCGTGGACCGTACCGGTCGAGGAGTAGTAGATGACGGAGAGCTTGGTCACCGAAGGCATCCTTTCGACAAAGTAGTTGCTGACGATAAATTTGCTTCAGCAACAACCCGACTGTAGCAACGTCGGCGAGGCGCCCGCCACCGGGAGGCGACCGAAGGGGCAACCATCGAGGCCGGGCGATGCTATGTTCGACAGTCATCGATTCCGCTTCGTACGTCGCGCGCTCTCGACAGCCAGCATCGACAACCTGCCGACGGGGAGATCATGACGAGCCGCAGCCACAGACGCCGTGCGATCTGGTCACGCATCATTCCCGCGACCATCGCGCTCGGCTCGCTGGTCGCCTCCACGATGACCGGGCCGGCGCCCTACGCCGCAGCCGCGACCTCCGGCACCGGCTCCGCCAATCCGGTGGTCACCTGGGACCTCAATGCCCAGACGGCGATCTGGGACGTCGCGGCTCAGCAACCGAACGAGCAGGTGCGCAGCTTCGCGATGGTGAGCGGAGCCGTCTACGACGCACTGAACGCGATCGCCGGCACCCCGTACCAGCCGTACCTCGTCGCACCGCCGTCGCGCGGCACCGAGTCGCCGGACGCCGCCGTCGCCGCCGCCGCCCACACCGTGCTCGCCGCCCTCTTTCCCGGTCAGCAGGAGCGGCTCCGGGCGCAGTACGACGCGGCTCTCGCCGCGATTCCCGACGGGCGGGCGAAGCAGGGCGGCATCACGATCGGGGCACGAGCCGCGGCCGCGATGGTCACCGCACGGCAGGACGACGGCGCGTTCGGCGACCAGCAGTGGAAGAACGGGACACGGCCCGGCCAGTGGCGACCCACGCCGCCGCTGTTCCTGTCCCAGGGCGCGTGGACCGGGCACATGCGGCCGTTCCTCATCCCTCCGGCGTCGATGGCCCGCACACCCGAGCCGCCACGACTGACCAGCCACGCGTACACCCGCGACCTCGACGAGGTGAAGGAATTCGGCTCGGCGACGAGCACGGTGCGCACCCGGGACCAGACGGAGGCCGCGATCTGGTGGCACGACCGGCGTTCCGCGTCCTGGGAGATCAAGCGCCAGCTCGCCACCACCCAGCAGCTGGACGCCCTGCAGACCGCGCGCTTCTTCGCGATGACCGACCTCATCGTGGCCGACTCAGGCGTGGCGTGTTTCAGCCAGAAGGACCTGTGGAGCTACTGGCGTCCAGTCACGGCGATCCAACTGGCCGACACGGACGGCAACCCGAGGACGACCGCCGACCCAGGCTGGCAGTCGTTGCTCGTGACGCCCCCCTTCCCCGAGTACCCATCCGGCCACGCCTGCGGCACCGGCGCGCGGATGTCGCTGTACCGGCACTTCTTCGGCCGGGACGACATCGCGTTCAGCGGATCCAGCGTCGACTCCGGTACGACCAGGCAGTTCACCAGCTTCTCCCAAGCGCTCAACGAGCTCATCGGCGCGCGCGTCTGGGGCGGCGTCCACTTCCGCAGTGCTGACGTCGAGGGGGCGAAACTCGGTGAGGAGGTCTACCGCTACGCGGTCCGGCACTACTTCCGCCCCCTGAGGTAGTCGCTCGGCAGGCTCATGTGCCCCCGCAAGCGTGGGCTACCGATCCCGGCGGTCGGCCGCACCCGACGCCTGAGGCCGAAAGACCCTGCGGTACGCGCCGGGCGTGACGCCGAGGAGTTGCCCGAACTGGGAACGGAAGTTGCTCGTCGTGGGGAACCCGGTCTGGGCAGCGATCCGGTCGACGGTGTGGTCGGTGGTTTCAAGCAGGTCCTGCGCGTGACGGATGCGTACCCCCGACACCCACTGCATGGGGCTCTGCCCTGTCTCTTCCTTGAATCGACGTGTCAGCGTGCGCACACTCATGCCGGCCGCGGCGGCGATGTCCGCGAGCGTGAGGTCCCGGTGCGCGTTCGCCTCGATCCACGAGAGCGCTCGTCCCAGAGTCGACGTCCGGTGCGTCGGGCGGTTCCGAACGATGTACTGCGCCTGCCCTCCCGGCCGGTGCAGCGGCGCGACGGCAAGGCGGGCGGCGTCCGCCGCGACGGCCACCCCGTAGTCGCGCTGGACGATGTGCAGGCACAGGTCGAGGCCGGACGCGGCTCCGGCCGACGTCAGGATGCTCCCGTTGTCCGTGTAGAGCACGTCGGCGTTCATCCGGACAGCGGGATGACGTCGGGCGAGCTCGTCCGCGGCGAGCCAGTGGGTCGTCGCGTCTCGGCCATCGAGCAGGCCCGCCTCGGCCAGCGTGAACGCGCCGACGCAGATCGACGCGATTCGGGTCCCGCGCTCCGCTCCCGCCCGCAGGGCTGCGAGGACAGCGGGCGGCGACGGCCGCAACGGGTCGTTCCGTCCGGGCACCATGACGAGGTCCGCGCGCTCGATCGCGTCCAGGTCCTCATCAACGGCCAGGCGCAGCGGACCGGCCTGGACGGACGGCTCGTGCCCGGCGACGACGAGCCGGTATCCCGGGCGGCCGTCCGGCAGGCGTACCCGCCCGAAGGTCTCGATGGGGGTGGCCATATCGAAGGCAATCGCATCGGGGAGCGCGAGCACGACGACGGTGTACACCCCTACAGGATAGGCACTTCGCGGGTGGCCAGATACAGGCGCAATCTGTCCCGACAGCCATTGGCGTCCCCTGCGTGGATCGCGAACATGGAGGGACCGTCCACCGAGGGGATCCTTCATGCCTCAACTCCACGCCCAGTTCGTGCTCTTCGACGGGTTCGACCCGCTCGACGTCGTCGCCCCGTTCGAAGTGCTTACCGCCGGGAGCGATCTGCTCGGTGGCGCGCTCGCGGTGGATCTCGTCAGCGCGAGCGGCCCCGGCGTGGTGCGATCCGGCAATCCGCGGATCACCCTGACGGCCACCGCGCGGACCAGCGCGTGAGTGCGTTCCTGCTCTCGGTCCATGTGCTCGCGGCCATTCTCACGATTGGCCCGGTCGCCATCGCGGCGAGCATGTTCCCGCGCTACGCGCGTCTCGCCCTCGCGGCACCCGACGACCCGAGGAAAGCTGTTGCGGTGCGGATCCTGCACCGCATCACGCGCGTCTATGCGGTGATCGGCGTGCTCGTTCCGGTGTTCGGCCTCGCTACGGGCGCGAGTATCGGCGTGCTCGGCGACACCTGGCTGATCGTGTCCATGATCCTGACTGCCGCTGCGGCCGCGGTGCTGGTGGCGTTCATCCTGCCTGGTCAGAGGCGCGTCGTCCGCGTGCTCGACACGAGCGTGGAGGACACCCGCGAGGTGGCGCCTGACGGGATGGCACGCCAACTCGGGATGCTGACGGGCGTGTTCAACCTGCTCTGGGCGATCGTCGTCGTCCTGATGATCTACCGTCCTGGTTCGACCACGGGAGTCGGACTGTGAGCCCGCGTCGCGTCCTGCGGATCGTCGGCACGGCAGAACTCGTCACCCTCGTGCTGATGCTCATGAACGTCGTCACCGTCCACCTGCCGGACGTCTCACGTGTCCTCGGTCCTGTGCACGGCCTTGCCTACACCGCCACGGTCATCACGGCCATCCTCGTGATGGACCGGCGCCACCGGGTGTGGCTGCTCGCGCTCATCCCCGGGATCGGCGGCCTCCTCGCGGCGCGTGTCGCGTCACCGGAGCAACTGGTCGGGCGGACATTGGACGACGGGCTGTAGACCCAGCCGGCCACTTCCCGCCACCTCGGCGAAGGCATACGCGCTGCGCTTCGGCACCCGGGCGAAGTCGTTGTCGTGCTCCACGGCGATGAGCCCGAACTTCGGGCGGTAGCCCTCACTCCACTCGAAGTTGTCGAACGCCGACCAGTGCAGGTAGCCCCGCACGTCGACGCCCTCGGTCAGCGCGGCCGCGACGGCGCCGAGGTGGGCGTGCAGGTAGTCGACCCGCTCGGCGTCGTCCTCGGTGGCAATGCCGTTCTCCGTGACGTACAGCGGCAGGCCCGTCTCGGCGGCGCGGTGCAGGACCTGCCGGAGACCGTCGGGGTGGACGGCCCAGCCCATCTGGGTGCGGCGAAAACCCGCCGGTGGTTCGGCGAACCGGGTCGGCGAGCGCGGGTCGACCCACTGCTTGCGGTAGTACTGCACACCGAGGAAGTCGCCGCGGTCGGGCCCGATGAGCCCGTCCAGGTAGCGGTCGACGATCTCGGTGCGCAGGAGTCGGTGCAGCGCGCGGCACTCCTCGTCGTCCCGCGCCGGGGCCAGCAGCGGCACCTGCACGGCGAGACCGATCTGGGACTGTTTCCCCGCCCCACGTACGGCGCGGACCGCCGCGAAGTGGGCGCGGAGCAGTTGGCGGCCGACCTGCCGCCAGAGCCGGTCGTCGGTGAGCCCCGGCGGGTGGTAGCCCTCCAGGTAGCCGTGCAGCGCCACCATCTGCGGCTCGTTGATCGTGCACACGAAGGGCATCAGCTCGCCCAGCTCCACCGCCACGTACCGGCAGTACCGGGCGAACACGTCGATCGCGTCGGGTGCGAGCCAGCCCCCGGCATCGGCGAACCATCGGGGCAGCGTGAAGTGGTGCAGGGTGACGAACGCGGTCATGCCCGTGTCGGCGAGCGCCGTGAGCACCCGCCGGTAGTGGGTCGTCGCGGCCCGGCTGAACTCACCGGGAGCGGGTTCGATGCGGGACCACTCCAGCGACAGCCGGTGGGCGGTGTGGCCCAGGGAGCGAAGCAACGCGAAGTCGTCCGCGTAGCGGTGGTAGTGGTCGATGCCGTCACCGGACGACCAGCGGGCGGGCGTGTCGGGCCGGTGCTCGAACTCCCACCAGTCGCTGTTGACGTTTCCTCCCTCGACCTGGTGGGCCGAGGTGGCGCTCCCCCAGAGGAAGCCGGCCGGGAAGTCGCTGTCCATGGTGCTCCCGTCGGTCGGGGCGGGGCCTGGCGCCCGGTTCCGGACGCCAGGCCCGCCTGCCTATCGGTTGACCGTGAAGCTGTGCGCGCCGGACCCCACCCGGTAGACGGCGTGGTCACCGTCGGTCCGGACGAAGTCGGCGCGCTGGGACGCCTCGACCACCCGGCCACCCTGCAGCGGCACCCAGACCTGCGCGGTGGTGTTCGTGGGTACGGTCACCGACAGCCGGAAACGGTGGTCGCTCCTGGACCACTCGGACCGGGCGACCCCGGCGGGCGTCGTGTAGCTGCCCTTGACGAAGGTCAGGTCGCCGGCCAGTTTCGGCTGGATGACCAGGTCTCGGTAGGCGACGCTGCCGTCCGCCGCCCGGATGCCGGCGAGCCCGCTGTGGAACCACTCCTCGATCTGGGCGAGGATCATGTGGTTCTTGGAGTCGGCGAGGTTCCACCGTTCGCCCATGGTGGTCATTCCACCGGGGTTCGCGGTGGTGGACGCCATGAAGTAGCCGTAGCTGGGCTGGTCGTCCTCCTGCAACAGGTCCCACAGCACGTCGTCGCGGCCGCCGGCGGCCAGGGCCCGGACGGTGGGGGCCATGCCGATGGTGCCTCCGCTGAAGTGCGGACCGTCGCCGTTCGGATGGAACGCGTGGACCAGCTCGACGAGGGCGTCGAGGACGGCGCCACGCTCACTGTCCGGGACGAGCCCGGCGTCGAGCGCGAGAGCCTGCGCGGTCTGTGTCGCGCCGGTGGCGCCGGCGTTCCCGTTGGCGGTGTACCGGCGCAGCTGGTTGTTGTAGAAGGCTGCGTTGAAGGCGGTCCGAATGTCGGCCGCCAGGGCACGGTACTTCTCCGCGTCTGCGCCGTGGCCGGTCAGCTCCGCCATCATCGCCATTTTGCTGATCATGACGTAGTAGCCCCAGGTGCCGGTGATCCGCCCCGAGGTCTGGTCCGCCGCCACCCAGTCGGCGAGGGCGGCGTCGACGATGTGCGCGTTGGCGCCGGTGCCGACCTTCTGCCGCTGGACGTACTCGACGAAGGCGACCATCCGGTCGTAGGAGTTGGCCATCGTCTGGGTGTCCCCGTAGAGCTCGTACAGCATCGCGGGCACGAGGACGATGGCGTTGCCCCAGTTGATCTCGTCGCCGAAGCGGCCACTGTAACCCCAGTCGTAGACGGGGGTCTTCAGGGCCACGTTGCCGTACATCGGGGTGTCGGCGAGCGACTGGCCCTCCACCAGGTGGTGCATGGTGGTGCGCAGGTAGGCCGCGAGGTCGTGGTTGCGGTGAATGGCACCCATCGGCATGGTGTAGTCCGCCGGATACGACAACTTCTCCCGGCCGGGGCAGTCGGTGAACACCGACATGACATTGCCCGCGAAGGAGTACCGGGCCATCTTGTGGATGCGGTTGATGCGGGCGTTGGAGGTGGTGACTTCCCCCGCAACCGGGGTGTCGGCCTGCACGCGCAGCGCGCGGATCGTGCGGGTGTCGGGGACGTACCCGTCAGGTAGACCCGTGACCTGCACCCACTGCATGCCGAAGTAGTTGAAGTCGGGGTGCCAGGTCTCACCGCCACGAAGGCCGGCGGTGGTGTACGTGTTGAAGAGGTCACGACCGCGGCTGCCCCCGCCGCCCATCAACGACGCCTGGTCGACGGTGCCGTCCGCGGCGAGCGACTCGGCCGGGGACATGCGGATGGTGGTGCCGGCGGGAACGCCGTCGCGCAGGCGCAGCTCCGGCCACCCGACGATGTTCTGCCCGAAGTCGAAGACCCACGTCCCCGGTACGGGACTGGTCACCGAGACCGGTTCGAACGTCTCCACGACCTTGACCGGCTCGCCCGCGCGGGCGACGAGCTTCGTGGCCAGGTTCGGCGGCGGCGCGATGCCGGCGGCGATCCAGCCGGTGGGGGTGCCGTCGCGGCGCTTCGCGGTGGCGGACAGGTCGGCGCCAGGCCGGTCCCAGCCGGGCTGCTCGCGGCGGGCGTCGTAGTCGGCGCCGGAGTACCACGCGTCCGTGACCAGCGCGCCGAGCGCCGAGCGCCAGTTGCGGTCGGACACGATGACGTCGGACGGCCCGTTCACGTACGAGATCTCCAACCGGGCGATGAGACGCGGCGTGACCGCCGCCCCTGCGCTCGGGTCGCTCGCGGCGATGTTGTTTCCGGAGCCGGTGACCAGCGCCCCGGCGGCGTGTGGGCGGGCCAGGGCGGGGGTGAAGGTGATGCCGGTGCCATCCGCACCGGCGGTGCCGATTGCGGTGATCGTGCGGGGTTCGAGGCGTTCACCGCCGTCGCCGGTGTCGATGGTGATGGTGCCGCCGACGTGGTAGTTCGCGACGGTGTCCAGCTTCACCGTCGTGGCGCCGGCCGCGACGCCCACGGCCAGAGCGCCGCTGCCCTTGAGCTGGCTCTGCCACCAGGAGTACGGCGCGGTACGGCCGACGGCTGGGTTGGTGACGCTGCGACGCACGTACGCGGGCCCGTTGCCGAGCTGCACGCCGAGGGTGTTGGCGCCGGTACGCAGGTCGTCCGTGACGTCGTAGGTGCGGTACTCGCTGGAGAGTTGGTAGTTGGAGTTGCCGGGCGCCAGGACCTCGTCGGTGAGCGTGCGTCCGTTGAGGGTCGGCTTGTGCAGGCCGACGCCGGACAGATACAGGCGTGCGGCGCTGATCCGCTTGCGGCGGTCGACCGAGAACTGCCGCGCGAAGATCGGCATCGCCTGGTTCTCGACGCGTCCCGGGTACTCGATCCAGCTGGCCGGCGCCCAGTCGCTCTGCTTGAGCAGGCCGACCTCCCATGAGGACGGCGCGCTCCAGTCGGAGGCGCGACGGTCGGCGTCCCAGACCCGCACCCGCCACACGACCCGGTCCCGGGACTTCAGGGGCGCCCCGGCGTAACGGATGTCGGTCTGCGCGGTGGACGGGACGCGGCCGGAGTCCCAGACCAGCCGGCTCCGCTTCAGGTTCGACTCGCTGGTCGCGGCCTGAACCTGGTAGGCGGTCTGTCGGTCACCCGGGCAGGCCACCCTCGACCGGGGGCGGTAGCACGGGTGCGACGCCGCCTGCGGTGTCTGGGTCATCTGCCATGCGAGGGTGGGGCTGGTGTTGTCGATACCCAGCGGACGGTCGTCCCGGCCGTCGACCTTGAGGTTGACGACGCGGACGTTGGTGGGTCCACCACCGGCGGCGGCCGGTGTGGCGGTCAGGGCCTGCGGCGCGACCAGGGCCAGGCACAGGCCCGCTCCCGCCAACACCCGCACGCGATATCCGTGTCTCGGCACTGCTAGCTCCCTCCCGCCGGCGCACGGGGCGCCGGCGACGCTTGCGACTGATACGTCTGGGACTGGCTGGCGCGGACGCCCGGCAGCTCAGGGACGGCATGCTCCGACCCGCCGGCTCCGCTCGTGCGTACGCGGTCAGGTGCCTGCCCGGTAGTCGGTGTCCATGGAGGTGAGGACCTCCTGCGGCGTGGCCTGCTTGCTGAAGATCTCCTGGAGACCGGAGAGCATGGTCTGCTGCACCTTGGCGTTGGGCCACAGCTGGTCCATGAACGGCACGGTGCGGCCGTCGGTGATGAAGGTGGTCAGCTCTCCGAAGGCCGGGTCGACGGCCGAGCGGTTGTCGGGCAGCGTGGGCAGACTGCCCTGCTTGGTGTTGAAGAGCTTCATGCCCTCGGGCGACATGACGAAGTCGACGAACCTGAGCGCCAGGTCCTTGTTCTTGGCCTTGGCGTTCACCCCGTAGCCCATTCCGGCGGCGACGGGCATGACGATCGTGGCCGGGTCGTCGGCGGCGGGCAACGGCTTGAGGACGAAGGTGCCGCTCGGGTTCTTGCCCTTCAGCAGGGCCACCACCCAGTTGCCCTGGACCAGGCCGAGCGTTCTGCCGGTGGCGGCGAGTTCCTGACTGGCTTCGTAGCTCGTGCTCAGTGGGCTCTTCTGGAAGCAACCGGTGTCGTTCATCTCCTGGTACTTGGTCATGGCCGTGGCCCACGCGGAGTTCGCGAAGGTCGCCTGACCTGCCTGCATCTTGGCGTCGAACTCCCGGTCACCTGCGTAGACGGTGGTTGCGGCCAGCGCGTACAGGACGAGCTGCGTGACCCAGTTGTCCTGGATGCCGAGCGCGAAGGCGGGGGTGCCCTTGCCCGCGGCGGCCCGACAGAAGGCCAGCAGCTCCGTCCAGGTGCCCGGCGGTGTGAGGTTGGCCTTCCGCATGGCCTCCTCGTTGTAGACGGCGCCGATGCCGTTCAGCCCGAACACCCCGTTGTACGTCCTGCCCTCGTACTGGGCGACGCTCTTGACCGTGTCGGGCAGTTTCGCCGCCCAGGGCCGGTCGGACAGGTCGAGCAGGTAGCCCGGCTTCGCCAGGACGAAGGTGGCGCCGGGGTTGCCGTTGCCCGGCCAGACCGACATCACGTCCGGCGCGGTGCCGGATGCCAGTTGGGTGCGGATCTGCTGCTGGTGCTGGTCAGCGCCGCTCGTGGTGAGATTGACCTTCACCCCCGGGTTCGCCGCCTCGAACGCCTTCACGACGTCCTCGACGGACCCCTGGTCGACCGAGGCGAGCGTGAGGGTGTTCGGATCGCCTGAGCCGGCGTTGGTGCCACTGCTGCAGGCGGTCGTCGCGACCGTGATCGTCATCGCGGCCGCGATGGCCGCGAGTCTGCTGGTGCGCTTCATGGTGTCTCCCTGGTGGAGGAGCGGTTAGGGCACCACGTCGGGTGCCGTGGCGGTGACGGTGTAGCGGCCAGACATGAGCCGCAGGGTGACCCCTGCGGCGTACGTCTCGACCCCGAGAACCCCGGGCCGGTCGGCGGCGGGCGCGTCGTCCTCGCGCACGCTGTCCGGGTCCGGCGTGGGGATCTGCAGTACGGCGGTGCAGCCGGGCGGCACCGTGGCGCTGACGGTGAGCCGGCCGTCGGAGATCGACCAGCCGCAGGCGACGTGCCCCCGCGTGGTCTCCTGTTCGGCACGCGCCCACGTGAGCCGGCCGCCGGGCAGGGGGCGCAGCAGCAGCTCGCGGTACGCCACCGAGGAGGGTGTCTGGTCGATGCCGGCGACTCGGCCGTAGAGCCAGTCGCCGACGCTGCCGAGGCTGTAGTGGTTGAACGAGTTCATCGCCGGTGACTGGAAGCCGGCGTGGTCGGTCCAGCCGTCCCAGCGTTCCCAGATCGTGGTCGCGCCGTGCCGGATGGAGTAGCCCCAGGAGGGGAACTCCTCCTGGTGCAGCAGGGCGTAGGCGAGGTCGGCGCGGCCGTGGTCGGCCAGTACCGGGCACAGCAGGGCCACCCCCACGAAGCCGGTGGTCAGTCGGTGGTCCCGCTTCTCGACGTCGGCGGCCAGGTGCTCGACAGCTGCGGGCACGAGTTGCGGCGGCAGGAGTCCGAACGCGAGCGCCAACAGGTACCCCGTCTGGGTGCCCCCCTCGACCGTGCCGTCGTCACCGACGTACGCGTCGATGAACGCCGCACGGATCGCCGCGTGCAGGCTACGCAGCTCGGCTGCCCGGTCGTGCCGGCCCAGCACCGTGGCCGTTTCGGCGGTGAGCTGGGCGCTGCGGGCGAAGTAGGCGGTTGCGAGCACCTCGCGGGGCGTGGTGACGTCGATCTGGAGCCAGTCGCCGTACGAGTTGCCGGTGCGGTGGCGCCAGCGCAGGTCGGGATTGTGCCGGTGGACGTAGCGGACCCAGGCGAGCATGGCGTCGTAGCAGCGTTCGAGCGCCCGGCGGTCGCCGTAGACGCGCCACAGGTGCCACGCGATGATCACCGCGCCGTCACCCCAGGCCGGGGCGGCCGCCCGGCGCATGTCGATGACCGGGGCGACGTCCCGGAACGCGCCCTCGGTGTCCTGCCCGTCCACCACGTCTCGCAGCCATCGGGCCAGGAACGCGGACACGTCCGCGTTGCGGGTGGCGGTCGGGGCGAAGATCTGCGCGTCGGCCAGCCAGCCGAGCCGCTCGTCGCGCTGCGGGCAGTCGGTCGGTACGGCCACGAAGTTGCCGCGCTGCCCCCACGTGATGTTGGACTGCAACTGGTTGACCATCGGGTCGGAGCACTCGAACCGCCCGGTGAACGGCGTGTCGTTGTGCAACACGCGGGCGACCACCTCAGAGCAGTCCAGCCCACCGGGAAGGTTGTCGACCTCCAGGTACCGGAAGCCGTGGAAGGTGAACCGCGGCTCGAACACCCCGACGCCGTCGCCGCCGGCGAGGTACACGTCGGTCGCCCGGGCGGTGCGCAGGTTGTCCACGTACAGCTCGCCGTCGGTGAGCATCTCCGCGTGCCGCAATACGATCCGGTGCCCGGCCGGGGCGTCGCGGACGGTCAGCCGAACCCGGCCGACGAGATTCTGTCCGAAGTCGACGACGTAGCGGCCAGGACCACGGCGGTGCACCTCGACCGCCGGCACGTCGCGGGTGACGCGGATCGGGTGGTCCGGCTCGGCGACCAGCGGACCGGGCTCGGCGTCGAGCACGACGACGGGCTGGAAGCCGCCGCAGCCGGGGCTGTCCCAGCCCGGCACGTGGTGGCGGCGGTCGACGTACTCGCCCATCAGCAGGTCGGCGGCACGGATCGCGCCCGGCCGCTCGCCCCAGCCGCCGTCGGTGACCACCACCTGCCGGGACCCGTCGGCGAAGTCCACGACGAGCTGGGCCAGGAACGCCGGCTGGTCGCCGTAGTGCTGCGCGGGCCGGCGCGCGTCGAACCCGACGTACCCGCACCACCACCCGTCTGCGACGATCGCGGCGAGCGCGTTGCCGCCGGGACGCAGCAGGGCGGTGACGTCGTAGGTCTGGTAATGCAGCCGGCGGTGGTATTCGGTCCAGCCCGGCGCCAGCTCGGCGTCACCGACCCGGGCCCCGTTGAGGCGGGGCTCGTACACGCCGCGCGCGGTGGCGTAGAGCCGGGCCCGCACCGGTGGGCGGTCGAGGTGGAACTCCCGGCGCAGGTACAGCGGTGGTGACTCCAGCGGGGGACGCTCGTCGTCGCCCGGCGGGTCGACGTGCGGCAGCACCGCCGGGTCGCGGCCGATCCAGCGTGCAGACCAGTCGTCGCGATGCAGGAGACCCGTCTCGAACCAGCTCTGCGCCGCGCCAGCCTCGGCGCCGGTCTCGTCCCAGACCTGTACGCGCCAGTGGTAGCGGGTCGCCGACCGCAGGACCGGCCCGTCCCACGGCACCAGGAGCGTGTCGGTCGACTCGCGGCGGCCGGTGTCCCAGATGAGCCGGTCGGGGTCGGTCAGGTCCGCCGCCCGTTCGGCGGCGCTGATCCGGTACGCGCGCTGCGCGGCCCCGCGCCGCTCGGAGGCGAGCTTCCAGGACAGCCGGGGACACCGCTCCCCCACACCCAGGGGCTCGCGCCGCTGTTCGGTCTCCAGGTCGTACGGTCTCATCCCTTCAGCCCTCCGGCGAAGCCGTTGATGATGCTGCGCTGCAGCGCGAAGTAGAGGAGCAGGATCGGCACGATGCTGATCACCAGCGCCGCGAAGATGAGGTTCCAGTCGGCTACGTACTGGCCGACGAAGCCGGCCAACGCCACGGGCACGGTCTGCTGGCTGCTCCCGCTGAGGTAGAGCAGCGGCGTGAAGAAGTCGTTCCAGACGGCGATCGCGTTGAGCACCAGGGCGGTCACCGTGACCGGCTTGAGCATCGGGAAGACCACGTGCCGGAACGCGTCCCACGGTCGGCAGCCGTCGATCAGGGCGGCGTCCTCGAAGTCGTGCGGCAGCGCCCGGATGAATCCGGTGTAGAGGAACGTGGTGAACGGCACCTGCAGGCCGGAGTAGAACAGGACCAGCGCCCAGACGCTGCCGAGCAGGCCCAGGTCACGCATGGTCTGGTAGAGCGGCAGCGCGGCGAGCTGGAACGGCAGCACCAGCCCGAGCATGATCAGCAGGAACATGCCCCGGGACCAGCGGGCAGTGGCTCGGGCCAGCGGGTACGCGGCCAGCGCGGAGACCGCCAGCACGACCACGACGCTGACGGCGGTGACCAGGGCGCTGTTGACGAGGGCACCGCCGAGCCCGCCCTCCCTCCACGCCTGGGCGAAGTTGGCCAGGGTGGGCGACGTCGTCGGACGGATCGGTGACGAGGTGTCCGACGGTGCGCGTACGGCCAGGTTCACCAGCACGTAGACCGGGAAAGCGATCACCACGGCGGCGGCGATCATCAGCAGTTCCAAACCGAAGGTGCGCCACCGGTAGCGGTTCACGACGCCGCCCTCTCGTTGCGGGCCAGCACCACGTACTGGCCCGTCGAGGCGATCGTCACGATGGCCGTCAGCACCACCGCCAAGGCGATGCTGTAGCCGAACTCGCCGAGCGTGAACGCTTCCTTGTAGATCAGGGTGGAGATGGTGTCCGTGGCGTGCCCGGGTCCACCGCCGGTCAACGCGTACACCTGGTCGAAGAGCTTGATGCCGCCGATGATCGACAGCATCAGGTTGATCGTGATGGCGGGCGCCAACTGGGGCCGGACCACCGACCAGAACCGCCGGACCGGTCCGGTGCCGTCGATCGCGGCGGCCTCGTAGAGTTCCTTCGGCACGGATTGCAGCCCGGCCAGGAAGATGACCATCGAGTAGCCGGCGAACTGCCAGACCACCACGGCGACGACCGCCCAGAGGGCCAGCCCGGGATCGCCCAGCCAGTCCTGCCGCCACGAGGTCAGCCCGACGGCGCCCAGCAGGCTGTTGACCGCGCCGTCCGGGCCGAGCAGGTTGCGCCACAGGTACGCGGTCACGATCGGGGTGACCACCGCCGGGGCGAACAGGAGAACCCGCAGCACGTTGCGGGATTTGATGACCGTGTTGACCCCGAGCGCGAGCAGGAGCCCGATCCCGTTCTGGATGATCGTGACGGCCACCGCGATCACCAGCGTCTGCCGGACGGCCTGGACAGCGTCGGGGTCGCGGGCGATGCCGACGAAGTTGTCCAGCCCGACGAGCGCGAAATCGGGGCTCAGTCCGTCCCAGTCGGTGAAGGCGTAGTAGACGCCCCGGGCGCTCGGCACGAGGACCACGAAGGCGAACAGGAGCATTGCCGGCGCCGCGAACCACCAGGGAGGCGCCGGGCGACCGCTGGCGGTGGAGGCCGTGGCGGCTGGGCGAAGGCCGCTGGTGGAGGCGGTCCGGCGACCGGTGGGGGCAACTGTCATCCGCGTGTCCACTCCTTGAAACGTTTCAAGGCGCGGCCGCAAAAGGGGATGGATCAGCCGAGCGCCTGCGGGGCGGAGGGGGTGTGGTGTGGGCAACGTTTTCCAAAATGTTGCGCCTGACCCTAGGAGTTCACCCACCCGACGTCAATAGGTCCGCGCCCTGGCATGGGGATGCTCAGAGACCTAGGCTGTGGGCAACGTTTCACGTGCACGGAGGCCACAGATGGACAGCCCAACAACAGCAACCCGACGGGCCACCATCGTCGACGTGGCGCGGCACGCCCAGGTGTCCACCACTGCGGTGTCCAAGGTCCTGCGCAACGCCTACGGCGTCAGCCCCACGATGCAGGCGAAGGTGCGCCAGGCGATCAGCGAGCTCGGTTACCGGCCCAACGCCGCCGCGCGTGGCATGCGGGGGCAGACGTACACCATCGGCGTCATGCTGCCCGACATCCGCAATCCCTTCTTCGCCGAGATCCTCGACGGACTCACCGACCGGATCGCCGGCACCGACTACCAGGTGCTTCTCGGCTCTGGTTGCAACGGCGAGGAGGCCGAAGCCCGGGTCATCCACGCCATGATCGACCGCGGTATGGACGGCATGATCCTCATCGCGCCCATCTCGACCCGGGCTCGTCTCGAACAGGTCGCCACCGTCGTACCCACCGTCGTCGTCGGTCGGCACGGCCGGTCCCAGACCTATGACACCGTCGCCGACGACGACCTCACCGGCGCCGCGCTGGTCGTCGACCACCTCGCCGACCTGGGGCACCGTCGCATCGCGCACATCGAGCACCACGAGACGAGCGCCGACTGCCTCGCCGAGATGCCCAACGCCATCCGGGCCGCCGGCTACCGGCGGGCCATGCGGGTTCGCGGCCTCGCCGACGAGATCGACATCGCCTCCACCCGATACAACCAGGAGGGCGGCTACCTCGGGACCCAGCAGCTGCTCGACCGGCCGGTCCGACCCACCGCCATCTTCGCCGGCGCCGACATCGTCGCCATGGGCGCGCTGGACGCCATCGCCGAGGCCGGGCTCCGCGTGCCGGAGGACATCTCCGTCGCCGGCTACGACAACACCACCTTCGCCGCCTTCCGGCCGATCTCACTGACGAGCGTGGACCAGGCAGGCCGCGAGATCGGCGCCGACGCCGCCCGGCTCCTGCTCCACCGCATCGCCGACCGGGGCCGGCCCACCGCCCAGATCAAGCTCTCGCCAGCTCTCGTCGTCCGCCGCACGACCGCCCCACCCCCGGCGTAGCCGAACGAGCCCGGCCACGAGGAGAGGCAGCCGGGCGATGACCGGCCATGCCGCGTACGGGCAGTCCAGGACCGCACCCTGGGCCGGGCGGCGACCTGCTCGGCCGTGAGATTGACGGTGCCCGCGGCCAGGGCTGTCGCTCGCTGGCCGCGAGCTGACAGGCTAGTTTGCTCGGATGAGTCTCCTCGAGGACGTCGGCAGGCGTGACAGTTGGCGGTGCTGGGTGTGCGACGAGCCGGTCGACGCCGACATGTCGGTGAACGACCCGCGTGGTCCCAGCGTCGACAGCCGCACCGCCGACAGGAAGGCCAAGGTCGCCGAGCGACTCGCGCACCGTGCCTGCAACACTCGCAAGGGCGCGGTCAAGGTGGTCATCGCCTGGCCGGACCGTCTGCACGTGGTGGAGCCCGCGCCGCTGATCACCGTCGCGGAGCGACTCGACCGCAAGGGTGGCCGTGAGCTGGTCGCCCGCTGTGCGAGCAGGAAGGACGCCCAGGAGACGGCGGACTGGCTGGTCGACCGGTTCTCCCGGCTGGTGCCCGGACTGCCGGTGACGGCAAGCGTCGACGCAGGCGGCGGACAGTACCTCGTCGCCCTGGCCACCGGCCGCCGCTGACCGGTGGCCCCGGTCGGCGGGCCGCCGCCGACCGCCCGGACCCGAGCCACCACCGGTGCTGCCGTGGCGAACCGGGCCGAGTGGCGGGTTGTCACACCCGGCTGTGAGGCTTCGGGTCATGGCGACTTTCGTTCTGATCCACGGCGGCGGGGGCAGCGCTTGGGACTGGCACCTTCTGGTCCCTGAGCTGACCAACCGCGGCCACGACGTGGTGGTGCCGGAACTGCCGATCGAGGACAGCTCCGCGGGGTTCGCCGAGTTCTGCGCAACGGTCGTCAACGCTGTCGGCGACCGGAGCGACCTTGTGGTCGTCGGACACTCCTATGGTGCGTTCACCGCGCCGCTGATCGCCGACAGGTTGCCTGTGCGGCTGATCGTCCTGCTCACTCCGATGGTCCCGGCGCCCGGCGAGAGGCCCGCGGACTGGTGGGGCAACACTGGATACCGCGGCGCGGAAGGGCTCAGCGAGGAGCAGCAGTTCTACAACGGTGTGCCGGCCGAGATCGTCGCGCAGGCAGCGGCGCACAGCCGGGACCAGGTCAGCGCGGAAGGGAACGAGCCGTGGCCCCTGGAGGCCTGGCCGGACGTGCCGACGAAGGTCCTCGTCGCCCGCGACGACCGGTTCTTCACGGCGGACTTCCAACGCCGGGTGGCCGCCGACCGGCTCGGCGCCACCCCGGATGAGATCGACGGATGCCACTCAGTGGCACTCAGCCACCCGAAGCAACTCGCCGACCGGCTGAACGCGTACCTGCTCGGCTGAAGGCCGCTGTCAGGCCCTCCCAGAGCAGCGGTCAGGCGGGGCATCAGTGACGCACGTCCCGGCAGAAGAGCCTCCTCGCCCCCCCCTGAACCCAGGTCCGGGAGGATTGTCAGTGTGCTGAGTCTGCGTACGGTCTCGATCGACGACTGGCCGTTGTGGCGGGAGGTCCGCCTCGCCGCGCTAGCCGACGCGCCACACGCGTTCAAGTCTCGGCTCGCCGAGTGGCACAGCGGTGGGGAGGAGCGGTGGCGTTCGCGCCTGGAGATGCCCGGCAGCCACAACATCGTTGCGATGCTCGACGACCAAGCCGTTGGCATGGCTGCCGGCCTTCCCGGTGACAACGGTGTCAGCGAGCTGAGGTCCGTGTGGGTCGGCCCTGAGGCTCGGGGGCGTGGTGTTGGGGACCGGCTGATAGCTGCCGTCGAAACCTGGGCTCTGCGATCAGACGCGAGGACGTTGAAGCTCGCGGTGATCCCGGGCAATGAAGCCGCCATCACCCTCTATCGACGCAATGGCTTCGTCGTCACCAAACAGCTCGGGGGCCTGTTGTCCGACGGCGTCACCAGGGAACAGGTCATGGAGAAAGCGCTTCGCTGAGTTCACCGCACTCGGAGCAGCCCACGCTTGGCCATATAGGCCTGCAACGCCTCGGCATCCTCGGCGGACATCAACCGGCGTGGGATCACGGTCGCCGGCATCCGGCCGACGTACACGATCCAGAAGTCAGGGGTGTCCCTTACCTGGGCGACCCCGTCCCAGGCGATGCCGCCGGACTCTGAGCCGCTGCGCATCATGATGTTGTCGTCGGTGATGTCGTAGGCGCCCTCGACGGCGTAGCGACTGGAGCGGCGACGGGCGCGCCACCGCACCCACGGCGAGTACAGCATCGACAGCACACCGCCCACGACCATCGCCAACCACAGCGGCGAGATCTGCTCGCCCCACGCGAACCCCCGCGAGACGGCGAGACCGATCGCCCCGACCACCGCCAGCACGGCGCCGATATAGCCGGACGTGCGCAGCCGAGCACTGGCGAGTGCGGCGGCCACGCGGCCCGGGTAGGTGGGATCGGCTGGGACGTCAAAACGGATGTGCACGCCAGAACGATAGTGCCCACCCGGCCCCTGGCAGCGCCTGACGCCCGTCCCCGGCCGGATCGTCGAGCGCCCGCTGCCAGCGGCATGAGTGGATGCCTCGGGGCCGTGACACAAAGCCGTGGTTGATCATCGATGGGTGCGGGTGTTGTCGGCTGACGTCGCCTAGGGTAGGACGCACTTTCCTCGCAGGGAGACGACCATGTCCGACTCCATCCGGCTCGCCTCGGTCACGCTGGACTGTCTCGATACGAAGCAGCTGGCGACCTTCTATGCGGAGATCACCGGTGGCACGATCACCAATCTGGATGAGCACTGGGCCACGGTCATCTGCCGGACCGGCCGCATGGACTTCCAGCGGGTGGTCGGTTACACGCCCCCGACGTGGCCCGATCCCCCATCGCCCATCCAGCTGCACCTTGAGTTCTACGTCGAAGACCGCGTCGCCGCAGAACTGCGCGTGTTGAAGGCGGGAGCGACGAAGTACGAGTTCCAGCCCAACAGCGAGCAATGCTACGTGTACGCGGACCCGGCCGGTCATCCGTTCTGCCTAACAACATGGGTTGATATGAGGCCCGAGACGAGCAGACCGGCCGTATAAGCGGCGCGCTGTTCTCGGCGAATCCGGACGTGTCCCCGGGCGGATCCGCCAACGCCCCTCAGCGGCAGATCGGTGCACGGTCATCCGTCGATCAGCCGACGTAGGAAATCGCGTGGATGCCCGTGCCGTACTCGTGGCGCAACCCACGATGGGGCCGGCCCTGATCGCCGCATCTCAGGTCGGGGTCACCCCGCCTGGCGCTAGAAGACCCTGATCAGGCCGCCCTGGTGATGAGTTGTCGCGCCCGCAGCCGTCACACCTACGTCGGGACACCATCGGACGGAAGGATGACGTGATGAGTGCGAACACAGGGCTGGAGGAGCTGGGCGTGAGCGGTCTGGGCGAGGTCGACGAGCCGGCGTTCTCGGGGCTGGCGCAGCGGCACCGGCGGGAGCTGCACGTGCACTGCTACCGGATGCTCGGGTCGTTCGAGGACGCCGAGGACACCGTGCAGGAGACGTTCCTCCGTGCCTGGCGGCGTCGGGAGACCTTCGAGGGGCGGTCGACGTTCCGGGCCTGGCTGTACCGGATCGCCACCAACGCCTGCCTGGACCTGCTCGCCAGGCGCCGCCCGCAACCCGCGACCGGCGGCGAGGTGCCGTGGTTGCAGCCCTACCCGGACCGGCTGCTCGACGAGCTGCCCGCGGGCGACGCGGACGAGCCGGAGACGGTCGCCGTCGCGCGGGAGACGATCGAGTTGGCGTACCTGGTCGCGGTCCAGCACCTCGCGCCGCGCCCGCGGGCCGTGCTGATCCTGCGGGACGTGCTCGGCTGGCCGGCGAAGGACGTCGCGGAGCTCCTCGGAGACTCCGTGAACTCGGTGAACAGCGCGCTGCAGCGCGCCCGTGCCGGCATGCGGGAGCACCTGCCCGCCGAGCGGCAGGACTGGACCGGCGGCGAGGAGGACGCCGGGACGCGCGAGTTGGTGCGCCGCTTCACCGACGCCAGTGTGGCCACGGACGTCGACGTGCTCGCGGCCATGCTGCGGGACGACGTCCGCTCCTCGATGCCGCCCACGCCGGGTCTGTACGTCGGCCGCGACGCGGTCGTGAACAGCTGGATCGAGGATGGATTCGATGGCATGAAGGGTCTGCGCGGGGTCCCCAGCTCGGTGAACCGGCAGCCCGCCGTCGCCTTCTACCTGTGGCAGGAGCGGGAGGCCGCGTACCTGCCGCTGACGATCGACGTCCTGCGCGTCACCGGCGGGGCGATCACCGAGATCGTCACGTTCCACGAGGACCAGTTCCCGCGGCTCGGGCTGCCGGAGCGCCTGCCGGCGGACGGCGCAGAGTAGTCCGGTGCGGACGCTCGCGCTGCGCGGTGGCGCGCGTCTCGCGGTGGTCCCGGCGGTGGACGGCGCTGTCGCTGACTGCGATCTCGTTGCTCCCGCCCCTCATCTTGACGGTCAGCTGGCCCCGAGCAGGTCCCACCGGTTGCCGGCGATGTCGAGGAAGACCGCGACCCGGCCGTAGGACTCGGTGCGAGGTTCCCGGACGAAGGTGACACCGGCCTCGGCCATCCGCCGGTAAGCGGCGTCGAAGTCGTCGACGCGGAGGAAGAACCCGACCCGGCCGGCCACCTGGTTACCGACTGCGGCGCGTTGGTGGTCTCCGTCGGCGCGGGCGAGCAGGATCCCGGTCTGGGCGCCCGGCGGCCGCACGACGACCCACCGCTTGGGTCGACCGTCATTGGTCAGCGATGGGGAGTCCTCGACGAGGTCGAAGCCGAGGACGTCGGTGAAGAACGCGATCGCGGGGTCGTACTCGTCGACGATCAGGGCAACCAGGTCGATCTGCACCACGGCAGCGTACGCGGGACAGTGCCCTCGCCCTTGCCGCGATCCCCCGTGCGGCGTAGGAAGAACTGGACACCTGCGCTCCGCCCATCACCCTCGGCCCGTGGGTCCGTCCACTTTGTCCACCATCAAAGGAGATGCGTGTGACCACCCCCGTACGGCTCCGTCTCGCCGTGTCCGCGCTGGTGACCGCCGGTGCCGTACTGCTCGGCACGGCCTCCGCCGCCGCGCCGCCCGCGGTGCCGATGCACCCGGCCACGCACGGTGTCTGCGACCCGATCGACCCGACCGCCTGCCTGTTGCCGTTCCCGAACGACTACTTCACCGTGCCGGATCCAGCCAGCCGCACCGGCAAGCGGGTACGACTCGCGGCGTCCTCGATGCCCGCCAACGTGCACGGCACCCCGATCGACCCGACCGAATGGAACCGACAGGACGGGTTCAGCCCCGGCTCGCCGATCCTGGTGCACGTGGCCGGGCTGAACTCAGCGGCCACGGGGATCGCCCCGGTCACCGACATCGGTCGCTCGCTGGCGCCGGACGCGCCGATCGTGCTGCTCAACACGGTCACCGGCGAACGCACACCGTACTGGGCGGAGCTGGACGCGCACGCCGCCGGCCAGCCCGACCGGCAGTTGCTCATCATTCGGCCGGCGGTGGCGCTGGCCGAGGGCACCCGGTACGTCGTGGGCCTGCGTGGCATGCGCGACCGCAGCAGGGAGCTGATCCCGGCGCCGACCGCGTTCCGGAAGTACGTCACCGGCGCCGGCCTCAGCCCCCGGGACCGCCGCACCCCGCAGATCAAGCGGGTCCTCGCCGACCTGAGCAGGGTCGGCGTCAAGCGGCACAGCCTGCACCTGGCCTGGGACTTCACCGTGGCCAGCCGGCAGGGTCTGACCGGGCGAATGCTGGCGATCCGTGACGGCGCCTTCGCAGCCCTGGGCGAGGCGGCACCGTCGTTCACCGTCACCCAGGTGACCGACTACCCGCCCCAGCAGGATGCGCGGATCGCCCGGCAGGTGACCGGCAGCATCGGCGTACCGTCCTATCTGGTCGGAAACGGCGAACCCGGTTCGCGGCTGCACTACGGGCCGGCCGACGGCGACGGGACAGCACCTGCGGCGGACTCGCTGCCCACGCCGTCCGGCGCGACGCTGCGGGCGGACTTCGTCTGCAACATCCCGCGCAGCGCCACCGCCGCCGATCCCGCACACCTGTCGCTCTACGGCCACGGCCTGCTGGGCAGGCCGACCGAGATCAACGCCGGCAACGTCAAGGCCATGTCGGCCACGTACGACTTCACCTTCTGCGCGACCAGTTGGATCGGCATGGCCGCCGCCGACGTCCCGTACGTGGCTGGCGCCTTCTCCGACCTCAGCGCCTTTCCCGCGGTGGCCGACCGGCTGCAACAGAGCTTCCTGAACTTCCTCTTCCTGGGCCGGGCGATGATCCACCCGGACGGGTTCGCCGCCGACCCGGCGTTCCAGGATGCCGTCGGGCAGCCGCTGATCGACGTGGCCGGCGGGCTGCACTACGACGGCAACAGCCAGGGCGGCATCAACGGCGGGGCGCTCACCGCCATCGCGCAGGACTGGACCCGGTCGGTGCTCGGCGTGCCGGCGATGAACTACTCCACGCTGCTGCAGCGCAGCGTGGACTTCGCCCCCTTCCAATCGGTCATGGACGGGTACTACCCGGACGAGGTCGACCAGCAGTTGATCTTCGCGCTGTTGCAGATGCTCTGGGACCGATCCGAGGCCAACGGGTACGCCCAGCACATGACCGGCAATCCGCTGCCGGGCACCCCGGCGCATCAGGTGCTGATGCACGTGGCCTTCGGCGACCACCAGGTCTCCCCCGCCGCGGCCGAGGTGCAGGCTCGCACCATCGGTGCCCGCCTGCACACCCCTGCCCTCGCCGACGGCTGGTCACTCGACGTGAAGCCGTACTGGGGTATCAAACCGATCCGGGCGTATCCGTACACCGGCTCGGCGATCGTGATCTGGAACAGCGGGGCGACCTACGCACCGCCGACGACGAACCTCGCCCCGGCCGGCCCGGAGTACGGCGAGGATTCGCACGAGTTCCCGCGCGCCCAGCCTGGAGCGCAGGAGCAGAAGGCGACGTTCCTGCTCACCGGCAAGATCATCGACGTCTGCGCGGGAGGGCCCTGCCCCTGAGGCGGCAACCGGTCGCGCCGGGCGGGCGCGACCGGTCACCATCCATCCCCGAATCGCCCCGCACGTTCCTGGAACTTCGTCCACTGTGTAACGCTGCCGGCCGGAGGGTCGCCTAATCCATGACGCGACGATCTTGTCGCAGGCCCGGCACCGGCTCCGCCGGTCGCCGCGGCACAACGGGGTTACCACCGAAAGGGGACCGCACGTGCGATTCCGCACAGTGATCGGCTCAGTCCTGGCATCGACGATGGCCGCCGCAGTCGGCCTCGTCGCCACCACCGCACCCGCCGCCGCCAGGGACACCGCCACCCTGATCCAGGGCGTTACCGGCGTCGT
Organism: Micromonospora yongxingensis; assembly: GCF_052601155.1. NCBI lineage: Bacteria > Bacillati > Actinomycetota > Actinomycetes > Micromonosporales > Micromonosporaceae > Micromonospora > Micromonospora yongxingensis. The sequence goes on from NZ_JBQXEO010000005.1 coordinate 193,590, forward strand.
CGACACGGCCGCGGCCGGCGGCCGGGTCTTCGTCTCCGCGAACGACCGCATCGTGGTCGCCGACTCCCAGGGCACGCTCACCGGCAGCATCACCGGCCTGGCCAGCCCGACCGGCCTGGCCGTCACGCCCGACGGCAACCGGGTCTACGCCGCGCTGTCCGGCTCGAACGAGATCGCCGAGATCGACGCGGCCACCCTCGCCGTCGTCCGACGGATCAACCTGGCCGGGTACCGGTCCCCGGCGAACCTGTCCCTCGACGGTGACCAGCTCTGGGTCGGCTACGGCATCAAGAACGACTTTGTCGGCGGCGTCCTCGGCCTCGACCTGTCCCTGGCGGCGCCCACGCCCGTCCAGGTCGCCACCCGCATGTACGGCGCACCCCTGGTCGCCGGCGCCGGCGACACGGTCTTCACCGCCGAGGCGGGGATCAACCCCGCCAGCCCCCGGGTGTACGACGTCAGCACGATCCCGGCGACGCTGCGGGGCGTCATCGACGGCGCCGACAACGACCTGTCGAACCTGACCGACCTCACCATCACGCCCGACGGCACCCAGGCCATCTCGGTCTTCGCCACCTCCGGCTTCGATGTCTGGGACACCACGACCCTGACCAAGGTCCGCAGCTACGGATCGAGGGCCGACCATCCGGGCGCACCGGGCGCGGTCGCGCTCAGCCCGAACGGCGCCAACGTCGCCACCGCCTTCTACGGCGCGAACTACGGCCCCTACGCCGAGGTGTACAACGCCGCCACCGGGGCGAAGACCACGCAGGCCCAGATGACCTACAAGGGCGACCTGGTCACCGGCAGTCTCTCCGTGCTGGGCGATGACCTCTACGCCCTGCTCAACGACTGGCCGTACAACCGGTACTACCTGTGGCGCGTGGAGGGCGCCCTCCTGCCGACGTCCACGCTGAGCCTGTCGGCCACCACCGCGGCGACCGCGCTGGACCCGTTCACCATGACCGGTCGGCTCGCCCTCCCCGACGACTCCGCGCCGGGCGCACAGCCGATCGAGATCACCCGCACGCTGCCCAACGGCACCACCGCCACCCTGCCCGGCGTGACCACCGCCGAGGACGGCACCTTCACCGTCACCGACGCCTCACCGGTCGGCGGCAGCGTCAGCTACACCGCCATCTGGGACGGCAGCCCCGCCTTCCGCTGGTCACAGACCACGACCAGGGTCGACGTGGCCCAGCACCCCACCTCGCTGGTCGTGACCGGCCCGACGACCGGCACCGCCACGAAGCCGCTCACGCTCACGGGTCAGATGAGTACCGCCGGCAACGTCCCCACGCCGGCCCCCGGGTCGATCGTGGTGTACCGGGTATACACCAACAAGAATGGTTCCGTCGGGGCCGACCTGCCGCTGGTGCCGCTCGCCGCCGACGGCTCGTTCACCATCACCGACAAGCCCCCGGTGGCCGGCCAGTACACGTACCACGTCCGCTTCGACGGCGATGCCACCTACGCATACGCCTACACCAGCCACGCTGTCACGGTTCGGGGCGCGAGCACCTGAGCGACCCGCCTCGGTAGCGGCGACGGTGCCCGTCCTGGTCACACACAGGGCGGGCACCGTCGCGCTTCGCCGTGTCGTCGCAGGTCGTACGCCGCCGGCCTGGCGGTGCCTGAGTAGCCCTGATTCTTCACTCCGATGTCACCAGGCGATCCCTCAGGCGACGTGTCGGTGTCCGTCCGCCGGAGTTGGCTGTCAGTCGCCGCACTTTGTCGTGACCAGGAGCTGATCCACGTGCCTTCCTCTCGTCGTACCTTCCTCGCTGGCGGCGCCGCCGCCGGCGTGGGCCTTGCCGTCGCCGGCGGCCTGCCGTCCCTCGCCCAGGCCAGCCCGGGCCGGCCGCACCCGCCGGTCAAGGCCGGCAATGTGCCCTTCCCGCCACTCGTGGACGACCCCGACGGCATCCTGGCCCTGCCGGAGGGCTTCAGCTACACGGTGGTGACCCGGACCGGCGTGACCCGGCTCGACCGCGGCCAGGGCGTGACCCCGGCCGACCACGACGGCATGGCCGTCTACGACGCCGGTCACGGCCGTTACCACCTGATCCAGAACCACGAGATCGACCCGGGTGCCGAGTTCGGCGTACCGCACATCAAGGGAACGGTCTACGACGCGGGCGCCGTCGACGCCGGCGGCTGCACCGTGATCACGACGGACCGTGCGGGCCGCAACCTGGGTGAGTTCGTCGCCCTCTCCGGCACCATCTCCAACTGCGCCGGCGGGCCGACCCCCTGGGGGACCTGGCTCACCTGCGAGGAGACCGAGGACCGGGCCGGCGACGAGTGGGAAGAGGACGGCCGGTCCGGCGTCTACCAGAAGGATCACGGGTACGTCTTCGAGGTGTGGGCCGACGGTAGCGCCGACCCGAGGCCGATCAAGTGCCTGGGCCGCTACTCGCACGAGGCCCTGGCGGTCGACAAGGACCGCACCAGCATCTACCTGTCCGAGGACGCCGACGAGCCCAACGGTCTCTTCTACCGCTGGAGTGCGCCGCGCGGTGTCAAGCTGGGTCCAGGCGTGCTCACCCGCCTCGCCCCGAACGCCGGCGTCCTCGCCGCGATGCAGATCATCATGGACGACGGCTCGGTGCTGCCGGACGTCGCCTACCTGACCTCCGCCCAGCTGAACCGCCCCTTCCCCGTACGGTGGATCGAGGTGCCGGACCGCGACGCGCGGAACAAGCCCGTACGCGAGCAGTTCACCGATGGCCAGGTCACCCGCGGGCGCAAGTTCGAGGGCGTGTGGGGCACCGACGAGGGCGTGTACGTGGTCAACTCCTACGCCTGGGACGAGGGTGACCTGCCGGCGGACGCGGCTCCGCACGACGGCATGGTCTGGTTCTACAACTACAAGGCCCAGACCATCCAGCTCGTGACGTACTTCCCGCACCAGACCGCCTCGGAGGAGGGGACGCCGGTCAAGTACAACGACCTCACCTTCGACGGCCCGGACAACGTGACCGTCACCCCGTGGGGCAGCCTCGTGCTGGCCGAGGACGGGTCGGGCGCCTCCCACGTGCTGAGCACGGTTCCGGGCGGCCCGACGTACGCGATCGCCCGCAACCAGCTCAACGACTCGGAGTTCTGCGGGCCGACCTTCACCGGCGACGGCAGGGTGCTCTTCGTCAACATGCAGGACCCGGGCCTCACCCTGGCCATCACCGGCCCGTGGGAGAAGTACCTCGGCTGACAGACCAGACCGACCGGTGGGGGCCAGGCGATCCGCCTGGCCCCCACCGGCGTCCGCGCGCCCCGAGGCGACCCGACCAGCTATCGCCACTCATCGATTCATGGTAAGAATCTTCGCAACGCCTACTGGGTAGCAAGAATTCCTTCATGTGGAGGCGACGATGAGGATCATTGCTGGATGGCTGGCCGGTCTCACCGTTGCCGCAGGACTGGTGGCACCGGCCACGTCGACTGCTGTTGCCGCCACACAACCACAGGCATCGACCGCAGTGGCGCCCCTGGCCACCGGCCCGCAACCCGGCACCTTCACCGGCCGGGGATTCGACACCTGCGCCGCTCCCTCACAGGCTGCGATGAACGCGTGGCGGGCCAGTTCGCCCTACGGGGCGATCGGCATCTACATCAGCGGTGCCAGCCGCTCCTGCGCCCAGCCCAACCTGACCGCGACCTGGGTGGCCAACCAGACGAGCAACGGATGGCGGCTGATCCCCATCGAACTGGGGTACCAGGCACCGTGCGGCACCCGCACGCCGAAGATGTCCGCCGACCCCACCACCGCCCGGTCACAGGGCGCCTCCGCGGCGAACAGCGCCGCGAATGCCGCCCAGGCACTGGGCATCGGCAGCGCGAGCACCATCTACAACGACATCGAGCAGTACCCGTCGAACGCGTCGTGCCGGGCCGCCGTCCTGTCGTTCCTGTCCGGCTGGGTCGAGCAACTGCACGTACGCGGCTACCTCGCCGGCATGTACTCCAGCGGCTCGTCCGGCATCAAGGACGTCTGCGACGCGTACGGCAACCCGACCTACACCCGGCTCGACCAGATCTGGATCGCCTGGTGGAACGGGGTGGCCGACACCGACGCCGGAAGTTACTGCGCCGACGCCTACTACGCGAACCACCAGCGCCTGCACCAGTACGCCGGCGACGTCACCGAGACGTGGGGCGGCGTGACGATGAACATCGACCGCAACTACCTCGACGTGAGCGTTACCCAGACCCCGCCGCAGCAGTGGACCGCAACCATCGACAACAGCACCTCGGGCGGGTTCACGGCGAGCACCGAATGGGGCACGTCGGCCTACTCCGGCCAACGGTTCGGCACCGACTACCGATTCGCCAACCCGTTGTCCTCCAGCGACGTCGCCTGGTACCGGTCGACCATCCCGGCAACCGGAAACTACGAGATCTCGGTCTGGTACCCGGCCGACGCCGGCTACAACAACCAGACGCCGTACCTGGTAGCGACCACCACAGGGAACAGGTCCGTGTCCGTCGACCAGCGGGCCAACGGCGGTCGGTGGGTCTCCATCGGCGTGTTCACGCTGGCCGCCGGCACGGGCAACAAGGTCGGCGTGAGCCGCTGGACCAGCGGAACCGGAATCGTGGTCGCCGACGCGGTGCGGATCACCCGGGTCTGAACCGGTGACGCCACGCCCGATGTCACAAAGCGGAGGTGCTACGGGCCGCTGACAGTCGCCGTCGCTACAGCGGTGCACGACACCCGGGTTGAGTGATGGTCGGGCGCCCTCGATACGGTGACCATCAAAGGGGGTGGCCATGGCGCCGGAGGTGTCGCCGAGAAGGGCCAGGGCCGTGCTCGTCGCGCTCTCCCTCGCCGCGTTCGCGTTCATCACGACCGAGCTGCTGCCCGTCGGCCTGCTGACCCACATCGCACCCGACCTCGACCGGTCCCGTACGCAGGTGGGTCTGCTGGTCAGCGGGTACGCCGTCGTGGTCGTGCTGGCCTCCGTGCCGCTGGCCCGGCTGACCCAGCGGATCCCCCGCCGTCAACTGCTCGGGGCCACGATGCTCCTGTTCGCCGCCGCGAACGCCACGGCCGCGCTCGCGCCGACGTACACCGTGCTGGCCGGCTCCCGTGTCGTGACCGCCCTCGCCCAGGCGCTGTTCTGGTCCATCGCCACGGCGACCGTGGCCGGGCCCTTCCCGGTCGCGGTGCGCGGCCGGGCGATAGCGCTGTTCGCGACCGGGGCGACGCTGGCCCCGGTGCTCGGCGTACCCCTCGGCACCTGGCTCGGACAACAGGCCGGTTGGCGCGCGGCGTTCGCGGTGCTGGCCGGGGTCGGTCTGGCGATCGCCGCCGCGGTGCTCGTCCTGCTTCCCTCCTATCCCCCGGCCGCTGGCGGCGCCGCCCGGGGCACCGCACCGGACGGGCGGCGCTTCGCCCTGTTGCTGATCGCGACCGCCCTCGGCATCGGCGGCTTCATGACCCTGCAGACCTACGTCACGCCGTTCCTGCTCGACGTCAGCGGCTTCGCCGACGCGGTGCTGGCGCCGCTGCTGTTCGTCTCCGGTGCGGCCGGCGTCGTCGGCACCCTGGCCGCGGCCCGGACCCTGGACACCCGGCCGATCGCTTCCCTGCTGACGCCGCTGAGCATCGGCACGGCGTCGCTGTTCGGCCTGTACGCGCTCGGCGCGCTCCGGCCCGGCGCGGTCGCACTCCTCGCCGGGATCGGTCTCGCTTACGCGGCGTTCGGCTCCGCCGTGCAGAGCCGGATGCTGCAACTGGCCCCGGGCAGCACCGACATCGCGTCGGCCGGCGTCAGCACCGCCTTCAACGCCGGCATCGCCGGCGGATCGCTGCTCGGCGGCGCCCTCCTGTCCACCACGGGGGCACGCCCGCTGGCACTCGTCGGCGGGCTGCTGACGCTGGCCGCCCTCACGCTGCTCGTCGTGGACGCGCGCCGCGGCCGCACCGCCGGGCAGGCGGCGGAGGCGTCAGGAACAGCCGAATGCGCTCACGCTATTCGATAGCGGCGTGGCCCGGCCGTCTCTCGGGGATCCATGCGGCGATGTCGACGTCACGTGGGTGTACGGGTTCGGAGAGGACGACACTGGTGGTGGTGTCGCCCAGTTCCGTGAGGCGCTCGATGACCTGCTCCAGGTGCGCCGCGTCCCGCACGGCGATGGTCAGCTCGTAGCAGTTGTGCCCGGTGACATGGACGCAGGAGAGCACGTGCCCGATGGTGAGCAGCTGCTCCCGCACGCCCTGGGCATTGCGGACGGAACGGTGCCGGGGACGCAGGGACACATGGGCGCGCAGGCCCAGCCCGAGCCGGGCGAGGTCGAGGTGGACCCCGTAGCCCTTGATGACGCCGAGGTCCTCGAGGCGGCGCATCCGCTCAGCGACTGCGGGGCGGCTCAGCGACACACGGCGGCCCAGCTCGGCGACGCTGATCCGACCGTCACGGGAGAGCTCGCGGATGATCGCGAGGTCCGCCGCATCCCACAATGACGATTTGTCGGCTGCCATGAGGGATCAACTCCTTATCGACGGTCGGTTCCCGCTGATGCCGTCGAAGTGGCATGGGCGGAGGGCCTGCTGCAGCCTACTGTCATCCACCATGAAAGCAACGGTGCTGCACGCGGCTGGCTGGGTGGACGTCATCGACGTCCCCGACCCGGCGATCGAGCATCCTGGTGACGCTGTGGTGCGGGTGTCCCTGGCGGCCGTGTGCGGTTCAGATCTGTGGCCGTACCGGGGGCAGGAGTCGTTCACGCCCGGCGATCGCATGGGGCACGAGTGGGTCGGGGTCGTCGAGGAGGTCGGCGCCGACGTCGCTCGTGTCCGGCCAGGCGATCTCGTCCTGGCCCCGTTCGCCTTCGCGGACGGCACCTGCCCCGCTTGCCGCGAAGGCTGGTTCACCTCCTGCCCTGCCGGCGGCTTCTGGGGTGGCGGCAACGGCGGAGGGCAGGCCGAGGCGGTCCGCGTGCCGTTCGCCGACGCGACGCTCGTCCCGGTGCGTGCGGATGCGGACGCGGAGCTGTTGCGCCGGCTGCTGCCGCTGACCGACGTGATGGCGACCGGCGCCCACGCCATCGCGCTGGCCGGAGTCCAACCTGGTGCGACCGTCGTCGTCGTGGGCGACGGTGCCGTCGGGCTCTGCGCAACGCTCGCCGCACGCCGCGCGGGAGCAGCACGGGTCATCCTCGTGGGCCGTCACCGCGACCGGAGCGCTCTCGCCACACGCATGGGGGCGACTGACGTTCTCTCCGCGGACGACCCCGCGACCGTCGGCCTCATCCGGGAGGCGACCGAGGGTGGCGTGCCGGGTGTTGCCGAATGCGCAGGAACCCAGTCCGCCCTCGACCTCGCGATCGACCTCGTCCGGTCCGGCGGCACGATCGGGTCCGTCGGCGTGCCAAACGGTGTGGACCGTGTCGACCTCTACCGGCTGTTCCGCGACAACATCAGCCTGAGGGCGGGGGTCGCCCCGGCCCGCCGTTACATGGAGCCCCTCCTTGCCGACGTCCTTGCCGAGCGGCTGGACCCGTCGCCCGTCTTCTCGGCCGAGATTCCCCTCGATGCCGTCGCCACCGCCTACCAAGCCATGGACACACGCCAGGCAGTCAAGATCGCGATCCGGCCATGACCCTGAGGACGACCAGAGGAGTCGCATGATGCACGAAGCCTTTCGACCCGACTACCCGATCCTGACGCCGCGGCTGGCGCTGCGGCCGCACCGCGTTGACGACCTCGACGACCTGCTCGAGTTCCACGGCGATCCCGAGGTCGTGCGATTCCTTCCGTGGCCCCTCCGCGACCGGGAGGCGACGAACGCTGCGCTCACCGCGAAGCTGGACCAGGCGACCCTCACCGAACCGGGCCAATGGCTGGTGCTCGCCGTGGAGTTGCGCGAGACGAAGACCGTGATCGGAGAGGTCCTCCTGAAGTGGGCCAGCGCCGAGCACAAGCAGGGGGAGCTCGGCTTCGCCTTCGGGCGTGCCCATCAGAGCAGGGGGTACGCCGCCGAAGCCGCCGCCGAGATGCTGCGCCTGGGCTTCGAGGATCTGGGCCTGCACCGCGTCACCGCGGTGTGCGTCGACGAGAACGAGCCCTCGGCCCGCCTCCTGCGACGCCTGGGCTTCGTCCAGGAAGCGCGGCTGGTCGACAACATCTGGTTCAAGGGCCGCTGGGCCACCCAGCTCGTTTTCGCGTTGACCGAAGGCGACTGGCGAACGCCTGCAGGGGCCAGCAGTGACCAGGAGGAGATCCACGCCCTCATCCGCTGCTACTTCGACGCCTTCACCTCCGGTTCCGGAGTCGACGAACGCATGGCGGCACTGCGCGACGCGATGCTGCCCGGCGCCATCATCGTCCGAACGTGCGGCATGAATCCTGCGGTGTACGACGTCGACGCGTTCATCGAGCCGCGGCGAGCCATGCTCACCGACGGCACGCTCACCGACTTCCACGAGGAAGCCCGGTCGGGCCGACTGGACCTGTTCGGCGACATCGCGCAGTGGTTCGGGAGGTACTCCAAGCAGGGCCGCGTGAACGGCGCCCCCCACGCCGGCGGCGGCATGAAGTCGATGCAGTTCGTGCGCACCGACGCCGGCTGGCGCATCAGCGCGGCCGCATGGGACGACGACCGCCCCCGAACGAGCCGTGCCGTGTCGGCGGCATGAGCGGATGCCCACACCTGGCGTCGGCGACGCGGGCACCGCGGGTCCGCGGCAACGTTCGCGCAGGTGAGCAGCAGTTGGCCCCGAGGTGCGGGTGGTGGAGGATAGGTGAATGCGTGTACGGAACCGCAACAACGTGGTGTTGGCCGGCCGTGAGGACGGTCCCGCCGTTGTGCTCGCGCACGGCTTCGGTTGCGATCAGCACATGTGGCGCCACGTGGCTGCCGAAATCGGACAATGGGCCCAGGTGGTGTTGTTCGACCACGTCGGATCAGGCCAGGCTGATCCGGCGGCGTGGGACGCCGACCGGTACGCCTCCCTCGACGGCTACGCCGATGATGTGCTGGCCATCTGCGATGACCTGGACCTTCGGCAGCCGGTCTTCGTCGGGCACTCGGTCAGTTCGAGCATCGGCGTGCTCGCCGCGAACCGCGAACCGGATCGTTTCTCCGCGCTGGTCCTGGTCACCCCGTCACCGCGCTACATCGATGACGGGAACTACCGAGGCGGTTTCACCCGCGATGACATCGACGAGTTGCTCGAGTCACTCGACAGCAACTACCTCGGCTGGTCGTCGACCATGGCACCCCTGATCATGGGCAATCCCGAACGGCCGGAGCTGGGTGAAGAGCTGACGGCGAGCTTCTGTCGGACGGACCCCGCTATGGCGCAGGTGTTCGCCCGCGCCACGTTCCTGTCCGACAACCGCGCCGACCTCGCCGCGGTGAGCGTGCCCACCCTGATCCTGCAATGTGCCCAGGACGCCATCGCGCCGCCTGAAGTCGGCGCGTTCGTGCACGCGCAGATCGCCGGAAGTCGGCTGGTCACCCTGGACGCGACCGGGCACTGCCCGCAGTTGAGCGCGCCGGAGGCCACGGCCGCGGAGATCACGTCGTTCATCCGGGCCGCCTACCGATGACCGCCACCGCCGGGCGTGATCCTCACGGCCAAGGTCCAGGCGATGACGGGAGCGCCCAACCGAGCGAGGCGGGGTTCCCTGCGCTGCTGGAAGACAACCTCGAAGACCTGTACGAGAATGCGCCCTGCGGGAGCCTGTCCACCCTCCTCGACGGCACCATCGCGAAGATCAACGGCACCCTGCTGGCATGGCTGGGCTACAGCCGCGAGGAACTCGTCGGCCGGCGCCGCTTCAGCGACCTTCTCACCGGCGGGGGCCGTATCTACCACGAGACCCACTTCGCACCGATGCTGGCCATGCAGGGCGAGATCGGCGGTGTCTCCCTCGAACTTCGCGCCAAGGACGGCTCCCGCATGCCGGTCCTCGTCACCTCTGTCGTCAAGGCCAGCAGCGAAGGCCAACCCCAACTCATCCGGACGGCCATCTTCGACGCCAGAATGCGCCGCGCCTACGAACAGGAGCTCCTCAACGCCCGCAGAGCCGCCGAACGCGAGGACGAGCGGCTACGGCAACTCATCAGCAAACTGCAACGCAGTCTGCTCCCCGCCGTGCTGCAAACCCCGCCCGGACTGGAAAGCGCCGCGTACTACCGGATGGCCTCGACCGACGAAGTCGGCGGCGACTTCTATGACCTGTTCCCCCTCGACGACGACCGCTGGGGATTCTTCCTCGGCGACGTCAGCGGCAAAGGCGTCGAAGCGGCCGCCGTCACCGCCCTGGCCCGCTACACGTTGCGCGCCGCAGCCGTCTACAACCCGGACCCGGCCACCGCGCTGCGCAGCCTCAACACGGTGCTCTGGCAGGAATACCGCGAGGACGCCCGCTACTGCACCGTCGTGTTCGGCATCCTCACACCCACACCGGCCGCGGGCGGGTTCACCGCGGTCATCGCCAGCGGCGGGCACCCCGAACCGCTGCTGCTACGGGCCGATGGCTCCGTCCACTACCAACAGACGAAGGGCCGCATCGTGGGGGCGTTCCCGACCACCCAATACACCAACACCACCGTCGTAGCGAACCCCGGCGACACGTTGCTCCTCTACAGCGACGGGCTCACCGAGGCCCGTCCCGCCAGCAGCGAGACCGCCGATGGCCGTTACGGAACGGCCGCCCTCGCCCGATTCGCCGCCCAGCTCGCACCCACCAACGCCGCCGACGCCGTCACCGCCGTCACCGACCTGCTCGGTACCTTCGGCGCCGGGCTCACCGACGACACCGCTGTCATGGCCATCAGCGCCCCAGCCCGACCCTGACCAACCCTGCCCTGCCGGCCTTCCAACGGATCAGCAACAACGACACCGCATCTGCGTCAGCGAACCTGTCCTGCCGGGCGTCATACGGGCGGTCAGCCCGAGTCGGTCGACCCTCTGCGTACGTGCAGGACACCCAACCACTCGCCGAGCCGGCGGCGGACCCGGCCGCGGCGATATCCGCCGTTCACCGCCCCGGTCGGTGGCGGATCGAACAGCGATCCCAACCCGGGTGCGGCTGCGGCGGGCCTGGTCAAGAACGTCGCGCTCCACCGTGCGACCAGCGACTCGGTGGCACGCGGAGCCATCCGGTGGGCGGTCAGGGCCAGGTGTGAGACCACGCCGGTTGTCACCTGCCTGCGCGGGCGGCGGGCGCATGCGACGATCTTGGCAGCGAGGCGCTCCGGTGCGTACGCCGGCGGAATAGCTCGTAGTTGGCGGCCCGAATGGTTGGCGGCCCGCTCGAAGAACGGCGTGTCGACCGGCCCGGGTAAGACGAGACAGACCTGTATCCGAGGATGACCGGCGACCTCCTGCTGAAGGTTCAGGGCCAGCCCCCTGATGGCGAACTTGGTCATGGAGTAGAGCGGGACCAGCGGGTTTGGAAACACAGACAGCAACGACCCGAGGAGCACGAGGACGCCCTTGCCCTGCGCCCGAAAGGTGGTCAGGGCGGCGCGGGCGCACAGCGCGGTGCCGAACACGTTGGTGTCCACCAGGCGGCGAATCTCGTCCACCGACTCGGAGCCCAGCGGCCCGGCAATGCCGACGGCCGCCGACTCGACCCAGACGTCTATCTGCCCGAACCGCTGCACCGCCAGCCGGGTCAACCGCTCTACGGCCGCTGGATCCGCAATGTCGGTGGGCACAGCCAGCACCTGCCCGCCTCGTGCGCGGCAGTCGTGTTCCACCTCCGCGAGGGCGTCCTGACTGCGTGAGGCGAGTACCAAGCTGGCGCCTTCGGCAGCGAACGCCAACGCGGTCGCGCGGCCAATTCCACTCGACGCCCCCGTGATCAGGACCACGGCGTCACGAAACGTTCTGTGCCTGATCATCACACCTCCCGCAACGAAAACAGGACGAGATCAACCCTTCTACCCACGGATGTGACCATCACTCCCAGGCCGCCGTCAGCGCGAACCCGATCAGCGGCGCTCCGGCGCACCTGTGGCGTAGGGAGCGCCGGCGACGGACCGACCAGCCCGCACCGCAGGACGGGGAGGGGCCCGGCGCGGAGAGTGATCCTCCGCGCCGGGCCGCGGCATCGGGGCGGTGTCAGCCGGCTGCGCAGGTGGCCGTCGCGCCCGGGCCGGTGCCGGTGCCCTGGAAGCCGAAGTTGGTCGACTGCCGGGCGGCTACCTGTCCGTTGTAGCCCGCGTTGGTGAACCGGACGGTTCCGCTGGTGCCGCTGGCCTGGGCGTTCCAGGTGCTGGTGACCCCGGCACCGCCGGGCAGCGTGATGGTCACGGTCCAGCCGTTGATGTCCGCAGAGCCGGCGGTGACCGTCACGCTCGCGGTGAAACCGCCGGACCACTGGTTGACCGCCACCGACGCCACGCAGCCGTTACCGGTCGGCGGCGGGGTGGTGGGGGGCTCCGTGGTCGGCGGCGGGGTCGTGGTCGGAGGGGCGGTGGGCGGATTGGGCGCGCCGTTGGCCAGGCTGTAGGCCAGGTCGGGCTGGAACGAGCCGGCCGTGTAGCGGCAGCCGTCCGCCTCCCCCGGCGGCTTCACCCAGAGGTACGCGTCGATGTTGGCGTCGCCAGTGTTGGTCGTCGGGTACTGCCCGATGCGCCGGTCGGTGTTGTCGTCGCCGCACCAGTCCCCGCTGGCACCCCCGTTGCGGCTGGTGTCGATGACCTGGCGCTTGCCCGCGATGCCCATGCCGGCGAGGGCGGAGATGACCGAGCGGCCGAAGTTCGCCTCGCCGGAGGTGGAGTTGAAGTTCGAGACGTTGGTGAAGAAGCCGTCGGCGTACTGCACGCCGGCCGCCCGGAGCCGGTTGGCGGTCTCACCTGCGCTGTTCCAGGTGGAGTGACCGCCGTCGAGGTACACCTTGGCGTTGGGGTTGGCCGACTTGATGGTCCGGGTGGCCGTCGTGATCGCCTGGTTGCGTGCGTTGAGTTCGGCGCTGCTCAGGCATGTCTGCAGGGCGAGCGAGTCGGTCTCCAGGATGATCAAGACCGTCTGGTTGCCCAGTCCCCTGGCGAAGTTGGACACCCACGTCTGGTACTGGTTGAGGTCCGGGGCCCCACCGGCGCTGGCCCCGCCGCAGTCCCGGTTGGTGATCTCGTACACCGCCAGCACCGGGAGCTGCTGCGCCGCGTTGGCGGCGCCGACGAACTCGGAGACCTCGGACTGCACGGTCGACGGGTTGAAGTTGGCGAACCAGCGGGCCTGCGGCTGACTCGCGATCTTGTCGCGGATGACAGCGGTACGCGAGTCCCCGGGGTTGGCGGCGACCCAGCGGACGACGGCCGAGCTCGGGTCGCGGTAGAGCGATCCGGACAGCGTGCCAGCGGAGGCGCTGCCGACGGCGAGGCAGACGCCGACGGCGGTGGCGGCCCCGACGGCCGCCACGCTGATGGCCGCCGATCTGCGGCGGAGCGAGGAGAGGGTAGGCACGACGTGTTGCCTCCTGATCACATAGATGTTTCTAACTTCATGGGAGCGTTCCCATGGACGGTAGCGGAGGCGCACGCCGCTGCCAAGACGTGAAGACTCTCCGGAACGCGGCTCCCGCCGACAGCGCCGGGTCTGCCGGTAACTCGGCCTCCGACTTACCAGCCGGAAACGCAAACGGTGCGCGCCGCAGTCGATCTCAGCGCACACCGTTTGGCGAAGCGATCTGGAGAACTCCTGGTCCGGATGGCTACTTCGGCTCAAGCGAATGCGCAACGCGATCACCCACGGGGATCCGTTCACCGAGGACGCTGCAGTTCTGACCCACCCCTTCAGCCAGCAAGTTTCTGTGTGGGCGCTCGGCATGTGCCTGGATGGCTTCCTCGACGGCAAGACAATCACACAGACCCACGACCGGGCGTCGCTGCCAGCGCCACCGGCGGTTCACGCGAGCCGTCGCCAGTCGGGGCCGACGGGCCGTTCCGTCGACGTCAGCGCGGCGAGCATGACGTCCTCAACCTGCTGCGGCGTCAACTGCTCACTGTCGTCCGCGCCCGGCACGTAGGCGCCCCACGAGCGCCCCTCGTTGTCGGTCATCACCACACCCACCGGCTCGCGGCGATCGCTGACCGCGGCGATGGCACCCCACGGACGGCGGATGTGCACCTGCTGCTGAAGATCCGGGTCGAGCTCGCGCAGCCACCGTCGGACCGTCTCCCGATCGTCGAGCGACACCGTCTCGGAGGTGACCCGGAACAGGCGGGGGGTGCTCAACAGCTCCGCGACGTCCTGCTGCGCCGACTCCGCCCGACCGGTCAGCCTCTGTAGCCAGCCCATCTCGTCTCCCCGGGGGTGTGATCCTGACGGGGCCCGGACGGGCAGCACCGCGAATCCAGGGTGCCCCGCCGCGAGACCTCACCAAACCCGCCAACCTGCCCGGCCGCCAACGTCCAACCAATCAGAGCTGCTCGACGCGTCCGGACTTGACGTCCTCACCTACAGGGCTCGGTGGGGGCGCGATCGGATCCGGCTTGCAGAGGCAAACTTCCCATCAGGGAGTGTGGATCTAACGGTGTTTTCGGCCTGACTCATCGGGCGTTGTGCCTGGTGAGGAGGGTCCGTGATGACGGCGACACTGAACGATCAGACCGGACGTAAGAAGCGGGCGGAGCCGTCGGCGGAGGCGAAGGCCGCAGCCGAGCTGGTCCGGGCGACTAAGGAGCAAGGGCTGTCGTTGACCGGCCCGGACGGGTTGCTGCGGCAGTTGACCAAGACGGTCCTCGAGACCGCGTTGAACGGGGAGATGACCGAGCACCTCGGCTATGAGAAACATGAGTCGGCTGGGGTGGAATCGGGCAACGTCTGCAACGGCACCAGGGCGAAGACGGTGCTGACCGAGGCCAACGGGCCGGTGCAGATCGACGTGCCGCGGGACCGGGCGGGCACGTTCGAGCCGCAGATCGTGCGCAAGCGGCAGCGGCGCCCCGACGAGCGTCCTGACCCGCACAGCAAAAATCCCCGCCCAACGGGACGGGGATCACGCAAAACACGAACAACCATCACAGTTCGTGTGGAAATAATGTGTCCGAGGGGCGACACGACCCATTGCCCCACCGCCGTTGACGCTCAGCGCAACTCTGAAGCTCGCGCAAGTCTAGCTGCGGTGTTGACCTCTTCGGTTCCGCCGAAGAGGTCGCCCGCCTGAAAGGGCTGGTCAGGGCGTTGCCCGTGGGATCGGCGTCTCAGATGACGGAACCGCGGCGGACTCCAGCAAGCTCCTTCGCGACGCTCCACATCAATCTGCAGCCGTTGCAACCGTCGTTGTGTCCTGGGGTCCAGTGGTAGACGCCGTTGATGTCCTCGTAGTCGGCGCCGGGTGCGCAGGCGTCGTCGGAGCATGCCTTGAGGCCGGTGGGATCGGAGAATGTGATGGGGCTGTTGTTGCTGTAGGCGTAGGCGTTCCACTGTTGTGGGTCGGCGAGGTCCTGCACCGGATCCACGGATATGAACCGACCCAGTTGTGGGTCGTACTCTCGAGCTCCGATGTGAGTCAGACCGTTGCTGTCGATGTCACCGCCGACGAAGCCTTTCCGGTTGACCCAGGGAGTCGGTTGGTTCTTGCGCGGGGCGCCGTACGGAGTTTGTCGCCGGACCGTCACGGTTTGCTTCAGCGCGTCGACGGCTAGGTTTTGGGTGCCTTGGTGGCCGAAGAGCCAGGTGAGGCCGCTTCCGGTGCGTGAGGCGACGGCGCTGCCGGCGAACTGGTAGTAGCGGGTGCCGGAGGTGAGGGTGCCCTCGCAGACATCCGGATCTGCCGCCGTCCGGGCGTTCCTTGGCGTTTCCTGTATGGGTGACACTCAGCTTCTGTCGGGAACTGTCGGCCGCCGACTGGATCGCCCACAGCGACCTGCCGTGGCAGCAGCTTGTGGGACTCGGCCCCGCGGGCTTCGACGCTTACGCGCGGCTTCGGTTCCTGCCCGATCCGACATACCCCGGCCAGAGCGAGAATGACATCGACGCCGACTGGCCCATCGACCAGCTGCCCATCCTTTTCGAGGTGCTGGCCACCCGCACCACGACCCCCGAAGACTGCTACTTCTGCGTCTGGGAAGGCTTCGGCGACGCCGACGTCGCAGCCGACGACGGCGCCGTCTACATCGACAAGCAGAACACCGGCGCCCCGCTCGAGCGGCTCGGCGGCCAGCCGGGACTGGCACCCAGACCCGCTGCCCCGCCCTCGACACCGCGTGCGCCCAAGGTTGTGGTGCCCCACCGTGCGTACTGGTTGTTTCGAGGGCCATTAGCCGACGTCGGCACCTGGGACACCGCTGCGGGGTGGCCGGGCCAGCGCCCTCTCAGCAACGCCGAGCCGGCATTCGCCTGGCCCGCCGATCACGCCTGGTGCGTAACCAAGGACGCCGATCCGCACTGGGCCGGGATCGGCGGGACCCGGGCCCTGATCACCCAACTCACCACCGACCCGCGCCTTGACGTCGTTCCCGCCGAACCCACCCAGGACCTGCCGCTCTACCGGTGAACAGCCCGGTGCGCAGTTGATGAGTGTTTTGCGGACCGCTGACAGGGCCTGCCGCGCTCAGGTCGGAACGCACGGATCTGCCGCGACGGAGGCGGGAGCTTTCGTTGCAGGGGCTGCGGCGGCCATCATGGTCTCTCATGAGGTTCGAGACGCTCGTCATCGTGGAGGTGGTGGGCCGGCCGGCGAGGTACTCGTCGGCAGCCGAGCCTGCGTGGAAGGCCGCGGTCCGCGAGGCATTCACCGGGACTGGCTTAGGTCCGTGGGCGGAGCGCTTCTCGGTTCTCGTCGAGTTTCGTACGCCTGAAGCGCAACGCCAACGAGGTGTGGGACCTGGACAACCTGATCAAGCCGACGCTGGATGCGATGGAGGGCGTCTTCGGGCGCCGAGATTGGGCCGGGCCAGCGCAAGCGGCAGACGATCGGGTCGATCATCTCGAGGCGACCAAGCGCACCGTTCGGAGCGACGAAGTACCCGGTGCCCGGATCGAGGTTCGGCGCTTGGTCCAGTAACGCGAGGACGCGCAAACTCATCTGGCACCCCACTGTGTCAAGAGGCGGCGAGGAGTGGTGTTCTAGGCTGGGGCTTGGCGGGCCCGGGAAGTGACTGTTCCGAAGTGTCGATCTTGGGGATTTGATCGGCCGCGCTGGATTGAAGAGTCGTCCCCACGTGTCCTCCCGGGCCCGTCCCGGCTTTCTTGGCGTCTTTGATCATTTGCTTGTAGACGATGTCGGACAGCCGGCGCTTGAGTGCGCGCATGGCCTCCATCGGAGTTTTGCCGGCGGCGAGTTTGCGCCGGTAGTAGGCGGGCCTTCGGTGTCGTGGCGTAGCTGGACGACGGCCATGATGTGCAGGGCTCGGTTGATGCGCCGGTTCCCGGCTCGGGACAGGCGGTGGCGTTGCTGGTCGCCGGAGGACGCGTCCAGGGGTGCGGTGCCGTTCCAGGAGGCGAAGTGCCCGCGGGTGGTGAAGCGGCTGATGTCACCGATGTCGCCGATCAGGCGGGCGGCGCCGGAGGGGCCGATGCCGTTGAGGTCCTGCAGGCTGCTGCCGGTGGTTTCGACGAGCTCGGTCAGCTCCTTGTTCGCGGCCTTGATCTTCTTGTCGACCTGGACCAGTTCGGTGATCAGTTCGGAGGCCAGCCGGCGGCGGGTGCGCCCGACCAGATCGCGCGGTCGGATCGTGTTGAGCAGGGTCCGCGCCTGAGCGGCAGACAGGAACTTCTTCGCCCCACCGGGCAGCAGCTCCAGCAGCAGCTTGTGAATGCGGTTGAGCAGGTCGGTGCGGGCGGGGCCGAGACCGTCGCGGTGGTCAACCAGCAGCCTCAACGCAACCGTCACATCGTCGACGGTGACCTGCCGCAAACCTTTCGCCCGCAGGGCTGCCACGGCGACGCTGTGGGCGTCGACCGGGTCGGTTTTGCGGCCCTGACCAGTGTCGAACACCCGTGCCCGGGCGGACAGCTTCGCCGGCACGTCCACCACGGTCTCACCGTCGGCGACGAGGCGTTGAGCGATGTGCCGGCCGATGCCGTTGCAGCCCTCCACCGCCCAGATCCGGTCCTTGTGCTGCCGGCCGAGCTCCAGCATCGTCTGATAGCCGTCGCGGTCGGTGGTGAACCGGCCCCGCGCGAGGACCTTCTCGCGGTGGTTGATGATCTCGATGGTCGCGGACCGCTTGTGCGGATCCATACCGATGATGACCTGTCCCACGCTCGTCCTCCTCGATCAGACCAGGACTGAATCCGGCGAGGAGGGCAGCGCTACTTCGAGCTGGGCAGACCCCTCTTGAGCCTCTCCGCGCCACGGTGACCGGCAGGACGCATGCCAGATGAGAGCCACACCAAACCGCGGTGGGCAGCCGCCGAAAGAGCGACCCTGCCGGTCACCTCGACCAAGCTTGGCCGGGCTGCGGTCGTAACACCAGTAGATAAGTAGCCGCAGATGGCAGACGGCCACCCGGGCCACCTGCCCCCGGACCACGCAGGAGAATGTGACGGTGCGCCATGAGCATCACCTCTTCCACAACCCGCCGTCGTCGACACCGGCCGAGGTACACGCCGCGTTCGACCGGGGAGATCTGCCTGCCGCGCTGGATGCCATGGTCGGCACCGCACTGTACGGCGACGGAGACTGGAAAGAACTGCAGGACCTGCACCTTCGGCTACTCGAGCACGAGGATCACCAAGTCAGCGCCCTCGCCGCAACGTGCCTGGGGCATCTCGCGAGGGTCTACCATCAACTGGACGAACGCCAGGTCGTCGCCGCCCTGCGCCGAGCTCGGACGCTGCCACACACCAGCGGCACCGCCGACAACGCACTGGAGGACATTCAGATCTTCCTCCACCCGCGGCACGCACGGTGGCGCGGACGGGTGTTGACCGCGATCCGCCCATGGACGTGGACCTGACTCGAACGCAGCATTGCCATAGTGTTCGCGCGAGGGGTGCACAACGGCCCGCGGCGGAACACGTACGGCGGTCAGCTCTGCTGGTAGTTCACCGCAGCGAACCCGCACGGCTGGTGCAGGTGCAGGTAGTAGGCGCCCTGGCCGTAGTCGTCCAGGTCCGCGCCGCCGATCAAACCCACATAGTCCATCGGCTGGCCGCAACCGGGGCAGTCAGCGTGCTCGGCGTCCTGGATCCAGTCGGGCCAGCCGCCCAGCGTCGAGCCACCCCGATTCCAAGCGCTGGCCTGGTAAGGGCTCGGCCGCGCCGAGCCCACGACCGGCGCCAGCGCCGGCGGGTCCTCCGGTTCAGCTGAACCGAGGTAGCTCGGGCGGGTGTTGCCGGCCCACCAGGTGGTGGCGCCGGCCGACGTGACCTGGCTGTACAGCGTCGTATAGCAGGCGCAGAAATGGCATGCCTCGATCACCAGCCGGCCGGACCAGCCCGTATGTGCCAGCGCGGCCCCGACAGCAGGTTCCGTGGCGTCAAGGTCCGCGGCAACCCACAGCGGCGACGCGCACCACGGACAGGTGCGACCGTCCCCGCTTCGCGGTATTTCGCGCAGGACCCACCGGTACGCGACACTGCCGCACAGGTCCCGTCGGCTGCCGTCCGGTCCGGCCGTCCAGCCGCCCTCCAGCGCGTAGCTCAGCGCACCGACGTACAGCTCGTCCGCACCGGCCGGCGGTTGCGTCGACCAGCGACGCATGGCGCTCTCAGCGAGCGGGTGAGCAGTGTGCGCCAGGATGACGAGCAGCTGATTGAGCCGGTCCGGCGTCCGGCCGCCGTCGATCCGCTCGATGACCCGACAGACCACGTCGGCGTTCGCCGCCCGGTACAACTTCGCCGGCCACAGCACATCAACATCGAGCAGGGAGCCCAGGTACGGAGTCAGCCTGCCCGGATCGGTATCCGCGATCACGCACAGCTTCTCGATCGCGTCGTCGTCCTCGGCGGCCGCGTTCTTGATCAACTCTTCGATCATGTGGGGATGCTAGTTATATCGATCAACCGGCCACGCAACGGACCGCTGCCCACGATGCCGCAGCACGTCGGTGCCGGTGCCCCCATCTCGCCGTGATTCGGGCGCGTAGGCCTGACCTGGGGGCGATCGGCGGAGAGGCATCACTTGTACGTGAGCATGCACGCCGCCAGCGCCCGGCCCGGTGTCAGTCCCACCAGCTCCACCAGTTCTCTGGCGCGGGCTGGGCCGGTACCTCCGGTGACAAACGGTCGGAAAATGAGGAGCGTTCACATCATGGGCGGGTGGTGAGTTGGACCAACCGGCGCGCCAGCCGGTCGATTCGCGCTCGAGGCAAGGGCCGACCGACGACGGACAGCATCTGCAGCGTGAACGGAATGGGTACCTCCACCGATTAAAACACGCTTGACCAACTGGGGAACGAGCAATTTGTCCAACTCATCGATGACCTAGTGAACATTACCTTGCCGGGATACATCTGAGAGCTGGCTGAAGTCCGCAGAAGCGATGAATAAATACCGACAGCCTTTTGTGTTTTTGATCACATCAAAAAAGCCATGGACCTCCGTTCGCAGCGGGGGCATGCCTGCGGCCTGCGGCGCAGCGGGCCACCTAACGAAACAAATTGCATTTAGCAATACCTGAACGTTTGATCAGCCGAGCTGAAAGATTGATGCTCAGCTTGCCTCGGCAGTAGTTCCCTGATCGCTCCCTGTGAGATTTCTGGAGGATCAGTGTCAGGTCGAAGAAGCGTGTGGGGTCCGGTTTCCCGGGCCAGACACATGGCTCACAGTCAGGGTGGGCGGGCTCTTGCCGTCGGTCTGTCGGTGGTGTTGGCCGCGACGATGGCGGACTGGGTGACGGCGCCGCCGGTCGCAGCGACGCCGAAGCCCGCGGTGCGGCCGACGCCGGCGGCACCTCAGGTGCTGGAGCGGCCGGACGAGGCAGCGGCCCTCGCCAGCGCCCGGCTGTCGAACAAGAAGGTCCGGATCACCGGGATGACGTCGGAGACGTCGGAGTTTTGGGCGCTGCCGGATGGTCGGGTGGAGGCGGAGGTCCACGCCGGTCCGGTGCGGATGCGGGACCAGAGCGGTGCGTGGAAGCGGGTTGATTTTTCGCTCGCTACGCAACTCGATGGGTCGGTTGCGGCGGTGGCGCATCCGGCTGGACTTAGGTTGTCCGGAGCCGCTGGCTCCGGTGAGCACGACCTGGTGACCGTGGGCCGCGAAGGCGAGAGCGTTTCCCTCGGCTGGACAGGTTCTCTGCCCACTCCGACTGTGGAAGGCAACCGGGCGACGTATGCGGAGGTGCGTCCGGGCGTTGACCTGATGGTGGAGTCGACCCGGACGGGGTTCGAGCAGTTTCTGATTGTCAAGGATCGGGCTGCGGTGTCTCAGGTCCGGAGCTTGGCGTTGCCGCTGACCGGCAAGGGGTTGACCCTCGTTGACGACACACGTGGCGGCTTCGAGATCAAGCATGCTTCGGGCGAGACGGTGGGTGTTTCACCGGAGCCGGTGATGTGGGATGCGCAGGTGCAGCCTGAGTCGGGCGAGCGGCTGCGTAAGGCGAAGGTCGGCAAGAAGGTCGGTGGGGCGGCGAAAGCCGGTCGGCTTGCGCTGACTCTGACGCCAGATGAGCAGTGGTTGACCGACCCGAAGACGGTCTTCCCCGTCACCATCGACCCGGCGGTGACGCTGAAGCCGAACTACGACGCGTTCGTGCAGACCGACTACACCTCGGACCAGTCGGCTGCCACGGAACTGAAGCTCGGCACCTCCGATGGCGGCACGCTGGTGGCGCGCTCGTTTCTCAACTTCAGCGGCATGAGTTGGTTGGCCGGCAAGCAGGTGCAGGCGGCCACTCTCTACCTGTGGAACCACCACTCGTGGTCGTGCACCGCTCGGCAGTGGGAAGCGTGGCGGGTCGACGCGGTCGGCACGGTCACCCGGTGGATCAACCAGCCGGTCTGGCGGGAGCGCTCCGGCTACACCTCGACGACCAAGGGCTACAACTCCGGCTGCAACGACGGCTGGGTGAATGTCCCTGTCACCAGTGTGTTCGCGGTGACCGCAGGTAACGGGTGGTCGACTGCGAATATCGGGCTGCGGGCGGCCTCGGAGACCGACAACCTGGGGTGGAAGCGGTTCAACTCGATGGAGGGGGCGAACGATCCGTACGTCACGCTGACGTACCAGTCGCTGCCGACCGTCAACGCGCGTACCACCGTGCCGTCCACGCCATGCGTCACCGGTTCGGGCATCCCCTACATCAACACGAAGACGCCGCAGCTGCGCGCGCAGGTCAATGACGCCGAGGGCTCGCAGGTCCGGGCCGAGTTCGAGTGGCTGACCGGCGGAGGCACCCGGATCGGCGGCACCACAGTCGGGCCCGGAGCGTCCGGCTCCTGGCTGGCCGCCTCCGTCCCAGCCGGCGCGTTCGCCGAGGGGGGCACCTATTCCTGGCGGGTCCGCGGCAACGACGCCATCGCCAACGGCGCGTGGAGTGGCAACTGCTCCATCATCGTTGATACCACGGCACCCTCGGCTGCGCCGACGGTCTCCTCAACCACCTACCCAGCAGGTCAGTGGGCGGGAGCGGCCGGTACCGCCGGTAGCTTCACCTTCACCGCTTCCGGCGTCACCGACGCGGCCGCGTACGAGTACGGCCTCAACACCAACCCGCCGAACCAGACGGTGAACGCGCCGAGCCTGGGCGCGAACGCCAGCGCGTCGATCACCCCAACGGCAGACGGTCCGCAGACCCTCTACGTCCGGACCCGCGACCGGGCCGGTAACCAGTCGGCGATCAAGACGTACACCTTCAACGTCGGCTCCGGGGCGATCACCGCGCCCAAGGAGGGTGACCTCACCGCGGCGAAAACCGCGATCACGGGTGTCGGGCAGTCCTCGGCTACCAGTGTCACCTACCAGTGGCGACGCGGAGACGCCGACGCGTGGCTGAACATCCCGGCCGCTCACGTAACCGTGTCCGCAGGGGGCGGGGCGGTCATCTGGCCGCTGGCCACCAGCGGCGGCGGAGCATTCCCCAAGCTGAACTGGGACGTCGAGGCGACACTCGCCGCCGCGGATGCGGAGTCGATACCCCGCGATGGCCCGCTGCAGCTGCGCGGCACCTTCACCGGCGGCACCGGCGGCACGTCAAGCCCCGTGAAAATCACCTTCGATCGCACCCAGGCATCCGCCGCCTCCGAGGACATTGGGCCTGGCTCGGTCAACTTGATCACCGGTAACTACAGTCTGTCCGACAGCGACGTGTCCGTGGACTCGTTCGGCAGTGACCTGACGGTCACCCGCTCCTACAACACCCGCCGGGCGAACGACACCGACGCGGCGAACATGTTCGGCCCCGGCTGGGTCTCCGGCACGGTGATCGAGGAGACCAATGCGCCCTACACGGCGTTGACCGTCTACGGCTCACTCATCCAGGTCGGGTTACCCGAGGGCGACACGATCGGGTTCACCAAACGCACCGCGGCGGCCTTCGATCCGGAGGTCGGGATGGAATCGCTGAAGCTGGCCTACGACGGCGCCGGCGACAAGTACACCGTCACCGACAACGACGGCAACACGGTGCGGTTCACCCGGGTCACCGGCACCGCGGCCGGCAAGTACTTCCCGACCTCGGTCACCGCGCCGGGCAGCAACCAGACCAGCACCCTGAGCTGGGAGAAGGTGACGATCAACAACAAAGAGATAGTTCGGCCCACCCGGATGCTGGCGCCGGTGCCCGACGGTGTCAACTGCGCCACCCTGACCCGCGGCTGCCGAGCCCTCACCTTCACCTACGCGTCAACCACCACCGCGACCGGCACGGTGGAGGCATCCTGGGGCGATCACACGGGCCGAGTGAAGGAAATCTCCTTCACGGCCTGGGACCCGGACCTGGCAACTCCCGCGATGCGGACGGTGCCGATGGCTCGGTACACGTACGACAACGCTGGGAAGCTCCGGGCCAGCTGGGACCCGCGCCTGGACTGGAACGACGCCGGCACCACCCGGCATCTCTGGGACACCTACGACTACACCGCAGGCGGGATCCTCAGCGTCGTCAAGCCGATCGCCCAAGAGCCGTGGCAGCTCAGCTACACCACCATCCCGGGTGACCCCGGGCTGGGCCGGCTGCACAAGGTGACCCGCTCGGCGCTGACCGCCGGAACCGCCACGCAGACGGTGGTCTACAAGGTCCCGGTCTCCGGCGCCGGCGCGCCCTACGACCTCTCACCCGGGCAGACCAGCCGATGGGCCCAGACCGAAGCACCAACCGACGCCACCGCGGTCTTCCCGGCCAATCAGGTCCCGGACGGTAACCCCCAAGCGGGCACCCTGCCGTCGTCGTACGAGAGGGCGACGGTGACCTACCTCGACGCCAACGCCCGAGAGGTCAATACCGCCACACCGGGGAACCACATTGGCGCCACCTGGTACGACCAATGGGGCAACACCATCCGCACGCTGACCGCCGGCAACCGGGCACGGGCACTCAACGCCGGTTCGTCAGACGACGCGGCGGCGGAGAGCATGCTCGCCCGCAGCCGCTCCACCCTTAACATCTACTCCTCCGACGGGCAACGGCTCACCAGCACCTTGGAGCCCGAACACGACGTGATGCTGCCGAACGGCACCACCGTGCGTGGGCGCAAGCACACCATGAACACCTACGACCAGGGAGCGCCGACCACAGGTGGCCCGTACAACCTGGTGACCACCCAGGCCGTCGCCGCCCGGATCTGGGACAGCAACGGCGTGGAGAGCGACACCGACCAGAAGACCACCACCACCACTTACGACTGGGCGCTGCGCCAGCCGACCGTGGTGACGGTCGACCCGGCCGCGCTGGCCCAGACCACCCGCACCACGTACGACCCGATCACCGCCCAGACCACCTCAACCACGGCTCCGGCAGGCGGCGCCACCACCAACACGCCCGCCACCCAAAAGACCATCTACTACCGCGCGACCTCGGGTTCCGGCTACACCGAGTGTGACCTGAAGCCGGAGTGGTCCAACCTGCCCTGCCGGGTACAGCCCGGCGGCCAAGCCGCCAGCGGGCCGGAACTGCCGGCCAAGGCCACCACCTACGACATGTTCAACCAGCCGAGGATCGTCACCGAGAAGACCAGCGCCGGCACCCTACGCACCACCACCACGACCTACGACAACGCCGCCCGAGCGTACGAAACCAGCGTGGCGGCGTCGGGGCTCGGCACGGCGGTGCCGATCAGCCGCAAAGTGTATGAGGCGGCGACCGGGCGGCTGCTGCGCGTTCAGTCGGTGCTCGGCGGGCTAGCCACGGCGCAGGTAGAGAAGGGCTACGACGGCCTGGGCCGGCAGACGTCCTACACCGACGCCGACGGAGTCACCTCGACCACCACGCACGACCTGCTCGGGCGGGTGGCGACCAGCAACGACGGCAAGGCCACCCGGACCTACACCTACGACGACGGCGCCGAGCGGCGTGGCCTGCTCACCTCAATCAACGACACACAAGCCGGCACCTTCTCCGGCAGCTACGACGCCGACGGCAAAATGACATCCGAGACCTGGCCAAACGGCGTGCAGGTCACCACGGATACCGACGAGACGGGCACCCAGGTTGGCATGACCTACGTCAAGCCAGGTTGCGCGGCGAGCGACTGCACCCTCTACACAGAGTCCGTCGTGGAATCGACGCATGGACAGTGGCGGGACCACGCCTCGACGCTGTCCACCCAGAGCTACACCTACGACCAAGCCGGCCGGCTGACCACCCTGCGCGACACCATCGGCGGGCAGTGCACCGCCCGCTCGTACGGGTTCAGCACCTCGTCGAACCGCACCTCGGCCAGCGCCTACGGCCCGGGCACCGACGGTGAGTGCCAGACGTCGACTCCGGCATCGTCGCGAACCTGGACCTACGACACGGCAGACCGGGTCAACACCGCCGGTTACGTGTACGACGCGTTGGGCCGCACGACGACGGTGCCCGCGATCGACACCGCCGTCACGTCGGGCGGGAACGCGACCCTCGCGTACCACTCGACGGACCTGGTGGACACGATCACCCAGGGCGGACGCATGACGGATTACGTCTTGGACGTGACCGGTGAGCGAGTCCGTTCATGGACCGACAACGCCAGCGGGACCGCCATCCAGTCGGTGCACCACTACGACGGGGACGAGGACAGCCCGTCGTGGACACAGGAGAGCGCCGACCAAATCACCCGACCGGTGTCCGGCCTGTCGACGATGGCCGGCATCTTCGACAGCGAAAGCGCGCAGGTCGACTGGCAGATCACCAACCTGCACGGCGACCTGATCGCGACGATCCACGCCGACGACGAGGGTCTATCTCGCACCACCGAAGCCGACGAGTACGGCACCCCGCGCAACCCCGACGACACCGGCACGCAGCGCTACGGCTGGCTCGGCGCCAAGCAGCGAGCAGCGGACACACCGTCAGGCATCATTCTCATGGGCGTTCGCCTCTACAACACGATCACCGGCCGCTTCCTCCAGACCGACCCCGTCTACGGGGGTAGCTGCAACCGATACGAGTACACGTGCGCAGACCCGGCCAACAGCACCGACCTTGACGGCAAGCGCAGGTGCGTCTTCAAATGGTGTTGGGGATACAGCACCGGAAAGGGGCGTTCGAAATATTGCTGGGACTGCACTGCTCACCGGATCGGTGATAAGGCCAACCGCTGGAAGCAGCGCTACATCTCGCGCCCGGCGCGCAAGTTCTGGAATCACAGGTACACACGGTCGTGTATGGCAGGTTCCGGGTTGGCACAGCTAGGCAAGTTCTTCGACACGGGAGCCAAGAAGGAGTGGCGCAAATTCAACTTCCGGGCTTTCGGTTGGTGGGCAGTGGGCGGCTGCGTGGTCGGAATGGGCAACAGGTATCGCATGGAGCGGGGTTGGTAGCGGAGCATGTCAGAGCCCAAGAAAGAATCTCCTGTAAGAGCGCCAGAGCTGCTGCGAGCCATGGGCGCGATCAGCATCTTCTATTTACTGGAGGAGTGGCGCCCTGACCATTGGGCACCCGGCTTATGGAAGTTGCCATTCTATGTAGCGCAACTACTCATCGGCATTTATGTCTTTGATGGCCTTTGGCTTCTTTTTCAGAGGCTGCGAAGGTCGAGTCGATAAAGTAGTGGTCTGTTGAACGGGTACCCCGACGGTTCGCATCGCCGGGGTGCCCGCTATCTTCTGGTGCTGGTCACCGAGGAGGGCGATCCGAGGCAACGCAGCATGGTCGGCATGGGCTGGCAGCCGAGGGCTGAGGCCCTAACCCGGAATTCGCTGATCCACGAGGCCCGCATCGACGCTCATTGCGGAGCTTCAGCAGGCGGGCGTCCTGTCGACTGAGGCCGTTGCACGGATCGCCGAGGCCGCGTCCGCCAAGCCGACGCCGGAGAGGTCGCGCGAGTACATGCGCACGCAGTATCTGGACGACTTCTTCCCGGGCGACGAAGAATAGCTAGGCGTCGCGCGCCGAGGATGCGTCAGGGGCGGGACCACCCTCCGGGGGTCGGGGAGGGGCCGGGCGCCCCGCCCCTGTCGCATGTGGATGCTGGCACCGCATCCGATGTACATGCGCCGTCTGGCCATGCACCGTTACATCCGGTTCACACCGTTGCTTCGTGTTGCGGCTTGTACCTACGGTGCTCGACTGACCGCTTGGCTTCGACACCGCCGCCCCTCGAGTCCCCGTGTCCGCCACCTCCACCCCGCCGGATAGCCCGTTCTCCCCGAGGGGCAGCGTGCGCAGCCGCGCGTGGCAGGTGCCGATCGACCAGGCGGTTGCGGTGGCTACATCTGCCGGTTTCCGCGTCACCACATGAAGCGGCCCGACCCGCGTCTAGGTCAAGCGGGACTGGCGTACGGCGGCCCGTGTCACGCCCACCCACGGTGGTGTCGTCGTGAAGCCGGCGTGGACCGGTGAGCAGGCAGCCCTGGTGGCCGCCGTACTGATTTTGCTGTGCCTGTGCGGGGGCGAGCTCTAACCGGCACCCGTACCCCCGCGGCGGTCAATGCTCAGCAGGTCGCGGCAAAGGGCGGGGTCGCCCTCGGGCGATTGGAGGGTGGGCAGCCCCGCCCTTGCCGCGTGGAGCGCTCACACCGCGCGTCCGGTATACATGCGCCGGTCAGGGTCGCAGCGTTACATCTGATCGTCCTTGCGTAGAGTCATGTCCCGTAGCGCGTCCTGCGGCGCTGCTCGACGCAGGTAGTCGCGCCGCATCTGACGGCGGCGCTGACGACATCGGCGGCATGCCCACGGCAGCGGCCACCAGCGGCCGCAGACCCAACATCGCCACATGCCTAGCGCTCACAGTCACGGGTCCGTCACGTGTCGCACCTGCGACTCGCCAGGCGTGGCCGGCGCCGGCTCGGCGGAACAACAGCAGGAGAGGCGGGCTGCCGGGGGACCACCGGCGGCGGCCGGTCGGCGATCTCCACCTCCGGCAAGTCAAGGGCCTGCGCGGCGATCACCACATCGGCCTGCCCGTCGAGGACCATGCGCAGCGCCACCATGCCCGGAGCGACGGCTGTCACCTCGTAGCCGCGGTCATTGGCGTGCTGCGCGGCGACGGCGAACCGGCGCGCCTGGTCGTCGACGGGCATGACGATGACCGCGCGGGGAGACTGCGGGCCGGCTACCGGATGTGATGGCGGGCCGCGGTTCTGCAGGTGGCTCTACCAGGACGGCCGCCGTTACCCGCGTAGCCCGCGGCCAGGTCCAGGAGCCGACGTATCTGGTAGGACAGGCAGCTCTACGCTCGCCGCGTCGCCCTCGTCGAACCAGGCTTCGCCCAGCTGTTCCAGCGGTTCGGACGCCGCTTGCACCAACGCGGCACCGCCGCCATCGACACCGAGATCAAACTCCTCGGCGCGGTGCACAACCTGAACAAGATCTTCCAGCACGATGCCAGGCCGAGGACCTGTTGACAGTTGAAGATCGAAAGCTGTGCGGCAGCCTCCCACCTGCCCGTCCGGGGCGCCCAAACCCTCCCGGCCAGGACCGGGACGACCACCCGGCCGCCGCAACAACCACCCCACCCCACCCCACGACGTCCACACCGCGACCACCACGATCGCCAAGAAACCGGCCACAAAGAAGCCGAAGTCCGTCAATCCCCGTCCACGCCGCACAGGTTAAGATCAAGTTAGAGCGGACGCTCGATCGTGGGCGCGTTGAGCGTCTACTGGGGATGTTGGAGCTAGCCGCTCGCTGCTCGGACGCCAGCTGCGATCACGATGTGTGTGCTACCGCACACGCTATGAATGGGCCGCGCTGCCGCCGGTGACGCTGCCGCCACACCGCCCGCAGCACCGATCGTTTAGGCACCTGCCAGCTGACTCGGCACCGGCCGTGTCGCTCTTTACCGGTAGATGGGCCCTGATCGAGTCCCCATCCTTCGCCATGATTGTCGGGTCAACCCAAGATGGCGGGCACGGCAGCTCACGAGCCCCACAGATGTAGGTCCTCAGGGAGGCCATCAAGGTGGGGTCGTCGAGCAGGGGCTGGGCTGCCGGCTCGATTTGCTGGGAACTGGACGAGGCAACAGCAGGCGAGGTGGAGGACCCCCGTTCCGTTTGCCGGCGTCGAGCCTGGGGCCGATGAACCGCAAGCGGCTGCTATGTGTCGGCACGCGTGTAGGCGGCCAGGACGGTCTCGGCGATGAGACGTGGCGCGTCCACCTGCGCTAGGAGCCCGTTGGCTACGTCCACCGCCGCGCCCTTCAGCAAGTGGTGCAGGACGCTGGTCAGCCAGGTCGCCGGGAGGTCATCTCGAAAGGCTCCTTCGGCTTGGCCGCGACGGATCAACTCATCTACGCGCTGAGCAGGTTCGGCGTGTAGTTGGTGTATCCGTCCGGGAGGGAGCGCCGCCTGAGCCGCTGCAAGGACGGCGCTCGCCCGGGCGATCAGCAGCCAGCTTGACTCGATCAGGACGCGCAATGCCCGTCGAGGGCTGCCTGAGAGATCCAGACTTGCCAGGACCGCCTCGCCCTCGGATATGACTCGTACCAGCGCAGCCTCGATGAGGGCGTCCCGAGTCGGGAAGTGCCCGTAGAGAGTCACTCGACCCACTCCTGCGGCCTGGGCAATCTCGCTCACGCTCGCGTCGGCGTTTCGACTGAGGCTGGTGATCGCGGCGTCCAGGATCTTCTCGACGTTTTGCCGAGCGTCGGCTCTGCGGGCCTGGCTGGTTCCCGAGTGGGACATGCAACTCCTTCAAGTCGAACAGACCTGTATGAGTTATGGTAGCCGCTACAACTCGAACACTCATGTTCAACTTACCTGAAGGAGGCGGATAGTCATGGCCGAAACCATGGCCCCGACGAGTCCGACCCGCGGTCCCAACCCGCACCGCTGGAAGATCCTGGGCCTCGTCGGCGTCGCCCAGTTGATGTTGATCCTGGATGTCACAGTGGTCGCGATCGCCCTTCCCCACGTGGGTGCGGACCTCGGCCTCGGGCGGGAGACCCTCACCTGGGTAGTGAGCGGTTACACCCTCGCCTTCGGTGGCCTGCTGCTACTCGGGGGCCGCGCCGCCGACCTGTTCGGAGCCCGACGCCTTGTCATCGTGGGGCTCCTTCTGTTCACGGCCGCGTCCCTGCTCGCCGGACTGGCAACCAACGGCCCCATGCTGCTGGGCGGTCGCATCGCCCAAGGCGTTGCTGCGGCGATCCTGTCCCCCGCCGCGCTCTCTCTGGTCGTCACGATTTTCGAGGGCGATGAACGCAACAAGGCCCTCGGGATCTGGTCTGCACTGGGTGGCAGCGGGGCCGCCCTGGGGGTCCTTCTCGGTGGCCTATTGACCGCCGGACCGGGCTGGCCGTGGGTGTTCTTCATCAACGTCCCGGTGGGACTCGTCCTGCTGCTCATCCTGCGGGCGCAACTCCCGCCGCAGCAGAGCACCGGGGCGCCGGGGCGGCTTGACGTACCGGGAGCGGCGCTGGTGACCGCTGCCACCGGAACCCTGATCTACGCACTGATCAGAGCTGGAGACCAGGGCTGGGGCACCCCAACGACCGCGGCGCTCCTCGCAACGGCGGTGGCTCTCTACGGTGGTTTCGTTGTCCGTCAGCGCCTCGCGGCGAGCCCGCTCATGGATTTGCGACTGCTGTTGCGCCGACCGGTGGCGACCGGGACTCTGCTGATCCTGGTGGCCACCGCCCTGATGATCACTGTCTTCTTCCTCGGGTCGTTCTACCTTCAGGACCACCGCGGCTACGGCGCCCTGCAGACCGGATTGCTCTTTCTCCCGGTAGCGCTCGCGACCATGCTCGGGGCCAACGCAGCGGGCCGCGTCGTTGGTCGTACGGGCCCGCGCACCCTCGCCGTGCTGGGACTTCTCCTCGCTGCGGCGGGCTTCGTGATCCCCGCGCTATGGGGCGGGACCGTGGCCATGGTTTCCGGCGTCAGCCTTGCCGCCGCCGGCACCGGGGCGGTCTTCGTCGTCGCATCCGCTACTGCTCTAGGGCAGATCGATCCACGAGAGGCCGGGCTGGCGTCTGGAATTGTCAGCACGTTCCACGAGTTCGGGGCATCGCTCGGCGCCGCTGTCGTGTCGAGCATGGCCGCGGCAAGTATCGCCGGGACCAGCACTGAAGGGTTCTCCCGTGGTTTTACCACCGGCGCCATCATCGCGGCCGCCGCCGCTGGCCTGGCCTTCATCATCACGCCCAGGCCACGCTCCAGTAGCTGACCCCTGAACGTGTCGCCGGTCGGGTGGGACTCCACCGGCGACACATTCGGCAAGGGCAGGCGTTGGATTGCGCCGGCCGGCAAGC
Organism: Micromonospora yongxingensis; assembly: GCF_052601155.1. NCBI lineage: Bacteria > Bacillati > Actinomycetota > Actinomycetes > Micromonosporales > Micromonosporaceae > Micromonospora > Micromonospora yongxingensis. Next base: position 225,278 of record NZ_JBQXEO010000005.1, read on the forward strand.
AGTCTCCGCCGGACAAGCGACATCGCCGCATCAGGATGCCTCTGCGACAGGCCCCGTTGTGTGCGCCGGAAGGCTCTGAGGCACCCGAGCCAGGACCTGGCTGGGGTGCGTGAGCCGACGACGCACGCCGTGGAGGCCTGGATACCCGTAGGGGGTGGGGGTTGTCCGGTCCCACTCCTGTGACGTAGGGTCCGAGCAAGTGCATACCCTGTAGGGGTATAGGAGAAAGGGGATGGTCGTGGGTGCCAAGACCTACAAGGTCAACGGAATGACCTGTAACGGCTGCGCGAACAAGGTGAAGGCCGGAGTCGGTGCGGTAGAGGGCATCGCCAGCGTCGAGGCGGACTCTGCCACCGGTCAGGTGACGGTGACGTCAGACGTGAACATCGACGACGCCATCATCGTGAGGGCGATCCAGGAAGCCGGTTACGAGGCGGTCCCCGCCTGACGAAAGCGCGGCAGTCCAGGCCGGGTCGTCTGCGCCCCGCTGTCCCACCTGGGCAGCTCCGCCCGGCCTGGACCGGGGGCTGAAGTGCGGTCGCTAACCCGTTCGACAAAACTGCCGCGCACTACCTGGGCGATCCTCCACTCCGCGGTTATCAAACGAATGGCCGTAACCGACTCCGCCTAGCGCAGTGGCGGGGAGTCGGGATCGGCTCGCCGCGATCCCCCGGGTAGGCGACCGTCGCACCGGTCTCCTCCGACAGTCCCCGAGCCAGCTTCCGGCCTTGGCCAATCCACTCCCGGTACTGCTCGTCGGTGGCGACCCGACCACCGCCGTACTCGCTGTGCAGGTCCTTCCAGTCCGACCACGCCCGCACCCCGGTGGCCAGGCGTGCCGAGAGGACCAGCCCTTCCGGGCGTGCCATGCCCACGACTCCGCGGCAGGAACGCCCACCATGAGCGGGAATCCCGCCCCAAGCCCAGAGAAAAGGCACCGTAGTCGAACGTGACGTCCAAGCGTCACACGCCAGGCGGGCGGCCTCGCGGGCAGCCCAGGGGCATATCGCCGGCCATGCCTCCATCCACCACCGCCTCGGCTTTCGACGCAGATCCTAGGGGCGTAGCCCCGCGACCGTGACGGCGACAAGCCGGTTGACAGCGGCGCCGGTCGATAGCTCGGTCGCGGCGTCAAGGGCATGCAGGCAGTAGTCCGCGAGTTCGCTCGGCGCGATGTCGTCGCGGACGTGTCCGTCTGCCGCGGCCTCGGAGAGCAGTTCGGCGAAGAAGTCGCGCAGGTGGCGACGTGCCTGGAGCAGATGAGGGCCTCGATGCAGCAGCGACGCGAGCGGATGGTCGCGGTGCCCATGCTGGATGGTCGCGTAGGCATTCAGCACGGCGTGGAGCCGTTGCTCCGGGCCGCCATCCTTCGAGCCGATGGCTGCGAGGTGGTCGAGATGGTGCCCGATTCGCCGTTCATGCCACGTGATCATGATGGCTTCGACGTCGGGGAAGTACTTGTAGAGCGTCGCCCGCCCGATTCCGGTGGCTTTGGCGATCTGCGACATCGTCACCGACGTCAGTCCGTGCTGTGCTACGAGGTCGGCGGTCGCGTCGAGTACGGCGGCCTGCACGGTCCGGCGGTGTTCCTCGATCGTGGTCGTCCAGAGCCTGGGCACGAAGAAATCATACGTGGTGGCCCCCTGGCGTCACCATGACTCAAGGTGCGACACTCTGTCTCGAAAAACCGATAGAGGCTTGAGAGGCAGATGCTCCATGGATGATCAAACAGTGAACAGCGACGGTCAGAGTTCGACCATTCCTCCGGTGAAGGACTCGGCCGATGCTCGCGCGACGGCGACTGGTCGGGCCCCGCGCTGGTTCAAGGTGCTGGCGGTGGTCGGGGCAGCGCTGGTATTGCTGGTGATCGCGATGCTGCTCGCCGGTCACGGGCCCGGCCGGCACATGCACGGTGCGACCGCCGCTGTCGGCGCCTCTCCGCTTGCGACCTTGGGCGTGGACAGCGGGCGCGGGGCGTGCCGGTCGTGCGCTTGAGCCCGCGTGGTCGCAAGGTCGCGTTGGTGATGCACATCGGGTGTTCAGTCGGCTGGCTAGGCGCGGTGGTGACGTCTTTGGTTCTCGCCGTGGCGGGGTGGCTCGCTAGTGACGCTGCGATGACGCGCGGGGCCTACCTTGTTCTGGAGGTCGTCGGCTGGTACGCCCTCATCCCGTTGAGCCTCGCGTCCCTGCTGACCGGCCTCGTACAGTCCCTAGGCAGCAGGTGGGGGTTGTTCCGGCACTATTGGATCCTCACCAAGCTGGCGATGAACCTTGTCGCGGTCGGCGTGCTCCTGCTGTACATGCAGACTCTGGGGAATTTGGCGACGCTAGCCCGCAACGCGACCAGCCCAGCAGATCTCCATCTCCTGCGCAGTCCCTCCCCCGTCCTGCATGCCGGAGCAGCAGTGGCGCTCCTGCTCACGGCATTGGTCCTGTCTGTGGTCAAGCCCCGAGGGCTCACCAGCTACGGACACCGCAAGGCGCATCCATGACCGCCACTGCGTCGGCGTCGCAGTGAGGCTCAGCCAGCCGAGCCTCGTGTCGCGGTGTCATCAGTGGGCGCCTAGCCTCGCGCCTGGCGTGCTGGCCCGCGGTAGGTGCGCACATCATTCGACGGGTAGCTGATCCGGATCAACGTGGGTGCTTTCGCCGTCGGTGCTCGACTCGTCGATATCACTCGGTCCTCGCTTTCACGTCGCCGCTGGTCCCCGCGCCTACCCGCTTCCGCCGACTACTAACAGCTGGTAGTAGACGGCTCAGCGGCGCCTGTGTAACCTCCGGTGTGATCGGCCCGGCCCGCACTTCAGGCATGGGAGATGCCGCCGTGTGGGGACGGCCGCTCAACGTGCCCGACGACGTGTCAGCCGAATCCGCTCGGCCGAGAGGGTGTGCAGTGGTGAGGTCACGCGTGAACCGCCTGCTGGTCGGTGCGGTCATGGTCGCGTTGGTCAGCGTGGCAGGCGGGGTGAGCGTCGCGGTGCCAGCGAGAGCCGAGCCGTCCGCCGCGGAGATTGAGCGGCAGCTCGATGCGGCGTGGGAGAAACTCGAACCGGTCATCGAGCAGTACAACGGGATCCATGCGGAGCTGCAGTCCAACAAAGCCAAGTCCGCGGTACTGCAGAAGAAGATCGAGCCCCTGCAACTACGGGTTGAACTGTCTCAGGGGCAGGTGAACGGGTTGGCGGCGCGGCAGTATCGGCTGGGCCCCGCCTCGTACATCAACGCCGTCCTGGCGACGGGCGACCCGCAGTCGATGTCGGATCGGTTAGCGATGCTCGACTACGTTTCGCGGTCCAACAACCGGGCGATCGCCGGGGTGGTGGCAGCGCGTGACGATCTGATGCGTCAGCGCGAGAGCGTCGAAGCGCTGGTCGCGAAGCAGAAGCGGCTGGACGCCGAACTCGCGGGACGCCGCAAGGTGATCCAGGCCGAAGTTGACCGGCTCGAGACTTTGCGGACTCGGAGCGGCGGCGGATCAAGCGCGTCGACGGCGTCGCTGCGGATTGGCTCCTGCCCAGCGGTCAACCCCGGCGGTGCCGCCGGGACAGCGGTGAAGGTGGCGTGCGCGCAGATCGGCAAGCCGTATGTGTGGGGTTCGGATGGGCCGGACTCCTTTGACTGCTCGGGGCTGACGCAGTATGCGTGGAAGGCGGCGGGAGTGTCGCTGACCCACTTCACCGGTGCCCAGTGGCGCCAGGGAACCCCTGTCTCCCGGGCTGACCTGCGCTCTGGCGACCTGGTCTTCTTTTACAGCGACCTGCATCACGTCGGCATGTATGTGGGCAATGGTCTTATCGTTCATGCTTCTCGTGCCGGGGTGCCGGTGAAGATGGCGCGTCTGGACTCCATGCCGTACATGGGTGCGCGTCGACCCTGAGCGAAGGCGGGCATCGCAAGCCGGTCCACGCGGCGCCAAGCGGGCTGAGCATCAGGACGGCTGCTGGACGGCTCACGGTCACAGCTGTGGCGAGCACGGCGTCGCGAGCGCTTGATGCGTTTCCGGCGAGCGTCGCTAGGGCTTGTTCAGCTCCGATGGAGACCCGCGGCCAAGGTGGCCCCTGCCCGACGCTGGCCGGCGGAGAGGTCGAGTTAGTGCAGCGGCTGCAGGGGTATGCGCTGCCGCCCAGATTTCTCCGATGTGCGTGGCCACCGCTCGCGCTATCGGATCCTCATCAAGGCCCTTCGGGGTCAGTGTGGAGGCACGACATGAGCAGACGACGCTTCCGGGTCATCGGGGCAGGCGCGTTGATTGCACTGGCCGTCGCCGTCGGCGGAAGTGGCAACGTGGCAGCCTTCGCGGCGCCCAGTCCGGCTAGCCCGTCGCCATCAGGACCAACCCACGGATCGGCCATGTTCGCCGCCATGATGGTGTCCCACCATGAAGAAGGCATCGAACTCGCGCAGCTGGCAATAGATAAGGCTTCAACTCCGGGAGTGAAGGCGATCGCCGAACGCTCCCAGCGGAATCAGCAGGCCGAACTGCCCGAGCTTCGGCAGGTCGCCCAGGGTGCCAACATGAGCGCGCAGCCGCCGGAGCCGCCGCTGTCACGGTTCAATGAGCAGGAGATGAGCCAATTGCAGTCGCTGTCCGGCCGCGAGTTCGACCTCGCGTGGCTGGACATGTTCAGCAGTCACCACATGTCGGCGATCATGATGGCGGACATGGAGTCGGCCACCGGTACCGGCCAGGCGGCGGAGCTGGCAAAGAAGATCCATGATGAGCAGCTGCAGGACGTCTCCGAGATGAACGATCTGCGCGATCAACTCCGATAGAGCCGCCGGAGCCCTGATCGGATGGGCTGAACAAGATCGTCCTTCTCTCGCGCACACGGCGGGAAAGCCCGCTTCGACTGGCGGCCCACGGAGATACCCAGGTATGGATACGGCCGATGTGGCGTGTTGCCACATCGGCCGTATCCGTGTTCCGGTCACCAACGGAGCGGGTCCCGGTCGTGGCTCCTGGGCCGCCAGGATCGGTGGGGTCGACGCCGCCCTGGTCCTGGGGCAGCTCGACCTGCTGATCTCCGGGCACAGTGCCGGGCAGCTGCGCCTCGTGTGCGATGGGCTAGCTGACGGGTTGGAAGCGGCGCAGCCGGAGGCTGTTGGCCACCACGAACACCGACGAGAAGGCCATTGCCGCGCCAGCGATCATCGGGTTGAGCAGACCGGCCGCGGCCAACGGCAGAGCGGCCACGTTGTAGGCGAAGGCCCAGAACAGGTTGCTCTTGATGATGCGAAGGGTTCGGCGGGAGAGCCGGATGGCGTCCACGGCGGCCGTTAGGTCACCGCGGACCAGGGTCAGATCCGATGCCTCGATCGCCACGTCGGTGCCGGTGCCCATGGCCAGGCCCAGATCGGCCTGGGCCAGCGCGGCGGCGTCATTGACTCCGTCACCGACCATCGCGACAACCTTGCCGTCGGCTTGCAGCCGCTTGACCACGTCGACCTTGTCAGCCGGCATGACCTCAGCGATCACCTCATCGATGCCGACCTCCGCCGCGACGGTTCGGGCGACGGCGGTGTTGTCGCCGGTGAGCAGCACCGGGGTCAGCCCCAGTGACCGGAGCTGGCCGATCGCGGCTCGACTGGTTGGCCGGACCACATCGGCGACCACCAGCACCCCTCGGGCCCGACCACCCCAGCCTGCCAGAACCGCTGTGTGACCTGCCGTCTGCGCGTCGGCCGCGGCCTGCTCGACCTCGGGCGGTACGTCCAGGCCGCGCTCGCGTAGCAGCCGAAGCCGACCGACCAGTACCTCGCGACCGTCAACGGTGCCGCTCACGCCAAGCCCTTCGGCGTTGGCGAAGCCTTCCACCGGCGCTAGCGCGCCGGCCTTGGCGGCGCCAGCGGCGACCGCCTGGGCGATCGGGTGCTCGCTTGCGGCCTCCAGTGCGCCAGCGAGGCGCAGCAGTTCGTCAGCGTCCTGCCCGTCGGCGGGGACCACGTCGACCAGGGTCATCTTCCCGGTGGTGACCGTGCCGGTTTTGTCCAGCACCACGGTGTCCACCCGCCGGGTCGACTCCAGCATCTCCGGTCCCTTGATAAGGATGCCGAGTTGGGCGCCCCGGCCCGTGCCGACGAGCAGCGCGGTCGGCGTGGCCAGGCCGAGCGCGCAGGGGCAGGCGATGATCAGCACGGCCACGGCGGCGGTGAACGCGGCGGTGAGGCCACCGTCATTGCCGATCCAGAATCCGAGGGTGCCGACGGCGAGCGTGATGACGATCGGCACGAACACGCCGGAGATCCGGTCGGCGAGGCGCTGCACGGCGGCCTTGCCGGTTTGGGCCTGCTCGACGAGCTTGGCCATCTGGGCGAGTTGGGTGTCTCCGCCGACCCGGGTGGCGGTGACGACGAGTCGGCCGCCGGCGTTGACGGTGGCGCCCACCACGGTGTCACCGGGACCCACTTCGACCGGGACCGATTCGCCGGTGAGCATGCTGGCGTCGACGGCCGAGGTGCCCTCGTCCACCACCCCGTCGGTGGCGATCTTCTCGCCTGGGCGGACCACGAACCGGTCGCCGACGGCGAGCTGGTCGACGGGGATCCGGGTCTCCACCCCGTCGCGGAGCACCGCCACCTCCTTGGCGCCGAGTTCGAGCAGGGCGCGCAGGGCGGCGCCGGCGGTCCGCTTGGAGCGGGCCTCGAAGTAGCGGCCGGCCAGGATGAACACCGTCACCCCGGCGGCCGCCTCCAGGTAGATGTTGCCGGCGCCGTCGGTGCGGGTGATGTCGAAGCGGAACGGATGCGTCATCCCGGGCATCCCGGCGTCGCCGAGGAAGAGCGCCCAGAGCGACCACCCGAAGGCGGCGAGCGTGCCCAGCGAGATCAGGGTGTCCATGGTCGCCGCGCCGTGCCGCAGGTTGGTCCAGGCCGCCCGGTGGAAGGGCAGCCCACCCCAGACCACCACCGGGGCGGCCAGGGTCAATGACAGCCACTGCCAGTAGTTGAACTGCCAGGTCGGCACCATGGCCAGCAGGACCACCGGCACGCTGAGCGCCACCGACACCCAGAGCCGGGTCCGCAGGCTGTGCAGCTCGTCTACTGGCTCGGCGGCGTCGGACGACGTGGCCGAGGGCGGTGGGGGTAGGACCGCGGTGTAGCCGGTCTTTTCGACCGTCGCGATCAGGTCCTGCGGTGTGAGGGTGTCGTCGTAGCGGACGGTGGCCTTCTCCGTGGCGTAGTTGACGGTGGCGCTCACGCCCTCCAGGCGGTTGAGTTTCTTCTCAATGCGGGCGGCGCAGGAGGCGCAGGTCATCCCGCCGATAGCCAGTTCGATCTGGTTCGGCGCAACGCTCAGCGGCTTGGCGGGTGAGGTCATGACAAGCTCCGCTTCAGTTGTGGCCATGGCCGGGTTCGCCGTGCCCGGCGCTCTCTGACGGGGTTGGCGTGGCAGGCGCCGCGGGTTCGGCGGGTCCGCCAGCGTCGGCGGCGTCGCCAGCGGTGAGGGTGAACGCCGCGGTACGGACGGTGCCCTGGTGCTGGAAGTCGAGGAACAGCCGGTATGTGCCGGCGGATGGGACCTCGGCGAAGAAGGTGACCTGCGGGCCTGAGGTGGTCCGCCCGTCGCCGGGCACGCCGTCCGGGTGTACGTGCAGGTACGCCAGGTCACCTTGACGCAGCGCGACCAGGTGCCCGTATGCCCCTAGGTAGGGCTGAAGGTCGGTCACGGCAGCGCCGTCGCGGTTGATGGTCAGGGTCAGTTTGGCGGTGCGGCCGGGCTGGAGGGCGCCGTCGATGGTGACGGTGTAGCCGTCGACGGTGCTGCTGGTCGCGGGGGCGGGCAGCGGGCGGGGGGTGAACGGGCCGGGTACGGGCACGTCCACACCGAGGGTCACCGGCTGGGCTCCGCTGGGCGTGAAGTCGGCGAAGGCGCGCCACGTGCCGGGCTCTCCGAGCGGCGAGGCGACCCGCCATGTGCCGTCCGGGGCCATCTCGGGGTGTACGTGCCGGAAGCCGGAGAGGTCACGCCGGGTGACGATCAGGTGCATCCGCTTGTCGTGCGCCTCGTCGAAGGTCGTGACGGCCCGCCCATCGGGGCCGTTGATCCGGAAGGCGAACTCGTTCGCTGGGGCGGTGACGGGGGTCAGGGTGTAGCCCCGGTCGGACACCAGCAGCCCGCCGGGGATCTGCCGGGCAGCTTCGGATCCAGTGTCATCGTGGCTGGCGTCGTCGTGCCCGGCGGTGTCATGGCGGCTCTCCGCGGCCGGCGCGACGGGGTCGGCTACCTGGCCGACCCCGTACGCCGCGCCGAACACCACCGCGAGGCCGAGGGCGAAACCACTCAACTTTGTCGCCGTGTTCATGTGACTGGCACCTCGGTTCTGCGGAGTGGGTGGGAATTGTCAGGCGTTGACGAGGTCGTAGCCGGCCTCGTCGACGGCAGCCCGTACGGCCGCCGGGTCCAGGGGCGCCTCGCTGGTCACGGTGACCTGCCCACTGGCGAGGTCCACCGAGACATCGCTGACGCCGGAGATGGCGCCGATCTCCGTGCTGACCGAGTTGACGCAGTGCCCGCAGGTCATCCCCTGCACCTGGTACGTGGTGGTGGTCATGTAGTTCCCCTCTCGCACACGCTCACGATATACCCCAGGGGGGTACTTACGGGACGGACACTCCCCCACCCCTTCGCGTTCCACATACGGGGAGGGGGTATCCGTCCCGACGACCGTAGCATACCCCCAAGGGGTACGCTATCCTTGGCTGTATGACCACACCCACGCCGACCCCGACCCGGGGATACACCGCCAGCAAGGACCAGTTGCTCGCGCGGCTGCGCCGCGTCGAGGGCCAGGTCCGGGGCATCGAGAAAATGGTCGACGACGACCGCTACTGCATCGACGTGCTCACCCAGATCTCCGCGATCCAGGCCGCGCTGGACAAGGTGGCGCTGGGGCTGCTCGACGGCCACGCCCGGCACTGCATGCACGAGGGGGCGGCTGAGGGCCGCGCCGACGAGATGGCCAGTGAGATGATGGCCGCCGTCGGCCGGCTGATGAAGCGCGGCTGATCGAGGCCAGACCGTCGGCCTCACCTGCCCTGAGTGACCGGCCGCCGCCGCGCCGACGGGGCGGTCTTGTGCAGGAAGGCGGACAGCGGACAGATGCCGCAACCGGCATCTGTCGCCGCTGCTCGTTGTAGAGGGTGTCTTCCCCGGGTCGCTTGGAGCCGGGCATGCAATCGGGCCCACGACCGCACCGGGCACGTCCTGGCGCATTCCGAGACACCGCGTCGATCGTCAAGTCAGGCGAGGCAGTGCGGGTACGTCTGAGCAATCGCACCTCAACGCCCTGCCCGGAAGACATCAGATGCTGCGGCAGGGCGGATGTCGAGTAGAGCCAGCTTGCCAAACGGTGCACTGCACACACTGGGGCGCCGGCCGTAAAGGCCGGCGCCCCAGCACTGTGATCAGACGGCAGGACGAGGACGGCATTGCCCTCTGGTCTTGTCATTCACGGCGACGGCGCCGTTGGCGGTGCTGGCGTTCGTCGCGTAGTCGTAGGTGATCTGAATCGGGGCCGAAGGTTGCACATAGCTGTCTCTTTCAAGGCTGGGTCGATCGCGGTGGGTGCCACAGCGAGCCGTCAGTGGACCCGGGCGGCTTCAGCGTCAGCGATGTTCTGCGGACGGGGCGCGGCGGTTCGTAGGGTGATCGCGGCGATGCCAGCTCCGACGGCGGCGATGACGCCGGCGCCGATGAAGGCGGCCGAGTAGCCGTCGGTCAAGGCCGTCAGATCATCCAGCCGGTCGGCCCCGTGAGACGCGGCGACCGCGGTCATGGCGGCCAACCCGAGGGCCGAGCCGACCTGGTAGCTGGTGTTGACGATGCCGGAGGCCAGCCCGCCTTCCTCGGGCCGAGCGCTGGAAATCGCCGTGCCCAGGGATGGAATGAAGGCGAGCGACATGCCCAGCGCCGCGACAAGTGACGCGGGCAGGACGTCGGCGAGGAACGTGCCGTCGGGACGGATCAGGGCGAGCCATCCGAGGCCGGCGGCGAGGACCGCGAGGCCGGTCACCACCAGGGGCTTGGGGCCAAACCGGTTGATGGCGCGCGGAGCCAGGCCGATCATTCCGACCATGATGAGGATGGTCATTGGCAGCAGCGCCGCTCCGCTGGGGAAGGCGCTGTAGCCGAGGACCTGCTGCAGGTACAGGTTGAGGTAGAACCACATCGGAATCCACGCCGCGCCGAGCAGCAACTGGGCGACGTTGGCGGCGGCGAGATTCGGGGCGCGGAAGATGGATAGCCGCATCAGCGGCTCACGACGGGCCGCCTGGATGGCGAGGAACGCCGCCAGCGCGACGACGGCGCCCGCGAGGACCGTCCACGTCTGGGCAGAGGTCCAGCCGACTTCGGGAGCGCGAACGATGGCGTAGACGGCGGCGCCGAGACCGGCGGTGACGGTGAGCGCCCCGGCGATGTCGAGGGAGCCGCGGCGGGCGCCGCCGGCCGGCATCAGCGCCGGGGTGGCGAGGACGGCGAGCAGGGCGATCGGGATGTTGATGTAGAACACCCAGGGCCAGCTCACGTACTCGGTGATGACGCCGCCGAGGAAGACGCCGGCGGTGCCACCGGCGGGTGCGGCGGCCCCGTAGAGAGCCAGGGCTTTGGTGAGTTCTCGCGGCTCGGCGCCGAAGAGCATCATCAGCAGGGTCAGCGCTGAGGGTGCGATGAGGGCGGCGCCAGCGCCCTGGGTGGCGCGGGCGGCCAGCTCCACAGCGACGCTGTCGGCCAGACCTGCGGCGGCTGAGCCGACCAGGAGGATCACCCAGCCGGCGGTGAACACGCGTCGGGCGCCGAACAGGTCGGACAGCCGGCCACCGAGCAGCAGAAGCCCGCCGAAGGCGACGACGTAGGCGTTGAAAACCCAGGACAGGTCTTCCGGCGAGAAGCCGAGATCGGCCTGCATCCGAGGTAGTGCGACGCCGATGATCGATGTGTCCATGATGACCATGAACTGGGCGAGCGCGATGAGGCCGAGGGCCCACCACCGCTTGGATCCGTATGACATCTCAACCACTCCTTATGCCCCTAGGGGGTATGGGTAAGTGGTAGATGTGTACCCCCGGGGGGTATCAGATGTCAAGTGATCGGCGTCTGCAGCTCTCGAACAGGGCCTTTTCGTGGTGCACACGCCCGGGACTGTCGCATTCGTCCACTCCGGAAGGCGGCTAATGACGGACCGACCGGTACTGGGGCGGATGGGGCGAGACACCACCGCAGGTTCGGCGCATCGCGGTTGGTTGAGCGCTCGTCCCCCGGCCGGCAACGTAGCGACCGCTGCCGTGGCCCGAGGGGTGGGCCAAGGGATGAGGACCTGTGCAGTCACCTCATCCGACGAGGGCGGCTTCCTCCACGCCGATGGCTCAGTTCGGCCCGCAGTTGCAGACGTGGCTGACCCCATCCCCGGGATGAGCAGCCTGGCGGGTGCACGCACCCGCCAGGCATGGGCCGTCCGAGCCCTTCAGTCACTGCGCCCGACGCTGCCGCAAGCTATGCCCTCGGGCGGCAAGAGGTGAGGAGGCGCTGCCGGCGGGCCGAATCTTCGTGAGCATGGATCACGATGGGGACGGAGTCGCCGTGATTGAACCGTTGGTCTGCGTAGGGCTCGGTGTGCTGGTGGTGGTGGCGCTGGGGGTGGTTGTGGGGCTGGGTGTCTCCGTTGGACCGGGCTTGGTGTTTGTGGGAGTGGGCCTCGGCGTCGTGCTCGAGGTCGGGCGTGGGGTGGGTGTGGGGGTGGGAGTGGGAGTGGGTCGTGGGGTTGGTGGCTTGGATTGCGTGGGCTTGGGAGTGGGCTGGACGGGGGGCGCGTTGGGGGCCGGCACCTCCTGGATGACCCTGGTGGCGGCGAAGAACCGTGACCACCAAACGCTAGAGACCTTGACGACGTCACCGGTGGTCGGCGCCTGAACCATCTTGCCGTTGCCGATGTACATTCCCATGTGGTGAATGCTGCTCCAACTGGTACTGGAGGCGAAGAAGACCAAATCACCGGGGAGCAGCGAGTTGCGGTCGACGGTGCGGCTGCGAGTGGCGTTGTACTGGTCGCGTGATACCCGGGGCAGCTGGTCGTAGTCGGCGCCCTTCGAGCGGTAGGCGGCCCAGATCAGTCCGGAGCAGTCGTATCGATTCGGGCCTTCGGCGGCCCACTCGTAGGGCTTGCCAAGCTGGGCGAGGGCGAACCGCACGGCGGCCAGGGCCCGCGGGTGCGCCGCCTTCCCGGCGATGCTGCCACTTACGGTGATGTCAGCGCCGAGGCGCTGCTCGGCGGCTTCGCGTTGCCGCTCGATCGTGGCCAACTGGTCAGCGTTGCGTCGTTTCAGCGTGAGCAACGCCGCTTCACGTTGCTTGTAGGTCGTCTCCAAGGAGGCGTATCGGCGACGGGCTGCCTCTTCTGCCGCGACTGCCGCGCGGTGACGGGTGTAGGCCACCTGTTCGACGGCCTGCGCTTGTCGTAGTTCACGGGCGGCGTCGTCGATATCGCCGTCGTCCTGCTGTCCGCGGTAGGCGCGTGCCAGGTCGCCCAGTTCATTGAGGTCGGCGCCGACGGTGCCGGGTGGCACCGCGGCGGCTCGTTTGAGGGCGTCGGCGGCAGCGGGCACGACGCTCTGCTGTGCCTGCTGAAGACCGTCGCGCGCCGCGCGTAGCTGCCGTTCGGAATCCTGCAGGGAGAGGCTCTCGCGTGTCTGGTCCTGCCGGAGCAGAAGCAGTTGCTCGCCGAGGGTCGCTACCTCGGTCTCCAGTGCCAGGATCTGCCCTGCGAGCGGATTCGCCGGCGGCGGGGCGGTTGGACCGCCGGGGGCCGGCGCTGTCGGGGCTTGGCCGCCAGGCAGTTGAACAGATCCAGCGGGTGATGGTCGCGTTCCCGTGTCGGGCACGACGTTGGGCAGTGGCGGATCGGCGTGCACCGGGCTGGCGAACGTCACCGTCACCGCGGCGGCCAGTAGAGCGGACCATGCGACCGGACGTAGGACTGCCAAGCTCTCCTCGTAACGCCTGGAGCGCTTAGACCCGTTACTCATCGATCTCGCTCCCCGCCCGGAGCACGCGCCACATCAACTACAGCGGCGACATGTGTCCGGAGCCTGTCGTCAAGCAGTAACGCAACGACAATAGCGGGTATCTACGATGCGCCGATAGTAGAAAAGGTCGGGCAAGGAACGGGTGCCGCTGATCAGTGGGAGCGGGGGTCCGCATCGGACTGACGAGCGCTTGACCGGTCAACAGGGTGCGGCAGGGACGAACGTTGCCACAATCGCTGGCTCCAACGGTGACAGCCACCGTCGGGGGGCGGCGACCGTCACCGGGCTACGGATTCGTGGGAGATGGCCAGCAGGTGCCGCAGGTGAGGGTCATCCCGGTCGTCGCGATGGCCAAGAAAAGCGGTGGGGCCACCTCTAGGTCGGTCATCAGCGCCGGGGCCCGGACACGCTTGTGTGACAGCACGTCTGGGCGGTCGGTGGTTCTGCGGCGTTCTGTCGATCCGCCGTTGAGGGACCGATCGCCGTGGGCCAGGGACGGCGGCGATGGACACCGGCTGCTTAGGGACGGGCGGACGCTGGCCGCCTGACTGGATTCAGGCGCAGAAGACGACAGCGGTGATGGCACCGATCAGTGGCGGCGCGATTGCCGCGACCAGCGGAAGAACGACACGAGCCGCGATCCGCTGGTGCGGTGTGGCTGTCTGCAGGCGGTGCAACCGCGTCGGCACGTCAGCTCCGGCCATGGGCAGGGCGTGCGCGGGGTGAGCGGCACCGCTAAGGGCGATCAGCGCTCCGCGGACCGCAGGCACGCCACACGTGCGCACGGCAGCCGCGTCGGCGCACAGCTCGACTAGGAGCCGCATGGCGCGAGGCGCGCGGCGGGTCAGTGGTACCCACGGTGCGGCCGCAGCGAGGACCTCCGCGATGGCCACGATCAGATGGTGCCGGCCGCGTAGGTGCGCCCGCTCGTGACACAGCACGGCCGCGCGCTGCGCCGGCGGTAGGCGTAGGACGCCCGCACTGACAACGAGCATTCCTCGGCGGCCGCCGACGCTGTAGGCCAGCGGTGCGGGGTGCGGCACCCGCAGCACCGGTTCCTGTTCTGGTGTAACGGTTTCGCCGAGGAGCGTCACCAGGTCGTGGTGCGCTTGGCGGGACTCGCGCTGGGCACGCCACTGCCGAAACGCCAGGACCACTGATCGTGTGGCCAGCGCGAAGACCGCCACCGCGCCGGCCACACCGAGGACTTCGTCCTGGGCGGGCAGCTGGCCATGGCTGACCGCGAACCAGCAGTGGTGTGCCACATGCTCCGCCCACTCCCCGAGACGGTCGACCGGTGCGAGCAGCAAGGTGACGCCGGCGGCGAAGGTCAGCAGCACGGCGGCCAGGGTGCCCCACCAGGCGAGCAGCACCGCGATCGGATCGCGGACCGGGCCGATGGCTCGTTCCAGCAGCGCTGGTGCGAGCCAGGCCACGGCGAGCGCCCCGACGATGAGGGCGAGGGCGGGGCTCACTGGGAGTCTGTCCGTTCGTCAAGTACCTGCCGCAGCACCGCCAGTTCCCGATCGGAGGCCGAGCGAGCGAAGTGCAGCAGCACCACATCCGGTTGGAGGCTGGTCTCCAGCATGCGCCGCAGCGTCCGGGCGACGAGTTCCTCCCTGGTGCCGGCGGGCCGGTAGTGATAGGCCTTGCCGGTCTTGTCGCGCTGCACCCACTGTTTGCGGTGCAGGTTGTCCAGCACCGTCATGACGGTCGTGTAGGCCAAGGTGCGTCCGGTCAGTCGATCCAGCACCTCACGTACGCGCAGGGGCTCGTCCGCCTGCCACAGCACATCCATGACGGCGGCCTCCAGCTCACCTAGACCGTTCACCGACACACCGCCTCCCACATTTCCGCCAGCCTACGCTGGGCCGGCGTCGCCGTGACGCAGTCTGCGGGTAGCGCGGCGTCAGGGCGAACGCGGCGGTCCCTGATTTTTGTGCTTCAGGGACCGCCGTGTGTTGCTCAACTGCTGATGTCAGGCGGAGTAGCCGCGCGAAGCAGCCCACTCGGCCAGTTCGCCGACCGACATCCAGTAGGTGCCGTCGCCCACCGGCTGCCACGGGTCGGCGATTTTCACCTGGTCGCCGTCGTAGGCCACGACGGTCACGTAGTGCCCGACAGGAAAGTCGCGCGACAGCCCGTTGACGTCGGTGCCGGATCCGATGACGTTGACCACGGCAACGCGGTCGTTGTCGATCGCGGTGCTCAGGTCAGCCTTGAGGCGCTGCACCTCGTCTGCGGTGGCTGTGTCGTTGGGGATCTCGCCGGTCTTGTAGACGTCCTTGCCAAGTTCCTGATTGAGGACACGGGTGATGTCGAACGCCGAGGCCGTCCCGGCGATGGTGGTGCCTAGCTTGGCCGCCAGTTCGTCCTGGCTCTGCATCTTGCCTTGGGCACTGAGCGCGATGCGGGTCGACGCCGGGCCGCAGAAGTAGATGTTCGGCTGCTCCTGGAAGCGGTAGTCGACGCGTTTGTCCGACTGCTTTTCTGCCATCTGCACGGCAGGCACCTGCGTCGGCGCGGCGAGCGCACTGGTCGCCGGTGCGGCGACGCCGGCGGCGACGAGTGCCACTCCGGCCACTACGCGCGCGCTCTTGCGAGCGACTGCGGTACGAGCCGCGGTCCATTGCCTGAGCGTGTTCATCGCTGTCACCTTTTCTCGGGGTGACCAGACCGATGTCGGGCTGGCATCACGGGGACGCGCCATCTGGCCTGCAAGGGCCGGATACGGCGAACGCCGGGGCGTGCTGCTCCGGCGTACATCGGCGCAACCGGCGGCGGTCCGCCCGCATTCCGCGTTCGTGGCAGGGGAAGGCTGCGGCGACGTGCAGGGGGCAGTACGGGACTGGACAGTTGTCGCAGTCTGGGCGATACGGCGGGTCGTCACCGGCGCCAGGTGTGGTGGTCCACACGGCGGCGGCCGGACCCGATGGGGTCCGGCCGCCGTCCTTTCGTGGCTACAGGCGGTCGAGGATCTTCTGCAGGGTCTGCACCTCTGCGGCTTGGTCCGCTTCGATCTGCGCGGCGAGGGCCTTGGCCTCCGGATTGCTGCCGTTGGCCTGCTCGGTCTTGGCCATCTCGATGGCGCCGTTGTGGTGGGCGATCATCATTTGGGAGAACATCTTGTCGAACTCGCTGCCCTTGGCGGCCTTGAGCTCGTTCATCTGCCCGTCGTTGGCCATGCCCGCCATCGCGGACGTGCCGGACGAGCTCGTGCCGTGCATGTCGTGCCCCTCGGGCGCGGCGGTGGGCTTGCCCCACGCGGTCAGCCAGCCCGTCATCGTCACGATCTCCGGGTCCTGCGCGGCCTTGATCTTCGCCGCGAGGTCCTTCACCTCAGGATCGTTGGCGCGGGTCGGCGCCAGATCGGCCATCTCGACGGCCTGACGGTGGTGCGGGATCATCATCTGGGCGAACATGACGTCGGCGTCGTTGGCGGTGGTGGCGGCCTGTGCCGACGCGGAAGCCGTGACCGTTGGGCTGTTGCCGCTGCCGTGGTCCATGCCGCTCATGTCGTCGCCGCATGCCGCGGTGCTCGCGAGGAGAGCGGACAGGGTGACGCCGGTCAGCAGGGCGCGACGCATCACGATCGTGCGCATCATGGTAAAGGAATGCCTTTCAGGTTGTTGGTGTGCGAATAAGGATTCGACGGCCGGTTTGACCGAGGGCGTTTCCTATATCCGCAGCACCGACACCGCGGCGACGCGCAGGCCGAGCAACAGTGCGGGCGGGCTGCGCCCGCCGCCGTGAACTGCGAGATGCGTGCGCCCATCACAGCGTTCGCGGTGGGATCGCACACGCAGTAGCGCCAGTCCGATGGCCAGTCCGAATGCGCCGACCACAGCCAGGCAGACAGTAAAGAGGCCCAGATCGGGGCTGCCGCTAGAGCGCGGCTCGCGGATCTGGGCAATCAGAGCCCGGTGGCCGGAGTCGTCCTGAACAGGGCCGCTGAGCCTGTCGTGCGGCATGACCGCCGCGGTGGCGTCGCGGCCGCTCGACGTGTGCCCGCCGCCGCCGTGGCCGAAGGTGTGCATTCCGGCGACACCGAGCGCCAGGAGGACGAGCAGCAGCACCCGCGGCAGGCTGATGAGCCTGCCGCGGCGCTGGCGGCCGGTCCTGTTCATACGAATCCAGGATAGTAGGTGGCATATGGGGCGACCAGTCGCGCTGAAGGAAAGCGGGTGCGTGACGGCGACTTGTTGGTCATGGGGGTTTCGAGGGGCGGGTCTCACGGCGTGAGGTTGGGGACGTTGAACCAGGAGAACGGCGCCCACGGCATGTTGCGCAGCACGGTGGTGTAGAGCAGGAAGCCGGCGATGTAGGCCCCGTAGACCCAGGTTGGCAGGCGTAGCGCGGGCAGTTCACGTCCGAGCCAGGCCGAGGCGACGAACCGGACGCCGAGGTAGGCCACGAACGGCACTGCTACCAGCGCGGCCAGGTGGTGGCGCGCGGCCTGAGTGAGATCGCCGTGCAGGAGGTAATAGACCATGCGGGTGCCGCCGCAGCCGGGGCCATTGATGCCCGTGAGGGAGTGCCACAGGCACGGACCGGTCGGGTCGGCGAGCCGGTCGGTGGGATCGAAGCGCAGCACGAACGCCGCCGCCGCGGCCAGTACCGCAACCACCGCCACTGAGGCTGCACGCCGCATCGTCCGGTCAGGTGCTGCCGTGACCTGACGCACCGGTAGCCTCCTCGCCGCGCCATCCGACAGGCGCCCACCCGAGCATCGCTGCCACGCCCGCAGCGTGACGCTCCCGACGCTACTACTATCGGGCAATAGTAGATGGCTTACGATCGGGGGGCAGCTGCGGGATCGACTTGCGTTGCCGCCGCGGATCATCGGATCGAGGTAAGGGAGCGGCTGTGGCCCTCAAGGGGCAGAATCGGATGGCGTGGATTGGCGTCGCGGTCGGCGTCCTCCTGCTCGTCACAGCCGTGGCCACCGCGGTTGGTTGGCGTGACGAATCCGCCCCGTTGACCGCCTCGACGGCGACCGACGGCCGGCTCAGCCATGTGCACGGACTTGGCGTGAACCCCGCCGATGGGCAACTGTATGTGGCCACCCACCACGGAGTATTCCGCCTTTCCGGCATGGCGGCGGACCGGGTCGGGGACGGCCGACAGGACACCATGGGCTTCACGGTGACCGGCCCTAACGAGTTCCTCGCCTCCGGTCACCCAGCCCCGGACGAGGACGGGCCGGCGCACCTGGGGCTGATCCACAGCAATGACGCCGGCCGCTCCTGGCAGGGTCTCTCCCTTGCCGGGCAGGCCGACTTTCACCTGCTGCGCTTCTCCGGCGGCGTGGTGTACGGCCTCGATTCGAGCAGCGGCGCCCTGATGGCCAGCAGTGACCGGATGACCTGGGAGTCGCGCTCCACGCTCGAGGCCTACGACCTGGCCGTCGACCCGCACCGCCCGGGAACCCTGCTGGCCAGCACCGACCAGGGCCTGCGTCGCTCAACCGACGGCGGCCGCACCTGGACGCCGGCCGGCGGTCCGCCTGCGGTGTTGCTGCACTGGTCCCCGCGGGAGCTGGTGGCGATCACGGCGGACGGGACGCTGGTGCGCTCCGTCGACGCAGCGGCGACCTGGTCGTCCACCCCTGGCCGGGCACCAGGCGCCCCGGCTGCTCTAACCGTGCACGGGAACGTGACCTTCCTGGCCACCCGGGACGGCCGGGTGCTGCGCAGCCCCGACGCGGGCGTGACGTGGCAGTCGATGCTGCCCTGAGCCGGGCCCAGACGGCTTGCAGTCGCCGTTGTGCCGGCGGCCCGGTCGGATAGCTCCGATCGGGCCGCCGTTTCTGCCTGAGTCAGTGCTGCCCGGGGCTGAGCTTGACCCGGCGCAGCAGCTGCGCGTTCAGCGCCACCACGATGGTGGAGACGGACATCAGCACCGCTCCCACCGCCGGGCTGAGCGTGACCCCGGCCCAGGCCAGCGCGCCAGCCGCGAGGGGAATGGCCACGACGTTGTACCCGGCGGCCCAGGCCAGGTTCTGGGTCATCTTGCGGTACGACGCCCGGGACAACCGGATCACGCCGGTGACACCACGTGGGTCCGAGGATGCCAGGATCACCCCGGCGGACTCGATCGCGACGTCCGTGCCGGCACCGATGGCCAGGCCCACGTCGGCGCGGGCCAGAGCGGGAGCGTCGTTGACGCCGTCGCCGACCATCGCCACGGTCAGACCTCGGGCCTGCAGGTCAGCGACCGCCTGGTCCTTGTCGGCGGGCAGCACCTCGGCGAACACCTCGTCCACCCCGGGCCGGAAGCCCAGGTCGGCGGCGACCGCCTCGGCGACCGAGCGTGCATCTCCGGTGATCATGACGATTTTCTTGACGCCCTGTTCGCGTAGCTCGGCGATGGCCTCGCGAGCCTCGGGACGGACCTCGTCCTCGAGGGCGAACGCGCCGACCGCGGTCGCCTGACCGGCCTGCGGCAGGCGGACCAGGTGCAGCACCGCCGCGCCGCGTGCCGACCAACCTTGCGCTGCGCTGGCCAGCTCGTCAGGAACCGCGGCGCCAAGCTCCCGCAGTAGAGCTGGGCCGCCCACCGCCCAAGTGGCGTCGTCGACGACAGCTTGAACTCCTCTACCGGTCAGGGATCGGAAGTCGCGGGCGCTCGCCCGCAGCCCGCGGTCCTGCGCGACCTTCACCAGCGCCTTGGCGAGGGGGTGTTCGCTGTCCGCCTCGACCGCGCCGGCGATGCGCAACACGTCGTTCTCGTTGACGCCGCTGGCTGCGGCGGTCGCGGTGACGGTGTGCGCGCCCTTTGTCAGGGTGCCGGTCTTATCGAACAGCACCGCGTCGACGGTGCGCATCCGCTCCAAGGCGAGGCGGTCCTTGATCAGGATGCCGGCCTTCGCCGACACCGCGGTGGACAGTGCGATCACCAGCGGGATGGCCAGCCCGAGGGCGTGGGGGCAGGCGATGACCAGGACCGTCACCGTCCGCACCACGGACTCGTCGAGATCACCCAGCGCCCACCACGAAGCGAAGGTGACCAGCGCGGCGGCGGTGGCGACGTAGAACAGCATCGCGGCGAACCGGTCAGCCAGCACCTGCGCCCGGCCGCTGGAGGCCTGCGCCTGCGCCACGAGGCGACCGATGCCGGCCAGTGCGGTGTCTTCCCCTACCGCGTCGACCCGGACCCGTAGCGCGGAGTCGGTCGCCACCGTACCGGCCACGACCCGGTCCCCGACGCCCCGTGGAACCGGCCGGGACTCCCCCGTGATCATCGACTCGTCCAATTCCGCGGCCCCATCGACGATCCGGCCGTCGGCCGGCACCCGGGCACCAGAGCGAACCAATACCACGTCGGCGACCCTCAGCTCGGACACCGGTACCCGATGCACGGTGCGGTCGTCATCGATGCGCTCGGCGTCGTCGGGCAGCAGCGCTGCCAGCGCGGCGAGGGCGCCCTGTGCATGGCCGATCGCCTTCATCTCCTGCCAGTGGCCCAGCAGCATGATGGCGACCAGCGCGGCCAGCTCCCACCAGAAGTCCAAATCGAACGCGCCGAGGCTGGTGGCCAGCGACGCGATGTAGGCCACCGTGATCGCCATCGAGATCAGCAGCATCATTCCGGGAGCCCGCTCACGGACCTCGCGGACGCCGCCGACCAGGAAGGGCCAGCCTCCATAGAAGAAGACGACCGACCCCAGAACCGGGCCAACCCAGCTCATGCCGGGGAAGTCGAGCGTGTAGCCGAACCAGTCCATCACCATGTGGCTGGTGGCCACGATCGGAACCGTCAGCGCGAGGCTCAGCCAGAACTTGCGCCGAAACTGCTCCGGGTCGTGCCCCGCGTGCTTGTCATGACCCGCGTGCCCCCCAGAGGGTCCGTGCCCCGCATGGTCGTGGTGCCCGCCCTTGTGGCTGTCCGTGGGTCGGGCACTGCCGGCATGCCCGCCGTGCGATCCGCTCGTGGGTTGCTCGCCCACATGCACCTGATGTCCGTCGTGTCGCGCCTCAGCGGGGATAACCGTCGGTTCGGCGTGGGTCGTGTGTTCGTGTCTCATGCCGTCCACCTCCAACCGGCACCATATACCCCCTAGGGGTATCCTGCAACCAGCCGTGCGGCGAAGAGCCACTACCTGCGGCGATACAACTCCGCGCAGAGCGGCGGGACGCTGACACGTACCCATACCCAGGACCCGTATAAGGGCTGCAGCCCTTACCGACAGGCTCCTCGCGTATCGACGAATCAGGATGCAGCGAAGGAGATGCTCGGCCGAGCGAACACGGCAACAACAGGCCCACACTTAGGCATCTCTGCCATTTCGCCGGCCGTCGCCGCCGATCAAGGCACTAGCGCAGCAGGCCCCGCTTCAGACGGTGACGTCGGGCACCGAGACGGCAAATGGCACCCAAACAGGGCACGCATTGTGAAATTCCCCCATGTCCCGCGCCGCCACGGCGAAACTCGCACATGACACCACCGTCCAGGCCGGCGATCGCCCCGGCCGCCGTTCCGAGCCGAGGAGCTGTCATGACACCCGCGATCAGCCGCCGCCGGTTACTCATCGGATTGGCGGGCGCGGTGGGGGTGGCTGCAAGCACCGACACCGCTGCCTGGGCCGACGGCGCTGTCGGCCCTCCGCTCGTGACCGCGCGCGATGACCTGGTACCTCGTGTCGAGGTGGGCCGTCGCCGGCCGGGCGCGGGCACGGTGACCGCAACGCTGCATCCACGGCCGGTCACTGTCGACCTGGGCGGACCGCGGGTGCGGACCTGGGGCTACGCGGAAGACCTGCCTGGTCCGCTGATCAGGGCTCGCGCCGGTGACCTTATCCGGGTCGATGTGCTCAACGAACTGCCCGCCGACACCAGCGTTCACTGGCACGGCATCGCGCTGCGCAACGACATGGATGGCGTCCCCGGTCTCACCCAGGCGCCGATCCCCCGCAGAGGTCAGCACCGCTACGAGTTCATCGCCCCCGACCCGGGCACCTACTTCTACCACCCGCACTCCGGGCTGCAGCTGGACCGGGCGCTGTACGGGGTTCTCGTCGTTGACGACCCGCACGACACCGGCGGCTATGACCACGAGTGGATCGTCGTGCTCGACGATTGGGTCGACGGCACCGGCCGCACCCCGGAGGACGTGCTTACCGCGCTAACCGCGATGTCCGGCCACCGCGACATGCCGGAAATGGATCATGGCGGCGGCGGCGACACGCCCGGCCTGGGCGACGGCGCCATGGACGGCATGGGCCCCGGAGACATGAGCGGGCACGGGGACATGGCTGGGATGGAAACGATGACCTCGCCGCTGCTGGGCGGTGCCGGCGACGTTGCATACCCCCACTACCTGATCAACGGGCGGGTCCCCGCCGCACCGGTCACCTTCCGCGCCAGGCCGGGACAGCGGGTGCGGATCCGGGTGGTCAACGCCGGCTCCGACACGGCGTTCCGGGTGGCGCTGGGTGGGCATCGGATGACCGTGACGCACACTGACGGTTACCCGGTCATCCCGACGACGACCGACGCGCTCGTGCTCGGGATGGGCGAGCGGGTCGATGTCACAGTGGAACTCGCTGACGGGGTGTTCCCGCTGGTCGCCGCCGCCGAGGGGAAGCGTGGGCGAGGGCTTGCCCTGGTATCCACCTGCGCGGGCGACCCGTCCTCGGCAATGGACCGGCCGGTCGAACTGGACCGGCGTGTGCTCCTCACTCACACGCTGCGCGCCGCCGACAGCGTGGCACTGACTCGGCAGCGACCGGACCGGGTGCACCGGCTGGTGCTGGGCGGATCGATGACGCCCTACCGGTGGACGATCAGCGGCGTGACCTTTAACCACGCTGACCCGCTCCTGGTCGAGCGAGGCGAGCGGGTGCGGCTCGAATTCGTCAACCGCACCACGATGTTCCACCCCATGCACCTGCACGGGCACACCTTCGCCGTAACCGGCGGCGGAGCCCGCAAGGACACCGTCATCGTCACCCCGCACCGGACGGTCGCTGTGGACTTCGACGCCACGAACCCCGGTCAGTGGATGACCCACTGCCACAACGTGTACCACGGGCAGGCGGGCATGATGGCGAATCTGGCGTACCGACGGTGACGGCCCGTCCTGCCCACGATTGACGCCGAGCGCAGCCTCGTGCTCATGGCGGGGCCAATGAGAAGCCGCCTGATCCCGATCTTTCCGCCCGGCGCCAACCCATGGCCGCGGTCGTGGCGATTCTCGTCCGGGGACGGCTCCCCGCCGGCATGCCCCTATGGGCCGCTGACCACGGTCCACACCACTCCCCCGGCCAGACCGGCGGCAAGGCTGAGGGCGGCAGCCGTGACCGCGGTGAGCGGGGCCCACTGCCGTCGAGAGCGGGTCTCTCCTTGCGCGGACACGTCTCGTGGAGGCTGACGGTAGGTGGGGACAATCCAGCGCAGGTAGTAGAACAGGCTGAGCAGGGTGTTGATGAAGACGACGACGGCGAGCCAGCCGTGGCCGCCGTCCCAGGCGGCGGTGGCGGTGGTGAGCTTGCCGACGAACACGCCGGTGGGTGGGGTGCCAACCAGTCCGAGGAGCGCCACGACCAGGGCGGCGGCGAGCCATGGGCGCTGCATCGCCAGGCCTTGGTAATCGCCGAGGTCCCGACGTTCGGGCAGGGCAGCGGTGACGGCGAAGGCGGCGATGTTCGTCGCCGTGTAAGCGGTGAGGTAGACCAGCAGCGACGGCAGCGCCAGGTCACTGTTGCCAGCCACCACCACGGGCACGAGCACGAACCCGACCTGACTGACCGTCGACCAGCCGAGTAGCCGCCGCGGGTCGGCCTGCCAGTACGCCGCCAGGTTGCCCAGGGTCATACTCGCCACCGCGACGGTCGCGATCAACGCCGGCCAGGGCACCGCGTCGGGCAGGATGCCGACCAGGCGGTACACCGCGACCATCGCCCCGATCTTGGGCACCGTCGTCAGGAACGTCGCCGCTGTGGCGTTACCACCCTGCGCCGCGTCGGGCACCCAAAAATGGCCGGGCACCCCGCCGGCTTTGAACATCAGCCCGGCCACTAGCGTGACGGCCGCCCCGGTCACCGCCGCCGGTGGCACGTCAACCAGAGCTTTGGTGAGTTCGGCGTAGCCGGTACTACCGGTGAGTCCGGACAGGATCGTCACGCCGGTTAGGAGCAGGATGCCGAACAGCGCCCCCATGAGATATGTCTTCATCGCTGCCTCGGCGCCCCGGGCGGTGAACACGAGACCGATGAGCCCGTAGAGCGGGATGGTGGCGAGGAGGAAACCCGCGGCGAGGACGAGCAGATCGTCAGCACCGGCGAGCAGCACGGTTCCCGCGGCGCCGAAGAGCAGTAGCGCGCAGGTCTCGCTCTCCCGTGCCGTTCCGGCGATCTCGTCGGCGGCCAGCATGAGCACCAGCAGCGTCGCGGCCGAGGCGAGGATCCGGGCCACGCCGGTGGCGGTGTCGACGGTGTAACTGTCGTCGAAGGCGGTCCGTGCAGGCCCGGCCATCCCTATTGCGGCGGTGACGATGACCGCGAGGAGGACGCCGACGGTGAGGACCCGAATCATCCACTGCTGGTGTCGGGGGACGAACGAGCCACCGAGCAGAGCGGTGAGCGCTCCGACGACGAGCAGCATCTCGGGCAGCAGCAACAGCGGCCGCATCATCTCCGTCTCCACCGGCTACCTCCCGACGAGGTCGACGACGCTGGCGGCGGCGGGTTCGATGACGTCGAGCAGCGGACGCGGCAGAACGCCGAACAGCAGGGAGAGCAGCAGCAGAGGGCCGACCGACCACACCTCGGCGGGGTGCAGGTCGGTGAAGCCGACCGAATGGCCCTGGGTGTCGCCGGTGAAGACGCGTTGCAGCGCGCGCAGGAACAGCGCGGCGGTGATCAGGATGCCGAGGATCGCCACGGCGGTGGCTGGGGCGGCGGCGACGCTGCCGGTGAAGATCTGGAACTCGGCGATGAAGCCGGTGAACGCCGGCAAGCCCAGGGAGGCGAAGGCGCCAACGGCGAACAGCGCCGCGAAGCTCGGTGCTGTGGCGGCGAGTCCGCCGTACTCCCGCATGTCGTAGCTGGCGGCGCGGTCTCGTAGGACGCCGGTGAGCAGGAACAGCGCGGCGGTGATCAGGCCGTGGCTGACCATCTGAGTGACCGCGCCGGTCACCGCGATCGTCCGGGCCTGCGCAGTGTCGGTGGCCACCAGGCCCGCGACGCCGACGGCGAGGACGATGTAGCCCATGTGGTTGACCGACGTGTACGCGATCATGCGTTTGATGTTGGTCTGGGCCAGGGCGACGAGCGCCCCGTAGAGCACCGACACCACGCCAACGACGATGATCACCCAGGCCCAGGCGCGCCACGACTGGGACAACATCGGCATGGCGATGCGCACGAAGCCGTAGGTGCCCATCTTCAGCAGCACCCCGGCCAGCACCGCCGAGCCGACGGCGGGGGCGTCGGTGTGTGCCGGCGGCAGCCAGGTGTGGAAGGGAACCGTGGGAGTCTTCACCGCCAGGCCGACCAGGATCGCGGCGAGCACCAGCCCCCCGGCGAGGGGCCGCCCGGCCAACGGCGTGGCCGCGGCCAGCGCCGGCATGTCGAAGGTGTGCGGATCGGCGGCGACGTACAGGCCGATGAACCCGACGAGTAGCGCCAGCGAGCCGAGGAACGTGTAGAGGAAGAACTTCATCGCCGAGCGCCCCGGGTCGCCGTGGCCCCATCCGGCGATCACGAAGTACATGCCGACGATGGACAGGTCGAAGAAGACGAAGAAGAGGATCAGGTCGGCGGCGATGAACAGACCGAGGCTGACGCTCTGCAGGAAGAGGAACAGGGCGGCTTGCCCGCGCGGGCGGTGACGGTTGCGCAGCGCGTACACCGCGCAGGCCAGAAAGATCACCGCGGTCATCGCGACCAGCGGTAGGGACAGGCCGTCGACGCCCAGGTGATAGCTGCTGTTGACGCCGGGAATCCATGCCGCCTGCTCCTCAAACGCCAGGCCGCCGGGTGCCGGGGTGTCGTAGCGCAGCCAGAGCCCGACGATCAGCGCGAGGTCGACGGCGGTGACCGCCACCCACGCCCAGCGGGCGATCCGGTCGCTCAGCCGCGGGAGGACGGCCAGGATCAGACCGGCGACGAGGGGCAGGAAAATGATCACGCTGAGCAAGGCTCACCCCAACGTCACGAGGAGGACGACGCCGACGAGGAGGACCACGACGGCTTGCAGGTAGTACTGGTGCAGTTGGCCGGTCTGCGGCCGGCGGGCCAGCCGGCCCAGCCGACGCACCCTGGTGGCCAGGTGTTCCACAGCATCGTCGAGCCACCGGTCATCGGCCCGGGCCGCGCGCGCCGCGACCCGCATCGACAGTTCGGAGGTTGATGTCACGGCATGGTCAACAACCCGGTCGTCGAAGCGGGCGGCGCGACGGCTCAGCGACACCACGGCCCGAGCGGCGCCGGTGATTGCACGGTCCAGGACCCGGTCGTCGAACCGGGCCAGGGCATTGGCGCAGCGCAGCGTGGGGCGCGTCACGAGCGCTGACGCGGCCGACTGCAGCCCCATCCAGCGCAGCGCCCAGCGTGGCTCGGGCAGCCGTCGGCGGGCGAGGACCACCAGCAGGACGGCGAGGGTGACTGCCGCTGACACGACCAACTCCCGGACGGAGACGTAAGAGCCGCCGGCCTGGCCGACGGCTCGGACGACGGTGCTGGCGAGCGGTGGGAGCGCCAGCAGACCGGCGTACGCGGCGCCCACCGCCAGCAGCACCAGAGGTACTCGCTGCAGCAGCGTCACGCGCCGGTTGCCCCGCTCATCCTCGTCGACGTGGGCTTCCACTTCGGCCCGGCGGTCGGCGCGTACCCGCGGCCAGATGACGACGAGGATCTTCGCGGCGTAGGCCGCGGATAGCGCCGACGCGGCGAGGCCGATGGCATACAGCCAGGGCGACTGCTCGCCGACGGCGGTGAGGACGGCGTCCTTGGTCGCCCACAGCGACAGCGGTGCGATCCCCGCGAGAGCGAGCGCACCGACCGTGGCCGACCAGCCGACCAGCCGCCACCGCCCGACGACCCCGCGCAGGCCGGCGAGCCGCTTGGTGCCCAACGCGGTCAGCCACACCCCGGCGGCCAGGAACAGCAGCGCCTTGGTCGCGGCGTGCGCGACGAGGTGCGCGGCGCCGCCGGCGACCGTTCCGGCGCCAGCGGCCATCACCACGAAACCGAGTTGGGCGGCGGTGGAGGCGGCCAGAAGCTGCTTGAGGTCGCGCTGCGCCACCGCCACCGCTGCGAGCAGCAGCGCGGTCGCGGCACCGAACCCGGTGGTCACCGGGCCCGCCCACCCGGTGGCGGCGAGCAGGGGCTGGACCCGCAGCAGCAGGTAGCCTCCCATCGCCACCATGGCTGCCGAGTGCAGCAGGGCGCTCACCGCGCTCGGGCCGGCCATCGCCCGGGAGAGCCAGAACGAGAACGGCAGCTGCGCGGCCTTGCCCAATGCGGCGACCAGGATGCCGGCGGCGATCACGTGGCGCCATCCCGGGCTGCTCTGCGACAGGTTTGCCAGGGCCAGGCCCGCGCCGCCGGCGAGCGCTGCCCCGGCGGCGGCGTAGAGGCCCAGGTCGGCGGCGCGGGTAGTGAGGAATGCGGTGAGGCCGGCTGACATCCGGTCCTCGTCGCGCCACCGGAATCCGATCAACGCGTACGACGCGGCACCCATGATCTCCCACGCCAGCAGCAGCGCCGGCAGTGTCGCCGCCGCCGCGGTGAACGCGACCGCCCCGGCGAAGATCAGCATCAGCCCGTGGAACCGGGCGGTCGACTCGTGGATTTCCCCGGTCGAGGCGAGCAGCACCAGCAGGGTCACCACGGTGAGCGTGGGCAGGATCAGGGCAGCGAGCCCGTCCACGGCCAGCGCGAGGTCGGTGCCGGCCAGGAAGGGCACCGACACCGCCGGGCGGTCGGCTGCCACCACCGCGGACAGGCCCACCATCGTGGTGGCGGTCGCCAAGGAGATGGGAATGGCGATTCGGTTCGCCCGTCGGGCGGCGGCGAGCAGCGCACCGACGCCTGCCGGCAGGACCACCAGCAGCCACAGGCACACCTGCGCGAGGTCCCTCATCCGGACAGGTCCGCGGCCATGTCGGTCATATCGACCCGGCGTACCCGGTGCAGCAGGGTGGCCACCGCGAAGCCCATCGCCATCTCCACGGTCATCGCCGCGATGATCACCAACAGCAGCACCTGGCCGGATGGATCCGGGGCGAGAAACCACCAGAAGCCGGCGGCGGCCAGGATGAGGCCGTTGAGCATCAGCTCGAGACCCATCATCACCATCACCACGACCTGCTGGGACAGCGCGCCGTACAGGCCCACGCTGAACAGGGCCGCCGCCACCAGCAGCACGGTCTGCAGGGTCATCGGCCGACCCCACCCGGTTGTGGGTCGTGGGCGGGACGGCGGCGCAGGTCGTCACCGAAGCGGTCGTAGCGGGTGCGGTGCGCTGCCAGCACCACGCCAGCCACGATGGTGACCGCCATGACCACGCCGACAGTGATCATCGCCAGCATCTTCGGGCCCATCAGCTCCTCACCGAGCGCGGCCGTCACGTCCTCGGCAGGGGCGCCGCGGCGGGCCGGCCACGGAACGAGCAGCACCCCAGCGGTCAGGGCGACAAACACACCGACGGCGACCGCCAAGGCCTGTCGCTTGTCGTGGACCATGCTCATCGGCATCAGCGCCGGGTTCATGCCCATGAACATCACCATGTAGACGGCCATCACGGCCATCTCCATCACCATCATCAGGATCGTCACCACACCGATGTAGTTCTGCTGCAGCAGCAGCACCTGCACCCCGACCGCGATGAACGACAGCGCGAGCGAGTAGCTGGCCCGGGCCATCGAGTTGACCCAGAAAACGGCGGCCCCGCTGAGCACGGCGACGACGGCGAGCACCCAGAACGAGATGGCGGTGATCATCAGGTTCTCCACACTACGACGACGGCGACGAGGAGGTCCTGGACAAGCACGGCGGGTAGGAGCACCACCCACCCGACCTCCATGAACAGGTCCGGCCGGACAGCGGGCAGCCGGCGGCGCAGCCATACAAGGACGGCGAGCAGGGCGCTCGTCTTTACCAGCACCCAGACCCAGCCGGGTAGCAGCGGACCGTTGCCGCCTCCCAGGAACATCGGCACGGCGAAGGCGGCTCCCGCGGCCAGTAAGGCGTAGCGTCCGCCCTCGAACACCAGCCGGTCGACGCCGGACAACTCCGTGGTGACGCCGCCGGCGATGTCGGAGCCCAGCGCTGGCGTGAACGGTCCCCAGACCGCGATCGCGACGACACCAGTGCAGAAGACCAGAAACGCGACGGGCATCCACACCACGAACCACAGGTCCGCCTGCGCTGCCGCAACCGTCCCCACGTTGAGACTCGATGCGGCGACCGCTGGCGCCACGAGCGCGAACATCAGCGGGAGTTCATAGGCCAGTCCGTGCGCCAGGAAGCGGTAGCCCCCGATCAGCGAGTGCGTGGAGTTGGCGCCCCACCCGGTCAGCCACACGAACGCCCAGGCCAGGACGTCCATCGCGTTGAACCACACCACCCCCACGTCGAGGTCGAACAGCGTCCACTGCCCCAGGGGCACGACCGTGACGATCATCAACGCCATGAACAGCAGGCCGGAACTGCCGATCCGCCACAGCAACGTGTCGGCCGCGACAGTCGTTCTGCGTCGCTGCCGTACGAGCCGGGCCGTCTCTCCCAGCGGTCGGGTCATCCCCGACGGCCCGGCGCCCGCTGTCCGCGCCGAGAAAAGCCCGTCAAGGACCGCGGCGAAGGCCACGAGGAGACCCAAGATCGCTGCCGCAGCGAGTGCCCACCCGGCGGAGACCGTCGTGACGGTCGAGTCAGGCATGCGCCACCGCGCTCGCCGCCGGCTGCGGGTCGAGGTCAAGGCTGGCGACGACCAACCGCGCAGTGGCGATGTCTAGCCCCTGCACCACGTCACCGATCTTGACGATCGGCACGTGCTCGCTGGCGTCGCTGCTCGCGTCGGCGGAGCCGGCGATGTCATCGGCCGCTCGCTGGATCATCGAAAGGAGGCGGTCGTGGGTGTCTCCGCGCAGATGGCCGGGCAAATCCAGACGCGCGACGTCAGCCGCAGAAAGGTAACCGACTCCTCGCAGCGACCACCGCAGCAGCCATGAACGCTTGATGCGGCGATGCAGCCGGTCGAGGTCCCGGGCCGTCGTCCCCCGGTCCCCGTCGCTCAACAGCCAGTCACGCAGACGCCGGGCACGGCCGGCCGCGTCCTCCCAGCCACTGAGGGCGAGCAGTCCTGCGGCGTTGTCGCAGCGGCGCGCCGCACGATGGTGAGCGCACCTCACGCCAGCGTGGTGGCGCGCGTGTTGGGCGTCGACCAGGGTGACCTCTGCGTGGACGATGAGGTCGCCCTGCAACGAGCAGCGTAGGACAAGACCCGTCGGCCAGTACGGCAGCACCGGACCCAGACGAAGGTGCAGGACGTCCAGCTCTAGGCCGTCGCGGTCCTCGCCTCCGTGGGCCATCGGGATCCCGGCCGGCGCCATATCCATGCCGCCGTGACTCGTGGCGCCGTGACCCATGTCGGCGTGGCCCATGTCCATGCCGTGGCCCATGCCACCGTGATCGCCACTTTCGCCATGACCGCTGGACCCACCATGGTCCATTGCGCTGTGTTCAGCGTGACCGCCGTCCATCTCGCCCTTGCCGACATGAGTGCCGTGGCCGCCGTGGTCGTGGCCGCCGTCGTGCCCCTCCGACTCGTTGTCACGGTGCCGTTCGCCATTGGGCGTGGCCGATCGGCCCTGGCTGTCGTCGCGCTGCAGGGTCACATCGAGGAGCTTGGTGGCGGCACTTTCAAACGCCGCCGCCGCGAGGTGCGGTGCATCGATCTGGACCCGGGCGCGTGGCCCGGGCAACTGCTCCCACAGCCTTGCGGCGATCGCTGCTATCTCTGGGCCCGGGGTGCCGCAGAGTGCCAGCACGTCCGCGTCCGCGGGCGACGAGGCGAACAGCCAGCCCCGGGCAAGGAGTTGCTGCTCGGCTGCGGCGCGCGTCAGCCAGTGTCCCGGCGCCTCCACGAGGAGAACGTGGGCGTGGTTAACCGCGTACCTGGCCAAGGCGTTGCTCAGACCCACCGCAGAGCCCCCTCCCTCCAGGCCCACACCACCGCGACGAAAACCGCACCGAGGAAGAGGAACATTTCGACGATTGCCGTGGCGCCCATCTCGGCAACGACGACCGCCCAGGGGTACATGAAGAGCATTTCCACGTCGAATGCGAGAAACAACAGGGTCGAGAGGTACCACCGGACGTGGTACCGGGACAACGCGTGTTCCTCGGGCCTCCATCCGGACTGGAACGGCAGCACCGCGAGGGGATCGGGCGCGAGGGCGAGCAGGCGGTGCAGGCCGTACAACCCGGCGACGAAGACAATCGCCACCAGTGCCATCGCGGCGGCTCCCGCATACATGTCGCCTCCTCCTGATCATTAGGAGCATGCCCGTCCGGGAGGGTCGATGTGCGCATATCCACCCGAAGGTCAGGTGCGGCAGAGAGTTCCGCCGGCCGCCGAGCTGCCAGTAGCAGGCGTAGCGCGAGGACAGCCGGAAGCACGGTTGGAAGCAGAGGACGATGCTCGCCCGGTGATGCCATCTCCGTCGGCAACGATGGGTGCCACCCCCGCCGCGGATCGACCCTCCTGCCGCCTACTATCTACTGATAGTAGGCGGTGCAATGGACGGGGGATGGAGTGCATCCGAGGATGACGTGTCGCAGCGGGTTGGTGCCACGGGGCCATCGTCGGCAAGCGGCCCACACCGACACACCCTGGCGCTCTTGCTTGACGGCGCAGGAGTAGCGCACTTCTCGGTCGCCGTGCGTGATGGCGCCTGGAGTGCCGCTACAGGTGATGCCCAGCGCGTCGAGGTAGGCACTCCAACCAGGAATCAGGCCAGTCGCCGACGACACCGGCCGCCTCGACCGTTGGGAGACTCACAGTGGGTGCTGACCACAGCCGTGCCGCCCCGTCCACCCCGCGGGTGCGACGGATCCTCGTCGCGACGGTGGTCCCCCTCTTCGTCATCACCGTGATCGCCACCCTGGTGCTCTGGCCGCGCGATACCCCCGACGGGGAGCAAAGTGACCCGGTTCCCCGTTACCACGGCACGGTCACGAAGGTCGTGACGGAACCCTGCCCGCCAGTGTCAGAGGTCCCGGAGGGCAGCCCGACCGCGCAGGACGGGCCGTGCGGAACGGTCACCGTCCAGGTCGAGCAGGGGCCGGACACCGGAAATCAGGTGGAGATGCCCGTGCCGTCTGGCCCGGGCGCTCCCGAAGTTGCGGTCGGGGATGCGATCGTCATTGTTCAACTGACGGACCCGGCCGACCCGACGGTGAGCACCTACAACATCGCCGAGCACCAGCGCGGCAAGCCGCTGATCTGGCTGGTGGCGCTCTTTGCGGCCGCGATCGTGGCGTTCGGACGGCTGCGGGGGCTAGCGGCGCTAGCCGGGCTGGGGGCGACCTTCGCGATCCTGCTCGCCTTCGTCGTGCCCGGCATCTCCGCTGGCGGCTCGCCGTTGCTGATCGCAGTCACCGGCTCGGCCCTGATCATGTTCGTGGTGCTGTACCTGACCCACGGCGTCACCGCGCAGACGTCGGTGGCGGTGCTCGGCACGCTGGGCAGCCTGGTGCTGACCGGCCTGCTTGGCACCCTGGCCACCGCCGCCGCCCACCTGACCGGGTATGGCAGTGAGGAGGCCACCAGCCTGTCGATGTTCCAGGCCGACGTCGACCTGCACGGCCTGCTGCTGGCCGGGATCATCATCGGCTCCCTCGGGGTGCTCGACGACGTCACGGTCACCCAGGCGGCCACGGTCACCGAGCTTGCGCACGCCAACCCGGCACTGTCCCGGCTGCAGCTCTATCGTGCGGCGACCCGGGTCGGCCGGGCCCACATCGCCTCCACCGTCAACACCATCGTGCTGGCGTATGCGGGCGCCTCGCTGCCGCTACTGCTCCTGCTCACCGCCGACTCCCGGTCGGTGAGCCAGATCCTCACCAGCGAGTTCCTGGCCCAGGAGATCGTCCGCAGCGCGGTCGCCACACTCGGACTGATCGCCGCCGTACCGCTGACCACCGCACTGGCGGCGCTGGTCACCACGGCTGGGCGCAACCCCGCAGTCGACGCCGCCGATAGTGGAAACATTCCACAATCTCGTATCCCGAAAAAACGGCACGGAAACGCGTGGCCGTCGAGGCGGAACGTCGCGCTCGAGGCGCTCAGCGGGGGTGATCCCACCGATGGGCGAGCCGGTCCAGGCAGCGACCCGACGCCGAGCGGCCTCGACCCTCGAGGACGCCGGAATATTGAATGGTGATACCGGCCATCATCCGTGACGCACCTGATCATGAGAACGCTGACCAGTCGGAAGGAAACCTGTGACGGCACGACTGCGCCGCTGGATGACACCGGTGGTGGCCACCCTGACCGTTCTCGCCATCGTCACCGGCCCTGTCCCGGCGACGGCTGCACCTTCGACGCCGACGCCATCGGGTCACGAGGATGACGGTGAGCCGCGGCTGCTCACCGATGTCATCGAGGGAGCGAACCGCGCCTACACCCGGGCCAAGGCGAAGCTGGAGAAGTCCAGGAAGCGCCAGCTTGAGCTCGCGCTGCAAGTCGACCGCGCCCAGGCGGAGCTGGACGCCTTGAGGCCGCAGGTGAGTCATATCGCCATGCAGTCCTACCGAACTGGCCGGCTCGGTGCGGCCGCCATTCTGCTGGACAGCAACGCCCCTGATTCGTTCGTCCAGCGTGCTGTCGCGCTGGACGAGCTGAACATGGTCAATGCGAAGCAGCTCGCCGAGGTTAACGTCGTCAAGACCCGCGCCGAGCAGGCGAAGCTGGGGCTCGACGCCGAGGTGCGTGAGCAGCAGAAGCTCACCAATGACATGGCCCGGGACAAGCGCGAGGCGGAGAAGGCGCTCGCGCTCGTGGGCGGGCAGGGCTTCACCGGTGGCCTGGTGTCGGCCACCTCGCCGGTTGCCCGGATCGCCCCTGGCCGCACCTCCGACGGCGACTGGAAGTCCGAGAGGTGCAGCGAGAAGGACCCCACCACCGCCGGCTGCGTCACACCACGCACGCTGCACATGTACAAGGAGGTTAAGCGGGCCGGCTTCAACCGGTTCGTCGGCTGCTACCGGCCGGGCGGTCCGTGGGAGCACCCCAAGGGCCTCGCCTGCGACTGGTCGCTGCAGAACAGCGGCTTCAGCCCTTGGCGCAGTAAGGACACCCGGATGTACGGGAACAACCTCGCCGCGTTCCTGATCCGCAACGCCGACCGGCTCGGCGTGTACTACGTGATCTGGAACCGGCAGATCTGGTTCCCGGCAACCGGCTGGAAGTCCTACAGCGGACCGTCAAACCACACCGACCACGTGCATGTGTCATTGCTCTAGCCTCAGCCGCGGGCGAGCACGGGACGGCACGCCGGTTGGCGCGTCCTTGTCGCATACGGCCCGGTCAGCGGCCGATGATCAACGGGGCGGGCGCTGGCAACTTGCCGGCCAGGTGCGGCACCTGTGCCGGGCCGGCTGAAGCGCGGCGGGTACGCGGCAGGGCCACCCAGCGGCTCTAACTCGCTGTCGTGACCCTCGCCCATCTACTGACCCTCGACACCCGAACCGGCAGCGGTCCGGCGCTCAGTGGCGCATTCATGGATGGTCTGAAGAGTGTCACGGCGGCCCAGGCTGGGCCGCCGTCACGTCCTTTTCGAGGCAGCGGGGTCAGGCGGACCCGCCGCAGCAGCTGAGCGTTGAGCGCCACCACGATCGTGGCGACCGACATTAGGTTCCACCCATGCACCTGCACGGACACACCCTCGCCGTTGTCGGCGGCGGTGTCCGCAAGGACAGCATGATCGTCTTGCCCGACCAGACGGTGACCATTGACCACCCGGTGCGCTGGTTCGGCCCAGTCACATCGCTTACCGCTGAGGCTGGGATCGCCACGCTCGCCTACCGGACTTCACGGCCCGCAACCGCCGAAATCGATAGCGACGCAAACGTTCCCCGACAACACGTTCCCTGTGCGTTGAGGAGCCCGGCGTCAGCAGCCGCGGTCAGGCGTGGATGGCGTTCACCACCTGGTTGGCACGCCACTCGTGCTGGGCGTACAGCCACCCGAACGCCGACACCTGCACGGACTGGGCCGCGACGGTCAGCGGGAGGTCCTGCCAACCCGGAATCGCCAGCAGTGCGCTAAGGAACTGCCGGGTCGCATACTCCGGCTTCATGAGATCCCCCACCGCACCCCAGCCGGTGCTGGGCCGCTGCTGGAAGAGCCCGACGGAGTCGTGGTCCCAGCCGATGGCCTGGTGTGGGTAGTTCTGCGACTCGGGCAGCACTCCGCTGGCGTAGTTGTAAAGGTTGCTCTCCTGCATCGCCGTGGCCACCGCGATCACCAACGCTCGGCGCGGCACATCCATCTCCTCGCCGGCACGCACGATCATCTTCGCGTTGTTCATCTGGGCCTGGTCCAGCCCCGCGACCGGAACGACTCGCTTCGGCTTCGGCTTCGACGTCGCCTTCGCCTTGGGGGTGGGCTTGGCCGTCGGCAAAGCGGAGCTTTCGCGGCTTTCCGCGGTGGGGCTTTCGGTGACGGGGGCGGCGGACTCTCGGCCCCGCCCACGGGAGGCGGCGTCCGCTTCCGCCCGCTGGGCGATCTCCGCTCGCTGGTCGGGGGTGAAGGACTCGCCGGCCGGGCTTGCACCAATGACAGCGACACCGGCCAGGCCGAGGCAGCACACGGCACCGGTGGCCACCGCCATCCGGGTCCGACCGCGTCGGGCGGCAAAGGGGTTACTGAAGTGGCTGAGGCGGGTACGCAGGGACCCGGCGGGGAGCCAGCGCCGGGAGACACTGGCTGGCTGATTGGCTGGGGGGTTATCGTCCGAACGGACAGCCGGGCCGCCGAGGCCGCGCGGGTCGTCGAGGTTGCCGTCGTTACGCATTCGACGAGGCTAGACAGGCGCACGTGCCGTTACCCACGGTGATCGAGTGGCCGTGCTCACACTTTGCCGTGCCACAACGGGAGTCTCAGGGCCGCTCCGGGGGACCCGGGAAGAAGCCACGCCAGACCGGCAAATCACCCCTCGATCGCTAGAGGGCAGAAGTCAGCACGAAACGGGGCAGGATGCCGAGGTCTCTAGGTTGATCCACTAACTCAGCCTTTCGGGCGATATGGGGCTGGCCTTTAGGGACCAGACATTGCCGGTTCTCCTTGCCGTTGAGCCAATCGGCACCCCAATGCCCAGGCCACCGCCTCTTAAATCAAGCTGGCGACAGCTACTACGAGTTTGAAGGGGCAGCGGCCACGCAGGCGTCCCGGTCCGGCGCGGTTCCCCAGCTCACCAGATGGCTTCGATGGGCACTGCCGGACTCCAACCCGAACGACGCTCCGACTCGCGTCGGACGCACTGACGGGACCGGTGCCGGTGCTCGTATGCGACGGCGCGGTGCCCGGCAGCGTCGCCAACCTGGCACCGACGGCTGTCCGCCAAGACCGGCCCGCCACCGACATCGCGCGGCCGGGGTCAGTGGCCGTCGAAGCCGGGATAGTCCGACAGGCGCCGGCGCGAGTCGACGTTGAGCCACCGCAGTCTGTGCATGTACGCGGCGACGTCCCAGTCGTCCTCGTCCTGCTGCGCGACGTCGGCGGTCGGCGCTAGTCGCGCCACCGGGCCTGCCTCTGTTTCCCCGCGATGAAACGACCAGGAAGGCCCGACGGCCACTGTGACCTGCAAGGAATCCGCCGCAGGCGGGCGGGCAGCGCGGTTCACGCGCTCTCGCACCACGCGGGTCCAGAAGAACACCCCGAAGGCAGCGAACAGCGGCCACTGCGCCGCGTAACCGTAACTGGCACCGTTGCCCAGCTGCGCGTGCTGCCACTGCCACCAGCCCAGATGCAGGCACGCCACCGCGACCACAGCGACGACTATGTGGCCGAGCAGCCACTGCGGTCTGAACCAAGCTGGCATACCGCCACAATAGCGTCGCAACCGAGTGACCGTCACAGGTGATGACATACCGTATCGGGGTGAAGGTGTTCCCCGTTACCGTGGACTCGGGCCAGACCGTCAGCCTGCGCCTGATCGACAGGACAGTCGTTATCACCTTGACCGCGTCGCGGTGGCGACGTCTGCTGCGTTGGTCCGCCGGGTCGGTATTGGTCGGGATGGGCCTTGCGACGGTCGCCAACGGCGTTACGCGGGCCGTCGATGGACGGGTTGGCCTGTGGCTGATTGGCGCCACCGTGACTGTCGCCGTCGCCGGCGCTATTGGTACCGCCGTAGCAGGAGCTCTTATCTGGCGCGCCGAGCGTCGATCCGCAGGAAGCCTGAGTGCCGCTCACGTCACCTTCGCCCGCAGTGACGCCCTCGACGGTCGAGTCACCGTGACCGTCGAATGCACCGACGGCACCACCCGCCAGTTCAGCGCGAGCGGCATGGCCGGCCCCCGTAAGGCCCAATTGTTCGCACGGATGCTCGCTGCGTCGGCCTCGACCGACAAGACCCCCACCGCAATCCCCTAGAGCTGCCCTTCCTGGCATCCGCCACCGTCGCCGGCCTTCCGAGACTGCCTGCCCCATGATTGCGACAGGGTGTGTCACGGCACTAACGCGGCAGGCCACCTGGTACCGGCAGATCTGGTTTCCGGCTGCGGGCTCAAAGCCCTACAGTGGCCCGTCCGACCACAGGGACCACGTCCGCATTCCCATGCCGTAACACGGCCCCCGTCACGGCTCTTATGGAGTGGACGTCCTCGCATGACGAGAGACAAGGGGGCCGGCTCGCCACCGACGATCCGGCACGCGTGTAGGACAGGACCGGATCAGTCGCCGGTGACGGACGGGGCCGGGGCCGGCGATCCACCAGCCACGGCGCCCGGGTGCGGCACCTGCGCCGGGGCCGGCTGGAGCCCTGCGGGCACGGGCAGTGCGCTGCCCTTGACGAACTCGTCCCAGCTGACGTTCCAGGCCGTCCAGCCGTTGCCCGGCTGCAATTGCACCTCGGTGCCCTTAAAGGTGACCAGGTCTCCGACCTGGGTGACGCCCATCAGCCAGTCGGCCGCGGCAGCGGAGACGTTGGTGCAGCCGTGCGACACGTTGGTTTTCCCCTGGTCCCCCTCGGACCACGGCGCCCCGTGAATGAACTCACCGCCCCAGGTGAGCCGCTGGGCATCCTCAACGTCGACCACGTAGCCCCCGTTCGGTTCGCCCCGGGTATCGAACGTCGCGTACTGGTGCTTCTCCATGATCACCATCTTGCCGCTGGACGTCGGCGTGCTCGGCTTGCCGAGGCTGACCGGGATCTTGCGAATCAGCTTGCCGTCCTGCATGACCGACATCTGCTTGGTGGCGTTGTCGACTTCCAGGGACACCTGCCGGCCGATCTCGGAGGTGGCGCTTCGGTCCGCGTCGCCGACTCGGTCTTTACCGATGGGCAAGCCCTCCAGGCCGGTCCGGACGTCGATCGTGGTGCCTGGTCGCCAGAAATCGGGGGCCCTGTAGTAGACCTGACTGCCATCCTCCACCCAGGACCAGGCACCCGGCTGAGGCGGATTCGTCTTCACGAACAGGCGGCGCTGCACATCCGCTCGGGCTTCCTTGGCGATGGGCGGATCGAACGCGACGGTTACCGGCATGGCCGTGCCGTAGATCCGATTGCCAGTGAAGTAGAGCGTGCTGGTGATCGTCGGTTTGGTGGGTTTCGGCATCGTCGTGAAGGTCGTCTTCCGGGTGGTGATCTGCCCGGAATCGCCGGTCGCGGTGACCTCGGCGGTATAGGTACGCCGGGGCTGCAACGGCCTGCTCGGAACCCAGGCCAACCTGTCCTCCCGAGGCTCCGCCTTGATCTGCGTCCCCTTGTCGTCGCTGATCCGTACAGCGCTGATCCGCCCACCCTTCACGGCCGTCCCCACCTCGGCACTGATCGGCACTTCCCGCGTACCGTCGGAAGGTGTGACGGTCAACTCCGGCGGCGCTGCCCGCCCCGGGGCCGATCCGGCACCCGACTTACGCTCGGTGGTGCACCCGCCGAGGACCAACGGTGTGGCTGCGATGGTTACCGCCAACAGTGTCAGTCGCTGCCTCAACTCCATGATGCGTCCCCCCAGTTATGACTTCCCTTCGCCACATTCTCTCTACGAGCCGGCGATAGTAGACCGATTTTCGGAAGATTCAGGTGCCCGGCAATGGGCAGCATTTCCCCGAAGTCGCCTCGTGGATGAAGAATGAACTTACTGTCCTCCTATGCCCGCCTTGGTCTTGCAGGACGATGGTGCCGGCGTTTTTCGCCCAGCCCGGCCACCCTTCGCGCTCGAACCCCGGGCCGGGTTCGTCCCACCTATAAGCTGCGTCTTCCTCCTAGCGCGGCGCCAGGCAGGGCAGGGAGCGCCAGGATGACATCAATCGGACTGGCCGCCGCGATGACGCCGCAATAGGATGCCCAGATCGGCGGGCGAGCAAGAGGGTGTAACCGACTGCGAACGCCTGTGACGGGATATACCAGCCGGGGTGACCCTGCCAGCA
Organism: Micromonospora yongxingensis; assembly: GCF_052601155.1. NCBI lineage: Bacteria > Bacillati > Actinomycetota > Actinomycetes > Micromonosporales > Micromonosporaceae > Micromonospora > Micromonospora yongxingensis. The sequence continues at coordinate 264,901 of NZ_JBQXEO010000005.1, forward strand.
GAATTGGCCTGTGATCGGACATGAGTTAGACCAAAGGCCCATTCTCCGGCTGCGACTGCAGCAATTCTCACTGCCGTCGGGATCACTTTCGCAAACTTGACCGCACGCACTCTGATGACGATTACCGTGCATTTACGTGACTACCTGGCGCGTGGCAGCGATGACGTTGAGTGCCGCTTTGGTGGTGCCCGCCGCGGCGGTCATGCCACCAATGCGGGCGGCAGCCGCGGCGGCCGTCCCATGCCCGGCCGTTGAGCCGCCGATGCAACCGCCAGACACACCGTCTCCACCACCTGTTGATGCCGCCGAGCGGAAAGTCGGAGGGGATGCGCTGGCCACATCCGGCTTGGCCAGCCCTCCAGACGTACCGACGCCGCCGGGCGTGACCGCCACCTCGTGGCTCGTGGCGGATCTCAACAGTGGTGAGGTCCTCGGCGGCTGTGGCCCGCACGAGCGCCGAACGCCAGCCAGCGTTCAGAAGCTGCTCCTGGTGGCCGCCTTGATGCCCCGCCTCGACCCAGCGGAGGTCGTCGAGGTGAAACGGGAGGATCTGCAGGATCTCGATCCGGGCAGTTCGTTGATGGGTGTGGTCGAGGGCGGCAGGTATTCGGTCGAGAGCCTGTGGCTGGGGCTCTTGCTCAGGTCGGGAAACGACGCGGCCAACGTGCTGGCCCGCGTTGGCGGAGGCGGCGCCGGTAGGCAGGGCGGAGTCGACGCAATGAACGCCGAAGCGCGTCGGCTGCGCGCGAATCAGACCCACGCGGCGACGCCGTCGGGCCTGGACGGCCCCGATCAGTACACAAGCGCGTATGACCTCGCACTCATCGCGCGCACCACCTTCGCCCGGGAGGACTTCCGGCGATACATGCAAACCAGGGTGGCGACGGTACCGGCACAACCGGGAACGCCGGCCTTGGAGATCGACAACGACAACACCCTGCTCGACCGGTACCAGGGAATGCTGGGCGGGAAGACCGGCTTCACCCAACTGGCCCGGCAGACGTACGTCGGTGTGGCCGAACGCAACGGTCGACGGCTCGCGGTGACCTTGCTCGGGGCGGAGACCGCGCCGTTGGGGAGTCTGGGGGAGGCGATAGCCCTGCTCGACTGGGGCTTCGCTCTCTCTCCGAATGCTTCCGTCGGCCGCCTGGTCACCCCCGACGAAAAGAAGTCGTCGATGTCGCTGCTGACCGGCCTTGGCCTCGGCGCTGCCGTCGGACTGGTGGTCATGATCGTCGCGGTCCCCTGGTATCGGCGTATCGGTGCGCGCCGAAGCAGCCAAACGGAAGGGAGATGACATCCCATCGGAGTTGTTCTACCTTACGATGGCCTCGATCTGTCCGACCGGAAGACGGTCATGCGCAGGCAGGTGTCCCCCGGTTGCTGACGTAGCCGATGGTCTCTCGTCCGGCGCCGACGGCTCGCAGGATGCCGCCACCGACGGTGGTCGCGGTAGGGATCACTCGTTCCTTCGCGTTGGCGAGCAGAGGGACCAAATCAGGTTCGACGCCGCCGGTAGCGCCGACAATTTCGACGGTCACTCCGGACTGCACCTTGGCGAGCAGCGCTCCTGCGGTCGGACCCATTGGGCGGCAGGGCGGCCGCCTGTGCGAAGTGGCGGGCTGCGTAATCAACCCCGGGCGGCGTAGCCGTGCTGTTGCCGCAGCAGCCCGGCCTACGGTCAGGCTGCAGGGCCTAGCCGCCGGCCTCTCCCGTCCGGCGCTGCGGCTGACCGGCCATTCTGGCCGCGGTGCCAGGCGCGGGAGTGCAGCAGCCGCAAGCCGTTGAGTCCGACGATGATGGTGGAGCCCTCGTGCCCGGCGACACCGAGGGGCAGCGGCAGGTGGCCGAAGAGGTCCCAGGCGACCAGCACGGTGATGAACGTGCCGGCGATGACGAGATTGGCGGTGACCAGTCGACGGGCGCGGCGGGACAGAGCTATGACGGCGGGCAGGGTAGGCAGGTCATCGCGGACCAGAACCGCGTCGGCGGTCTGCAGCGCAAGGTCCGAGCCGTGCTGGCCCATGGCCACGCCGGTGTCGGCGGTGGCGAGGGCGGGGGCGTCGTTGACGCCGTCGCCGACCAGCAGGACTCGCCGCCCGTCGCGTTGCAGGGCGCGTACGCGCGCGACCTTGTCAGCGGGCAGCAGGCCCGCGTAGACATCGGTGATGCCGGCCTCGGCGGCGAGGCGACCGGCCGCGCCGGGGCTATCGCCGGTGAGCAACACCGGCGTCGCACCGGTGAGCGCGGTCAATGCGGTTACCGTGGCCGCGGCTTGCGGACGGACCCGGTCGGCGAGGGCCAGCACCCCGGCGGGCACGTCATCCACGATCACCACCACTGCAGTACGACCCCCGGCCTGCGCGGTGTCGACCAAGGCCCGCGTCTGCGAGTCGTGTGCAAGGTGATCGAGCAGGGACGGGCTGCCCACCTGTATCCGTCGCCCGTCGACGGTGGCGGTGACACCTCGGCCCGGGGTGGAGACGAAGTCGTGGACGGCAGGGACGGTCAGTTCCCGGTCACGGGCGGCGGCGAGCACGGCGGCTGCCAGGGGGTGTTCGCTGGGATGCTCGGCGGCTGCGGCCAGTCGCAGCAGGGTGTCCTCGGTGTGGTCGCCGCCGGGGACGAGGTGAATCTCCGCAATGCGGGGGGTGCCCTCGGTGAGGGTGCCGGTCTTGTCGAAGGCCACGATGTCGGTGTCAGCGAGCTGTTCCATGACCACGGCGGACTTGACCAGCACGCCGTGCCGGCCGGCGAGGGCGATGGCCGACAGCAGCGGCGGCATGGTCGCCAGCACCACCGCGCACGGTGACGCGACGATCATGAAGGTCATCGCCCGGAGCAACGTCGGCTGCAGCGCCGCGCCGAGCGCCAAGGGGACGGCGAACAAGGCGAGGGTTGCCACGACCACGCCAAGCGAGTAGCGCTGCTCCAGTTTTTCAATGAAGAGCTGGGTGCGGGCCTTGGTCGCTGATGCCTCCTCGACCAGGGCGACGATGCGGGCGACAACTGACTCCGTGGCCGGGCGATGCACCCGGGCGAGCAGTGTGCCCGCGCCGTTGACGGTGCCGGCGTACACCTCGTCTCCGGGCTGCTTGGCTACCGGCAACGGTTCGCCGGTGATGCTGGCCTGGTCGACGTCGCTCGCGCCGTCGACCACGAGGGCATCGGCGCCGATACGCTCCCCCGGGCGGACCCGGATCAGGTCATCGACGGTCAGGTCCGCGGCGTCGACGCTGTCCTCGGCGCCGTCGTCGTGGACCCGAGTGGCCCGTTCGGGGGCGAGGTCGAGCAGCGCGCGGACCGAGTCGGCGGTCCGCGCCGTGGCGAACGCCTCCAGCGCGCCGGAGGTGGCGAAGATGACGATCAGCAGCGCCCCGTCGAATACCTGCCCGATGCCGGCCGCGCCGATCGCCGCCACGATCATCAGCAGATCCACGTCCAGAGTCTTTTCGCGCAGTGCCCGCAACCCGGCCAGCGCCGGCTCCCACCCGCCGACCGCGTAGCAGGCGAGGTACAGCGTCCACCACAGGAGCGCCGGGGCGTGTGCGAGCTGCGCGACGGCACCTAGGGCGAACAGCACGGTGGCAGCGGCCGCCCACCGCACTTCGGTGAGGGACCACAGCCGGGCACTCCACCGTTGAGGCACGCGCGCGGTGGACGTCGCGCCCGGGGTGGTGTCGATCGTCAGCGTCACGCCACACAAGTTACCTGCATGACTTCGCAGATACTTAATCAGCTAGGAAGGCAGCCAAGGAGTTAGGGCTAGGCTGGGCGGGTGCACACGTCGCTGCCGGATTTTCAGATGCCCAACGACGAGCAGGTCCACCTCGCAGCCGAGGGCTTCCGGCTACTTGCAGACCCGACCCGCATCAAGATCCTCTGGGCCCTGCTGCAGGGTGAGTCGTCGGTGGCATGCCTCGCCGAGCTAGTCGGTGCCGCCCCCACTGCCGTCAGCCAGCACCTGGCCAAGTTACGCCTCGCTGGACTGGTACGGGGACGCCGCGAAGGCACCTTCGTCTACTACTCCGCCGCGGACGTCCACGTGCAGGCTCTGCTCGCCGAGGCGCTCTTTCACGCCGACCACACCGACCGCGACATACCCGACCACGCCCGCGGCGACCTGCTCCCCCACACTCGTCCCACCACGAGCCCAACCCGCTGATCCGCAACGCGGAAAGGTAGCTGGCCGAGGCGACTCTCAACCGCGTACCCGGACATCTCGCGTATTCCCTCTCAGTCACGCTAAGGGTGCTGCTGGACGGCGCGCTGGTCGTGGGAGTCACCCAGATCAGCTGCCGCACCTTGCCCGAGGCGGCGGCGAATCGACCACCTGCTGCAGCTGTGTACAGCGACCGCGCTGCGGTGGGACCCCGTCGGATCAAACCCCCGCATGCCCTGACCTGCCAAGGTTGTCGCGGCTGCCGGAGTATTGGCCGACCCGCCGACGGAAGGGCACGATGGGCGGGTGGAGGTACAGCTGCTGGTCGTCGAGGACTGCCCGAACGAAGGGCCTGCCGCTCTAAGGCTGCGCCGAGCGCTGGACGAGGTGGGCCTGTCGACGGTGCCGATCACCACTCGGGTGGTTACCAGCGGGGCCGAGGCCGAGCGGCTTGGCTTCCTCGGCTCACCCAGCGTCCTGATCGACGGCCGGGACCCGTTTGCCGAACCCGGCTGCCGTCCGGGGATGGCGTGCCGGCTCTACCGGGACGACACCGGCGTGTCAGGCGTGCCACCGATCAGGCGTCTGCGCCAGGTGTTCAAGGAGGCCGCCGATACCACCGCACGCCGGCCAGCCGGGCCTGCCGGTTGATGTGGTTGGGGAGGATCGATGGCCTCCCACCGTCGGCCAACACGGCCGCAGCCTGCCGCTACTTGACCGGGCACGGTTGTGGCAGCAGCGTCACGAGCCAAGCCGGATCGATGTGGGACCGTGGCGGTTGGAGGGCAACGAGAACTCCTCAGGCTGAAGGCGGCTCGGTGGCCGTGGTGCGTGAAGGAATCGGTCGGCTCCGTGCGTGCGGGGTCCCGGTTTCTGCGAGGACCCCGCACGCAGCTGGGTGCCGGAGGCATACCGGCCTCTTCTGCGTCGACACGGGCCGCTGCAGCTAGAGGCGGAGCGGCCCTGCAGGTCATCAGGTGTGGCGGTGGGGACAGAGCGGGATTCGTAGTGCGGCTGCGGCTGCGGCTTGGGCGGGGACGACGCCGTTGCCCAGCACGCGCAGTGCCGCGGTGCGCGGCAGTCCGAGAGTGGGTTCGGTGACCCACGACGGCGGGAGGCCCATGAGCCAATCCACGAAGGTGGTGCGAGGACCGGTTTGCCGTGGCGGTCTGTCTGGGTTGGGTGCGGGGCGGGCCGTGGTCAACGCCCGCGAACTTCTCACCGACGCTCACCCGGCCGGCCCCTTGCACTCAGGTGGCGCCCCTGTGCCCACACGGCGCCGATCGCCAGGGCACCGGGATTCGCCGTGAGAGCACTTGGGTTCGCCGGAACTCACGGCGTTCGGTGTCTTGGTGAACACGAGGACGTCCTCGTGGGCGATCAGGTGCATCGGCGTGCCCGCGGTGCGGGCGCGGCGGACCTGCTGGAGCTGGAAGAACGACGGTCGGGCGACGAGCTGCCCGTCGCGGACAGCGGCCAGCAGGGCGACGCACCGGTCGACCGGGGTGAGGCCGGCGCGGATGCCCGCCCCGATCACCGCGGACGGCAGGTCGACCAGCTGGCCGTTCTTGCGCCACGGCCGGGCAGTGACCACGACGACGCCGCCGGGGCGCAGCAGGGCGTGGCAGCCGGCCAGGATCTGGGCGAAGCCGTCGGCGAGGCCGGTGAGGTCGCGGTAGGCGAGGTTGCCTCGGTCAGTGCCGTCGTTGTAGGCGTTGTCGAACTTCGCCACCCCGTCCGCGCCGGGACGGACGAGGCCGTGGACGGTCGGCCCGTACGGCGGTGAGGTCACCACCAGCGCCACCTGGCCGGCGAGGGCGGCGGGAACCAGCGACAGGATTCGGGTCGCGTCGCCGCGTATCACCGCTGCCCTGCCGGTGGCTCCCTGAGCGTGGGCGTGGGTGATGTTGGCGTCGGCGATGTCCGACCAGCGGGACTCGTACTCCACGCCGATGGCGTCGCGGCCGGCGTGAACGGCCTCCACCAGGGTGGTGCCGATGCCGCACATCGGGTCGAGCACCAGGTCCCCGGGGTGGGTGTAAGCGGTGACGGCGTGGGCGGCGATCGCGGGCAGCATCCGTGCCGGGTGCTTGACCGATTCGGGCACGTAGCGGCCTCGGCGTTGCACCGGTCCGGTGCGCTGGGCGGTCGCCCACACCGATAGACCCTCGGGCCCGGCCATGCTGTGCTGCTGTCCCTCGTCCTCGCGGTGCCGACCCTCGTAGGCGCGACGCCCGCCGGCGGCGGCGCGGTGCCGGCCGCCACTGGCATCCGGCGGTGCCGGCTCGTCGGGCCCGTGGGTGGTGGGATGCTCAACCACGGCGCTCACCGCTCTCCCGGCGACGCCGCGCCGACGGCCCGGTGGCGGACCCGGTGGTGAACACGAATAGGTCGGCGTGGACGCGGTGGTGCGTGAGCGTCCACTGCTGCCCGGAGGTGTCGCGGGCGAGGGCGAGGAGCTCCTCGTCGGTGACGTGGTAGACGAACGCGTCGGCATCGGTGTCGGCGGTGACCGCGACGATGTGCTGCAGGTAGCCCAGTCCGACGTTTGCCGCCTCGGTGGCGAGAGGGCTGAAGTCCTCCGGGGTGGCGATCGTGCCGGCGGGGACCGCGACGATGAGCACGAGGCAGCCGCCGGGGCGTAGCAGCCGGGCGCAGGCCGTCAGCAGACGGGCCAGCCGCACCCGGTTCGTGGCCTCGTTCGCGTCCAAGGGCCAGGAGGCGACTACCAGGCCGGTTGCCTCCGGTGAGGCGCCGTTGGCCGGGTCGGCGTCGGACGGGTCGGTGAGGTCGTCACCGAACCAGGCGCCCATTTCCGGCACGTCACCGTTGTCGTCCTGTTCGTCCGACGGGTCCGGGTCGGCCTGTCGGGTGGCGGGGCCGATGAGAAAGCTCGGTCCTTCGGTGAACCAGCCGGGGTGGTGCCGGCGTCGCCCGACCAGGCAGGCAGCGCCGAGGGCGTGGTCATCGGTGCAGTCGACGACCGTGTCACCGGGGCGGCTGTAGGCGGCCACGAGGCGGTAGGCCAGACGGGCGCCGATGGTGCGGCCGGTGTCGGCGGCCGTGCGGGCGGTACGCCACACGGTGATCGGAACCGGCGGGTCGCCGGCCACGAGGTCGGTCAGGGTCGGGTCGGCGCCGGAGTGGTCCGGGGTGACGGGGCGGGTGGGGTCGTGGTGCTGCGGCGTGTGCTCGCTCATGTGATGTCGGCTCCGCGCCGCGCGGGCAGTGCGCTGACACCCTCAAACCCGTGTTTGTGTGCTCTGGCGAACGCCCCCCGTTCTCACAGCGACTCACAGCCGCTCACACCGCCCCGATTCGCGTAGGGGTGAGGTTGGGCGTGTCGCAGCTAAGCTGGCCCAGCCCAGCGGTTGTCCCACCAGAGTTGCCCCGGTCTGTTCTGCCCCGATCATCGACAGACCCGATGAATCTCGCCGTCCCCGTGTGCTGTGTGGTCGGCACCAGCGTGGAAGCTAGGTGGTGGACCAGGTGACCTTCGGCGGCCGGACGGCGGCGCGCAGAGGTTGTCCTTTGGCGTCGGTGAGCCCGGGCCTCGCCGTCAGGCTGCCGGCAGCGGCCGCAGCATGCGCGGTGGTGGCGTCAACACCGTCGAGCCGCAGTGTGGCCCGCCGGAACATCGTGAACGTGCCGGTGTCATCGATCTCGCCCCACGACAGGTAGATGACCTTTCCACCACCCAGCGGCGCGGCAGGACCTGGAACCCTTTGACGTCGTCGTTGTGTTTGACGATCTCCAGCCGGATGCCCAGTTCCTGGTCGGCCCAGTCGATGAGGCTGGCCTCGACGCTGTTGGCGTATCCGCCGTCGGCCCAGATCAGCTCGATGTACGGGTGTTCATCGGTGATGGAGCCCAGCACCAGCTTCGCTCTGGCCCGGTCCTGTACCGAGGCAGACGCACACCGCCACATTCGTTGGGCAGGTGATAGGTGATGGTCAACTGCCGCTGCCGGGGGAGGCGGCCCCATTACACACGTGGGCCGCGGGCGGTGAAGACGATTGTCGACGTACCTTGCGCCGTATCGATCTGGTAGACGTAGCACCCGGGCGCCCGCAGCCGGGTGAAGCTCGGATAGTCCTTCCACCCCCCGGACAGCCCCTGGTACTTGTCGGCATCGATACGTAGCTCCGGTATGGCGGGATCCTCGAAGGCCAGTTCGCCCGGGCCATCGAGCCGCTTGCCGCGGATCAGCACCAAGCCGGTCACCGTCGGGTCGACGGCCCACAGGATCTTCGCCCCGCCCCAGGTGTTGTCTCTCCAGTCCCCCGCGTCGCGGTAGTCGAGGACGCCGCCTGGGGCCAGGGCTGGCCTGGCCTGGCCGGTCCCCCACAGGGGAGCCAGTCGCGGATCGGGTTGCTCGCGGTTCCGGGTGACCGGGCAGCGTTCCCCGGCGGTCGGAGGGGCGATGGCCCACGGTCGGCGCAGGATCTGATACCGGTCAGCTTCGGCAGACGGGGAGGGCTTGGCCGTCGCGCTCGTCGCACCGATATTACCTGGCCGTCGGGGTGTCTCGTGCCCGCTGGTGCAAGCGGCGCAGAGCAAGACGAGCAATGCCGCCGTCGCCGCCCGGGCCCGCGTCACCCCCACGCATCTTGTGCCCACGAGCCCGACCCCCGTGACCGATCGCATCGACGGACTCCGCTGCCCGTCACCGCATGCTCCCGTACAGGGCCTTGGGGGTCAACCGGGAGGAGGAGATCACTTGACATGGTCATCCGTCGCCGCCAGACGGTCGACGTACAGGTCGCCGGACAAGCAGGACTCCGTCGGCCTGCACCTCATGAGGGACACCCGCACCCGTGGCATAGCTGGTTACCTATGACATCTCAGCCTCTGCCGCGGGAGGTGCGGGCGGCGGCGTCGCTGGCCGCGTCATGACATCGCCGCCGATGACATCCCCGGTGACACCGCCCCGATGCCTGCCCGTCCTGACAGCGGTAGACGCCGCGATGACATCAACGGGCGACCGGTGTGACATTGCGGCGTGCGACCGTGTCACTGTGGCCTGACGCAGGTCGTGGTGAGCGCTTGTGAGCGGCTGTGAGTGTCATCGTCGGCGTTGTCATCGTCGCCGCCATCGGTCGGCGGACACCTCCCCGCCGGGCACGGAGAGTCGACGCCATGGCCGGAGTCGCGATGTCCCACTACAGCTCACGGGCCGCCTCACGCACTGCTGTCAGCGATGACGGTCGATGTCAGAGTTCGCGTATCAGAGATTGCTGCACCGCCGACGCGGCAATGTCAGAGGCGGCGCGACCTGCGCTGTCAGGGCCTTGTGAGGCGCTCGTGTCGTAATCGGCCCCTGCCCGGCGCCGCGACACCCCACCACGGCGCCATTCGACGATCTTCGTTGACGTGGAGGGTTGTGACATGACCGCCTCTGACATCGACTGGCCTGCCTCCCCGCTGGAGGCTGCCGAGGCCGCGTTCGCGGCACTGACCTGCGACCCCGAACCGATGACACTCGACCTTGACATGTACGACTGTGTCACCGGCCTGCCCGGCGGTGTCGTGACACTGCCGGCGCTGCGGGACTGGCTCCTGGCGCACCCGCGCGCCTACATGGCGCGCGACGAGGTGTGGCGGGACCTGGTGCGCCGCGCCCGCCTTGACGGGCCTGCATGGGTGATCGCCGCGGTCGGGATGGCGATGCCGGCGCTGCGCCGCTACGCCAATCACCTGTGCGCCGGCTATGCCGGCGACCCGGACGACATCGGGGCAGAGGTCCTCACCGGCTTCCTGACCGCGCTGCGCGACCGGGTCGACGTGTCCCGCAGCGCCCCGTACGCGGCGTTGTGTCGGGCGGCGTTTCGGGCCGGCTACGCCCTGCGCCAACAGGCCGGCGAGTACACGCCGGTGGACAACGTCGACCACGTCACCGGTCCCCGCACCCCCACCCTGCCCTACGGGCACCCGGACCTGCTCATCCAACGGGCGGTCGGCCTGGGCATCCTCGACCGGGAGGACGAGCAGCCCTACATCGACATCCGGCTCGGGAGGCGGGCGATCGAACCGGTCGCCGCGCGCCTCGGCATCACCGTCGACGCGCTGCGCATGCGGCTGGGACGCATCGACACCCGCCTCACCGACGCCCTCGCCAGCGGGCTGCTCACCGGGGTCACCAGTCAGCAGGCGGCCCGCGAGCTCGCCGGTCAAGCCGAGCACCGCGCCGCCACCCGCACCGGCCGCGCCACGGCCAGCCGCCGCACCGCAAGCAAGCTGACGGCGCCCGCGACGGCTGCCCTCGCCGCCTGAATCACCGCTGCGCACCGCGTCAAGGCGGTGCCGCCACATTCCCCCGTGAACGTCCTCGCCGGTGACACCGCCCGCGGGCGAGGACGTTCGGCTGGTCGATCCTTGACCCACGATGGACCCCGACCACGGTGTCGGGGTCCACCGCTGTTCGGTCCTCGTCGAACCGGATCTGTCCGCCTCACCGCCCGGACCTTCGCTGCGCCCCGTACTTCCGGACAGACAACGGGTCAGCTGGTAGGCCCTGGACGCTCACAAGCACTCACAGCGGCTCTAGGCGCAGGCCCTTTACTCTGCGCCGAAGCCACAAGGGGGCTTGCCCCGGGAGACCGGTTCCACATCGCGGAGCGGAAACCCCGCTGTGACCTGCGGTGGAAGTCATCTGGGCGGCGCTGTGAGCCGCTGTGAGCGGGAACCGTGTTCGCCAGAGCACACAAATGCGGGTTTGAGGGTGGAACTCTTCACGCCCCGGCTGAGCCCGGGCACGCGAAGGTTTCGCCCGCCGTCGGGCCCGGACATCGTCGGGCCGCGCCGCGAGCTGGACGCCTCGGGTGCCGCGCAGTGCTTGGTGCGCTGACACCTCATCGAACACCGCAACCCGCATGGGAGGACGAGCTCCTCCCGAGGCCAGTGCGACTCGTGGCACGTCCCGTCATCCGCGCCCGACGGCGGTCCCCCTTGACCGCCCACTAGCGCCCCGCCGCTTCACCCCTGGTGACGGCGGCGGGGCCGGAGGTGACCTAGTCATGTCCCGCGTCCCGGCACGCCTGCGTGCCCTCCCCCAGCATTGCGTCATCCGCTTCACCGGACGGGCCGCCGCCGTGGCGGCCGCGATCGTCGTGTTCCTGGCCGTGCCCACGGCCGCGTTCGCCGGCACCGGCGAGCCGGTGTACCTGGCGGCGAACTCTCTGCCGGTCGTGATCGGCAACCTGCAGACGTGGCTGATGGGCATCCTCGCCGCCCTGGCCACCCTGTTCCTCGTCCTGGCCGGTCTGTACTGGGCCACCGCCGGCGGCGACCCCGTCCAGGTCGACAAGGCCAAGGGCGCACTGAAGAACGCCCTGGTCGGCTACGGCCTGGCCGTCCTCGCACCGGTGCTGTTGGACATCGTCCAGGGCATCGTCGGAGGCTGACAATGGGTTGGCTGCTCGATCAGATCCTCGACTGGATGGCGGCGGCAATCCTGGCCTGTCTGGACGCGCTGATCGGGGTGATCAGCAGCGCGCTGCTGGTCACCCCGAACGTCACCGCGCTGCCGCAGGTGCAGGCGTTGACCGGCCGTTCGGTCCTCGTCGTGGACACTGTGTTCGTCCTGGCGTTCGTCGCCGCCGGCGTGCTCACCATGACCGCTGGCGGCAGCGAGGGCTCCCGCTACACCGTCAAGGACCTCATACCCCGGTTGATCGTCGGCTTCGTTGCCGCTCACTTCTCGCAGCTGTGGTGCGGCACGCTCATCGACCTCGCCAATGCCCTCACCGCCGCCCTGACCACCGACGAGGGTGACAGCGACGGTGCGCTGCGAGCGATCAAGGCTCACATCACCGTCGGGCAGGACAAGACCGCGGTGCTGCTGTTCGTCGTCTGCGTGGCCATCATCGCGGTCCTGCTCGCGAGCACCGCGTTCAGTGTGATCGTCAGGTTCGCCGTCGTGCTGGTGCTGACCGCGTTCGCCCCCCTGGCCCTGGCCTGTCACGCGTTGCCGCAGACCGATCCGATCGCCCGGCTGTGGTGGCGCTCCTACGCCGGCATCCTCGCGGTGCCGGTGGTGCAGGGGTTCACCCTCTACGCCGGGCAGTGGATGCTCACCGACCCGGAGCACCTGCTGCCCGTGCTCGGGCTGCCGGTGGAGCCGGGCGGGGTGATCAACCTGTTCGTGGTCATGGTCATGCTGTGGACCACGCTGCGAGTGCCCGCCCTGATGGGCCGCTTCGTCTCCACCAGCGGCGGTGGCGGGGGCGCGAACATGCTCGGCGCGGCGGTGCGGGTGATCGTGGTGCAGCAGGTCACCCGGTCGATACCCGGCCTGGGCCGGATCCGAGGGGTGACCCGATGAGCGGGCGCGACCGGGACACAGAGCCGGGGCGGGCGCGGATGCCCGCCGACGTCGACGCGCCCGACAAGGTGCTTTACGGGCTCACGTTCCGGCAGCTGGCCATCCTCGCCGTCGCCGCCCTCGCCTTCTACGGCGCCTGGCGGGCCCTACACGACCTGCTGCCGGCGCCGGTGCTGCTCGGCGCCGCTGTCGTCATGGGTGGGCTGGTGTTCGGCATCGCCGTGGGCTGCCGCGACGGGCTGCCCCTGGACGTGTGGCTGCTCGCCGCCGTGCGGCACTCGCGCGCACCGCGAGCGCTGTCGACCACCGACACGACGTCGAAGACACCGGACTGGGTGCAAGCCCCGAAGAGACCCGTGGTGCTGCCCGCGCCGTTGAAGCTGCCCGCCGACGCGATCGCCGACAGCGGGGAGATCCGCCTCGGCGGCAGCCGCGCCGCGATGGTCGCCGCCACCAACGTCAACCTCGCCCTGCGAACCCCGGACGAGCAGGCCGCGCTGGTCGACACCTTCGGCCGGTGGCTCAACAGCCTGTCGACGCCGACGCAAATCGTCGTGTCCGCGCAGCCGGTCGACCTGCACTCCCACGCCCGCAAGTTGGCGCAGACGGCGGACGGCCTCCCGCACCCGGCCCTCGTGGACGCGGCGGCCGACCACGCCCGGTTCCTCGACCAGCTCGCCAAGCGGCGGGATCCGCTGCGCCGACAGGTCCTCATCGTCACCCAAACCGGCACCGGGGAGCGGGGAGAGAATGCCGCTCGCCGCCGCGCCGACGACACCGTGCGGGCCCTGTCCGGGCTGGGGGTCACCACCCGCGCGCTTGACGGGGCGGCGGTCACCGCCGCGATCGCCGCCGCAGCGGACCCGTACCGGCAGCCTAGGCCTGGTGGCCTCGCCAGCCCCGACACCGTCATCAGCGGCCCCGTAGCCGGCAGCCGGAACACCTCACTCCGAAGGGATCGATCATGAATTGGACCGGCTTGACGGCTCGACGACGGGCGGACGCGTTGGCGATGCGCGCCGCGGGGGGTGTGGCGGCGACGGTCGCCCCGGCCTCGGTGGAGGTCACCCCGCGGATGCTACGAGTGGGTGACGGCTACGCCGCCACCCTCGTGGTCACCGGCTACCCGGCCGAGGTCGGCCCGGCCTGGCTGGAGCCGCTGCTGTCCTGGCCGGGCCGGCTCGACCTGGCCCTGCACATCGACCCGCTGCCGGCGCCTGTGGCGGCGTCGCGGCTACGCGACCAGCGCGCCCGGTTCGAGTCGAGCCGACGGGCCGATAGTGAGCGGGGCAAGCTTGCTGACCCGTATGTGGAGGCCGCCGCCGACGACGCCGCTGATCTCGCCGAACGTCTCGCACGCGGAGCGGCGAAGCTGTTCCGGGTCGGGCTGTACCTGACCGTGCACGCCCGCACGGAGGCCGAGCTCCTCGACGCGTGCGCGCAGGTCCGGGCCGCCGCCGCGTCCACCCTGATCGAGGTCCAGCCCGCGACGTGGCGGCATTTCGCCGGGTGGACCACCACCCTGCCCCTGGCGACGGACTCCCTGCAGATGCGGCGCACCATGGACACCCAGGCCCTGGCCGCCGCGTTCCCCCTCGCCAGCGCTGACCTGCCGGCGCCGCTGCCCGGCGATCCGCCAGCGGAGGGCGGGGTGCTCTACGGCGTCAACCCGGACTCCGGCGGCGTCGTGTGGTGGGACCGGTGGGCGCAGGAGAACCACAACTCCGTTGTCCTGGCCCGCTCCGGCGCCGGGAAAAGCTACTTCGTCAAGCTGGAGATCCTGCGCAACCTCTACGACGGGGTGCACATCGCCGTCATCGACCCCGAGGACGAATACCTGCGCCTGGCCGACGCTGTCGGCGGGGCCATCGTGCGCCTCGGCGTCGCGGGGGTGAAGGTCAACCCGCTCGACCTGCCGGCTGGGGACACCCGCCCGGACGTCCTGACCCGCCGCGGCTTGTTCCTGCACACACTGATCGGCGTGCTGTTGGGGCAGCAGCCGCCGCCGGCTGAACGCGCCGCGTTGGACCGGGCGATCCTGGCCGTCTACCGGCAGGCCGGCATCACCGCCGATCCGGCCACGCACCACCGGCCGGCTCCGCTGCTGCGCGACCTCGCCGCGACCCTGCGCGCCGACGCCGACACCGCGGCGCAGCAGCTCGCCGCCCGGCTCGCCCCCTGGGTAGAAGGGTCCTTCTCCGACCTGTTCAACGGGCCGACCACCACCCGCCCCGACGGGCACCTGGTCGTGTGGTCCCTGCGGCATCTGCCCGATGAACTGCGCACCGTCGGCACGCTGCTCGCCCTCGACTCCATCTGGCGCGACGTTGACGCGCCCGGCCGGGCACGGCTGTCCACCCGCCGGCTCGTCGTGGTCGACGAGGCGTGGCTGCTCATGCGAGACGGCGAAGGCGCCCGGTTCCTGTTCCGCATGTCCAAAGCCGCCCGCAAGCGCCACGCCGGGCTGACCGTCATCACCCAGGACGTCGCCGACGTCCTGGGCACCGACCTCGGCCATGCCGTGGTCGCCAACGCCGCCACCCAGGTGCTGCTCAAGCAGGCCCCACAGGCCATCGACGCGATCGGCGACGCGTTCGGCCTCACCGCCGGGGAACGGCGGCTGCTCCTCGCCGCCGGCGTCGGACAAGGCCTGGTCATCTCCGGCACCAACCGCAGCAGCTTGGAAGCCATCTCCTCCGACAGGGAGCACCTGCTGTGCACGACCCGGCCGGCGGACCTGGCCGACCTCGACGACGAGGAGGACCACCTGTGAGACCCCCAGACACCATCATCCTGAGCGCACCGACACCGGCGCCCAGCCCTTCCGGGCCGGGCGCCGAGTTCGTGGCACCCCCGACCGGGCCCGGCGGGTGGATCGTTGACGTCGGCGGGTGGGCGGTACAGCGGCCGTGGCTGCTCGCGGTGGCCGCCGCCGCGGTGGTCGTCTACGTCGCGGCGCGCAACCTGCTCGAGGTGTGGCGGCACCGCCGGCACGCCGACCGCGCCCGCGTCGTGACGATCGCCCCGCCGCCCGAGGTGGACCCGCACGGCGCCGCCGCCCTGTGGGCCAACCTCGCCGGCATACTCACCCCGTCGCGGCGTCGGCGCCTGCTCTACGGCAGCCCACACGTGGTGTGGCAGTACACGTGGACCGGCCGGCGGCTGCTGATATCGCTGTGGGTGCCGGGCACGGTGCCGGTGGGGGCGGCGGAGGCGGCGGTGCGGGCCGCGTGGCAGGGTGCGGCCACGAGCACCGACGACGCGTCGCCGCCGATCCCGCTGCAGGTGCGCTCGGCGGTGGGCGGGCATCTGCTGCCCACCGCCGCCGAGTGGTTTCCCTTCGCCACCGACCATGACAACGACCCGTTGCGGGCGCTGATGTCCGCCGGTTCGCAGCTCAAGGCCGACGAGCACGCCTGCGTGCAGGTCCTGGCCCGCCCCGCCACGCCGCGGCGCGCCGCCAGGGCGCGGCGGGCGGCCGGACGGATGCGCGACGGCAAGACCGCCGTCGCTGCGGTCAATCCGGCGGCACCGTTGCTGTGGCTGATCGAGCTGTTCCTGCCGGGGCGCACCGGCGGCGCGGGCCGCGGTGCCCAGCCCGCGGCCCGCCGCGATCCGGGGGTGCAGCGCGATGTGCGGGCGATCCTGGACAAGACCTCACACCCGCTGTGGCAGACCGGCATCCGCTACGCGGTGGCGAAGGACAGCCAGCGAAGCGGCTCTGACCCGCGGGGTCGCCTGCGGGCCGTGGCGAACGCGGTCGCCTCCAGCTTCGCCGTCTACGCCGGCCGCAACCGACTCGGCCACCGGGCTCGCATGCCGTCGCCGGTCGCGGTCCTGGCCGGTCGCCGCCTCGGAGCGGGGTTCCTCACCTCGACTCCGGAGCTGGCCGCGCTCGCCGCGCTGCCGCAGGACCTGGCGGTGCCCGGCCTGGACCGGGCCCGGGCGAAGCCGATGCCCGCGCCGGTCGCGGTGCCCACCGGTGGGCGCGGCGTGAAGGTGCTCGGCGACGCCGAGGTCGGCGGCCACGGCGTGGCGCTGTCAGTGCCCGATGCCAGATACCACATGCACGTGGTCGGGTCGACCGGTTCCGGGAAGACGACGCTGCTGGTCAACATGGCCGTCGATGACATCATCGCCGGCCGGGGCACGGTGGTGATTGACCCGCACGGGGACATGGTCCTGGACATCCTCGACCGGCTTCCCGTGTCCGTGGCGGACCGGGTGGTGTTGTTCGACCCGGACCAGCCCAACCCGCCGACGCTCAACCCGCTGTCCGGGGACGACCCCGACCTCGTGGTCGACAACCTGGTGTCGATCTTCGGGAACATCTTCGCCAAGGCGTGGGGGCCGCGGATGGACGACGTGATGCGGGTGGCCTGCCTGACCCTGCTGCGTCACGCCAATGTCACCCTCCAACACATTCCACCGTTGTTGAACTCGGCGCAGTACCGCTCGGCGATGACCGTCGACCTTGAGGATCCGGCCGGGCTGTCCGGGTTCTGGCAGTGGTACGACGAGCTCAACCCCGCCCTGCGCTCCCAGGTCATCGGACCTGTCCTTGCCCGCCTGCGGGCGTTCCTCCTACGGGACTTCGTCAAGCGCACCATGCGCTACCCCCATTCCAGTTTCGACATGGGCGAGGTCCTCGACGGCGGAGTTCTGCTGGTCCGCATCCCGAAGGGCACCCTCGGGGAGGACACGAGCAAGCTGCTCGGCTCCTTCGTCCTCGCGCAGGTGTGGCAGGCGGCCATCGCCCGGGCGAAGATCGCCCCGGAGAAGCGGCGCGACGCCACGTTGATCATCGACGAGGCGCACAACTTCCTCACCCTCGCCAACAGCCTCGACTCGATGCTCGCCGAGGCCCGTAAGTACCGGCTGTCCCTGGTCCTGTCCCACCAGGACCTGGCGCAGTTCCCGCGTGACCTGCTCGCCGCCGCGTCCGCGAACGCCCGCAACAAGGTGTATTTCTCCTGCGCGCCGGAAGACGCCCGCGTCCTGGCCCGGCACACCCTGCCCGAGCTCGACGAGCATGACCTGGCCCACCTGGATGCCTACACCGCGGTCGCCCGTCTCGTCGCTGACGGCCGGCAGACCGCGGCGTTCACGATGCGCACTCGCCCACCCAAGCCCGTGGTCGGGGAAGCCACCGCTATCCGGCAGGTCGCGGCGGCGTCGGTGCCTGTGCAAGACACCAGCGCCATGGACGCCCTCGTCGAGCAGTACTCCCGCTCTGGAAAGGACGCTCGCAGCACCGCTAGAGGCACCCGCGGCATGGCCAGCAAACCCTGACCCTGCCGGGTACCACCCATGGTCGGCGCTGCGAGGTCCCCAAGCGGGGCGCCTGTCAGCGCCGCAGACGGACCGGAGACCACCAGTCGCCGCCAGGTCCCGACACCCTCCGACAGGAGGGATCGGCTTTCCTACCCCTCAGGGAGTTCCCTCGTGTTCAGGTCACGCACGCGCGACCATCTCGACCAATCGTGCAGGCGCATCCTGCGCTACCGTCAGATCTCAGCCTGGCCCACACGGCACCACCTGCCTCCGACCGGCCAGACCACCCGAACCCTGATTTCCTCAGCCCGATCCGCCCGGCTGCGCCCGGCTACCCCGCACCTAACCGAGGCGGTCAGCCGGTTTGTCGACATCAACGACGGCGACGCGCGGCACCTCCGGGCCGTCGGCCCGCTCGGGACGCTGGTCCACCCGACCATGCACCACGAATCGGACCCGCCCGACACACGGGCACCGCGAACCAGCTCCCCTTGCGCCGCAGGTAGTCGCGGCGGGACGGCGGATGGTAACTGCGCAAGCGGCAGGTTTCCAGCCTCGCGTGGTCTCCGGGCTCTGTCAAAGCCGGGTGGGGCGCCGGTGGCGCCGGGGAGGGCTTGGCGTCGGTGCCGCAGCGGGTGCTGGGGTCGGTGTCCTGGTCGGTCTTCAGACGGACACCCACACCCACGGCTGCGCACCGCCGAAGGCGCAGCACCACCCCGGTGTGCGGCAACCACGGCGCCGACCGGAATGACCCTCCGGGTCTCCTCCTGTAGGGGTGGTCACCATGCGTGCTAGCGGCGACCGCGTCCTGCGTGTCCGCGCCCAGCTCACCGACCGTGACCAGCTCCTGCTGGACTGGCTGGCCGACCACCGCGTCCTCACGACCTTCCAGATCGCTCACGCGCTGTTCGGGTCGCTGGACTTCGCTCAACGCCGCCTGCTGAGACTGCACCGGCTGGCCCTGGTGGACGGGTTCCGGCCGCTGCGCCCCGGCGGCGGATCGTTCCCCTGGCACTACGTGCTCGACCAGCTGGGCGCGGAGTTCGTCGCAGCCAGCCGCGGTGAGCCGCCGCCACGGCGCGGTATAACGGTCGACGCGCTTCGCCGCATCGCCACCAGCCGCACCCTGGACCACGACCTGGGCGTCAACCAGTTCTTCACCGACCTGGCCGGCTACGCCCGCAGCCGACCAGAGGCAAGGCTCGAACGGTGGTGGTCGGCGCAGCGCTGCGCGCAACCGGGCACGTTCCGCACCGCCCTGGTTTCGCCCGTCCGGCCCGACGGACACGGCGTGTTCGCCCAGGACGGCCGGCGGGTGGCGTTCTTCCTCGAACACGACTCCGGCGGCGAGCGGCACCGGGTGCTCCTGAAGAAACTGACGGGGTACGGCGCGCACGTCGCCGAGGGCGGCCCCGCCTGGCCGGTGCTGTTCTGGCTGCCCACCGCCGCCCGCGAACGGCACCTGCACCAGCTGCTGGCCCAGGCACGCCTCGGGGTGCCGGTGGCCACCGCCGCCCGCGACAGCATCGACGACGAGACCAGCCCGGCCGAGGCGGTGTGGCTCGTACACGGCGACAGCGACGCCCCACGGCGCCTGATCGACCTGGCCGGACTCGGCGACCCCGCCCCAGACGACGAGCCGTAAGCCCAGCGACCCGCACCTGGGATGTCCCGCGGCAGGCAACCCAGCCGCGGCCCGCATGGACCCCGTGCCCCGGGTCCGACCCGACAAGAAGGCGGCCTCCGGGCGAGACCCTCACGGGGCAGGTCAGAGGCCTGCGGCGACGTGTTCGCCGCTGCGAGGAACGCCGTCACCAACCGTGTCTGTCAGACAACAAGATCATCTGTGAGTGCCGGCGCTTCTCACAGCGCCACCGGCATCCACCCACTCACGGCGGGCCGAAACCTCTCACAGCGCAGGTCACCACCCCTGCGCCGCGCACATTCGCTCGGCAGGCGCTGTGAGAGCCGGCCGCTACCTTCGTCGGCAACACCACACTCATATCGCTCCACCCGGTTCGGTCCCACCTCAGGGATCCCTCGCCGCACCCACCGGTGCACGACGCCCACCCGCCTCTCCGGCCGGTCGGCACGCGCACCGCGCGGCGACACTGACGGTCGCACCAACCAACCGCACCACCTGCAGCACCTCGTCTCTTACTCCCTGACCCGACCCATGTACCCGGTGGGCCGGTCGTCCTGCGCGCCCGCAGCGCGCCCGCACGAAGGAGGTCCTCACCGATGGCCAACACCGTCAACGGCACTGCGCTGACCCGTCACGGCAGCCGCGTGCCCGCCCTCCCGGCGAAGCCGGCCCCCGCCAAGGCCACCACGACCCCGGCGACCAGGCCGACCCCCACCCGGGCAACCCCAAACGCACCACGGCCAACCGTCACGCCGGCCCCCACCATCCAGACGATCATCGTGTGCCTGCCCGACGAACTGCCTGCCGAGGCGCTCACCGCCCACCACCTCGATGAGCACTTCGGTGTCACCGGCACCCTGCAGCCGCTGTTCTGGGCTGTCCCCGCGCTGCGTCTGTGGCAGCGGCACCAGATGGTCGGCCTGCGCAAGGGCCGCCCGCCGGCCTGCGCCGGTGGGCCGGTCAAGCTGCTCGACCTGCAAGGCATGCGCCACGCCGCGGGTGTCGGCGCCGGCATCCGCTACCAGATCTGGCAGCAGACCGTGCACGGCACCCGCCCGGCCACCCCGTGGCCGGTGTTCGAAGCCCGCCACCTCGCCGACCCCGACAGGTACACCCTCCACGCCGCCGCGGCGGACTTCCACGCACAACCCCGCGTGAACGCGATGCGGATGCACGCCGCCGCCAGCCCCGGCACCGGACAGCCGAGCGTCGGAGAGCTGGAGATGTACCAGGCAGGCCAGATGGCCTACCAGGACTACAGCGCCACCAGCGCCATCGCCGGCGACGCCCTGCTCACCGCCGACGGCCGCAAGCTGTCCCCAGCCAGCGACGCCCTCACCCACCGGGTGACCTACCTCGAGCAGGCCCTGCGCTACCTCGACACCGTCGAGCCCAGCCAGCGGCTGATCGCCGTCGCCCTGTAACACCCGCTCACCCCGTGCGCTGCCCGCCGATCACCCCGCTGCGTCGGCGCGCAACACCGGTCCTGCCCGCACCGCTGACCGCCGCCGTCTCACCGCTGCTCTCAGCTGAAGCAGCAGGCTGAGGCCCGCACACCGCCCGAACCGGGGCCCAGGGGCGAGGAACACGATCCTGCGACACGTCCGGGCCCCCTTCAAAGGGCGCTGGCGCAGCCGCCGGCCACGTACCGGCAGACAGCGCCCCACGCCGCAGACGCACGGCACACCGCATCACGATCGCCCCCTCTACGACTGCCGGCTGGGAGCCGATAGCCGCTGCGCGAGAACACACAGCACGCCGGGCACCCCGGGCTCGGGGTGCCCACCCAGCTCGGCCTGCGACAGGCCGCTCTGTTCCTCTTCCCGCCCCATCGACAGAAGGCACCCAAGCTGATGTCCACCCGACTGTGGTTCCGACTGGAGGACGTCCTGCCCCTGGCAGAACACGCCCTCGCCTGCCCCACCCACCGCCTCACCGGCGCCCAAGCCGCTGCCGGCGGATCCAACGGGCCGGCACTGACCCTGACCTACACCACCGGCACCGGCGTGCTGCGCTCCAACGGCATCCCCGCATGGCATGACGCACACGGCGAGCACCAGAGCGTCCACAGCGCTTCGTGGCGCCCCACCGTCGCCCGCACCCCCACCCCGACCTTCAGCGCCTTCCTGCCCCTGCGACATCAAGACTCCAACCGCCGGCGGCTGATCGACGTCCTGCGCGGCGGGCGGGACCTCGACCACCACTGGCTGCTCCTCCACCCCCACACTCGCCCCGGCGAGGTCCTGCACGCCGGCAGCGTGCAGGTCCTGGACCACCGCGACGACATCGCCGCACCCGAGGCCCGGTGGCGTCCCCGGATGGTCACCTCGTCGCGGGTCGGCGACTGGGGCTACCCCGCGCTGGTCGCCGACGGTTACACCACCGCCAACGACGGTCTTGTTTGCCGCTTCGACGCGCCCACCGCCCGACGCATCGCCGCGGACCTCGACGGCCCGTGGCGGTTCGACAGCATGCCCGGGGAGTACCCGCGGCTGCGCTTCAACGGGAGCACGCTCCTCCTGCTCGAGGAGTACGACACCGGCGACCGGATCCGCCTCGATGTGGTCGACCGCTGCTATCCCGACCGCGACGGCTACTACAGCGTCGGCGCCCACCTGTGGTTCTGGCACGACAGCGAATCCACCCGGATGCCGGCCCGATCCCGGATGCGTCTGGGCTTGACCGCGCTGGCCGGTCGCGCTCGCCAGATCCTCTCCATCGCCTCCGACGGCCCGCACACGAGCCGGCGGACACCCCCTGCTGACGCCTGACGCCCGCACGACCTGGCCTTTGCCCGGCCACCCGCGCTGCCGGGCACTCCCGCCCGCGGCCGCACGGCCGTGCCTGGGATGCCCTGCACGCACGTGCTCAACCGCGCTGGTTGTCGGCCGATAGAGGCGAGCCGGCAGCCAGGCGAGAGACGTCCGGCGTCCCGAGATCCGGTCCTTGCACTTGATCACCGCCCCGCTCGAAGCGTGGATCAGTGCACGGCCCTCAACCCGGCGCCACTACTCACGAGAAAGGACACGCCGATGACCGACACGTCACAGGAGCCCGTCCCCGCGCACAGCATGATCAAAGTGCTGGCCGCGCTCGCCGAACTCGGCGAGGCCACCGCGACGGCAGTTGCGGAGCACGCAGGGCTCGGCTATTCCACGACCACCCCGAAGCTGCGCGCCTGGGAAGGCTCGGGGCAGGTGGAGCGGTTGCGCACCGACGACGGGCGCGCGCTGTGGCGGCTGACCGCTGCCGGCCGCGCCGCCACCGCCACGACCGGCGAATCCGGCGGGCAACGTCCTGCCGACCCCGGTGAGCCCCACCCCAGCGTTGAGCTGGAGACGCTGGACGAGCGCAGCGGCAACGGGGACTGCCCGCCGGCCGCAGCGCCCGATGATCAGCAGGCAGGGGACGGCGACCACAACGAGCCGGCGGTGGAGGTCGAGCCCGTCGCGTCGCCAACCGACGACGCCGCCACGCCCACTTCCGCTGATATCGACAGCGCCGGTAAACCCTCGGCCGACCTGACCCGGGATCTGGAGCCGAACGGTGGCGAGATCGTTGAGACACCGCAGGCCGAGGCCCGACCGGCCAATGCGCGGCGAGTCGGCGGGTCGCTGCGGGGGGCGGTTCTGGACGTTCTCGAAGCCCACCCGGACCGGCAGTACAAGGTTGGCGAGCTGTGCAGGCTGGTCGACGCCGCGAACGCCGGCACGGGTGCGGCGAAGGCCAGCGCGGGAGCGGCCGCCAACGCCCTGGCCAAGCTCGTCATCGCCGGGAAGGTCATCCAAACCGTGGAACGCCCGGCCACCTTCCAGCTCGCCCCCACCAGCGGCCAGTGACCGGCGTCTGTCCCCTGTAGCCCGAGGGCAGGCGTCGAAGTTTGGTGACTCACGCCCGCCCCCGGTGCTCCTTCCGAGAAAAGGAGCGACACCAGTGTCTCCCATCCTGCACACGATCGTCACCACCGTCGGCGGGATCCTCGCCGGCCTCGCCCTCGCCGGCGCCCTACTGTGGCGCCAACACCACGCCCTCGACGCGGCCCGCTACGACGCCACCCACGACGAGATCACCGGCCTGCCCAACCGGCGGCTCCTGCTCACCCGGCTGCGCGCCGCCCTCAACCATTACGGCACCTTCGGGCTGGTGCTGCTCGACCTCGACGGGTTCAAGACGGTCAACGACACCTTCGGCCACGACACCGGCAACGTCCTACTCGCCCACGTCGGGCGGCTCCTCGCGGGCCTCGACGCTGCCGTCGAGATCGCCGCGCGGCTGTCCGGCGACGAGTTCGCGCTGCTCGTGCGCGGCGACCGCGACGACGTGGCCGCCGTGTCCCGCGCCGCCTGGCACAGCATCGGCGGCGCGCCCATCCGCCTCGACAACGGCGACACCATTGACGTCCACGCGTCCGTCGGCTACACCCTCCTGCGGCTCGGCGTGAGCCCACGGCAGGTCCTCGCCGAGGCCGACCAGGCCATGTACCAGGCCAAGCGCCTCGGCCTCGGCGTGTGGGGCCACAGCGCGCTCACCGGACCACCCGACTACGGGCGCAGCCGCGACCGACACCACCAGCACTGAACCTCATCCCGCTCCGCATGCACCGGGGACCCCGCAGCCGCCGGCTGCGGGGTCCCTTCCTATTCCGCCTCCACACGAAGGGAGACGATCGTGCTGTCCTTCCCCGCTGTCCACACTCTCGCCGGCTGCCTGCTCGCCACGAACGCTGACGCCGACGTCCTCGGCTGGGGTCGCCCCGCGACGCTGCTGCTGATCCACGACCGGCCCCTGCACGGCGGCTGTCCGGCGAAGCTGCGCGCGATGCGCAGCGTCGAGTTCCCGCTGCATCCCGACGACCTGCTCACCGAACCCGCCGGCCTGCCCGCACTGCTGCACCGCCTCGCCACCGGCCTCGACCACCCACACCGCAACGCCGCCATGCCATATCGGGCCACCCTCGACACCATCATCGGGCTGATCCGCGACACCGCCCCCGACGCCCGGCTCCTGGCCTGGGCCGCCCTCTACGACGACATCCTCACCGTCGCCGGCAGGCCCCGGCAGGCGCGCCGCGTCGACGCCGTCGACACCGACGGCCGCGTCTACCAGCTCACCCACCTGTCCGGCGAGGACCACCCCCTCCTCGCGGTCGACGAAACCCCCGCCGCCGCGAACACTCCCGCGACCGGGCCCGGACTGGCCGCGCTCCTCGCCGCTACCGCCCGCCTCACCGGAAGGACCCTGCCGTGACCCGCTTCGAGCCGTGGCGCAACAGCGAACAGCAGGAGCCGATCTTCGAGGTGTCCGGCCCGGACGGGGCGTCCATCCGCTGCCGGATCTGCGGAGCCGTCAACGAGGTCTTCCAGGACGAGACGCCGTCCATGGCCGGCTACGGCCAGGACAGCTACGCCCGATGCACCCGCTGCGGATCCGTGGAAACCAGCGACCCGGTCTTCGGCTGGCGCGCCAAGCCCGAACCACGGCAGCAGCCGGCGAGCACGCAAGCGGACATGGACGCACCGGCCGCGGTGAGCGGCCAGCGGGACGGCACCCGCGGCCCGGCGAAGGCCCCATGCGGGACCTGCCCCTACCGCCGCGACGTGCCCTCCGGCGTGTGGGACGCCTCCGAGTACGCCAAGCTGCCCGCCTACGACGCGCCCACGGCACTGCAACCGGGCGGGCTGTTCCTGTGCCACCAGGCCGACGGGCGGGTGTGCGCGGGCTGGGCAGGCTGCCACGACACCGACAACCTCCTCGCCCTGCGGCTGGCCGCCCTGCACGGCATGGACCCGGACGAGGTCACCGCGACCCGCGACTACGTCTCCCCCGTGCCGCTGTTCGGCTCCGGTACGGAGGCCGCCGAGCACGGCATGGCCGGCATCGACGACCCGGACCCGAAGGCCAGGCGGGCGATCCACCGCCTGCACCCGAAGATCTCCGCACGGCGGTTGCCCGCCGTCGTGCGGGAGCTGCCTGCCCCGCCGGCACCGGCCGACGGGGACTGCCTCACCTGGGCGCCCGCCACCGCCGAACGGCTGCGGCAGCTCGGCTATCCCGCGCAGGTGCTCGACGTGGCCGGCTGGGCCGACGAGCAGGCCGGCGTCGTCGCCTTCATCCATCGCACGGTCCTGCTCGCCGAACCCGGTGGCGACCCCACCGGCTGGCAGATCGTTGACGTGACCGCCCGGCAGTTCGACCCCACCCTGCCCGCCCGCTGGCTCACCAGCTGGCACGACTACCTGACCGCCCTGGCTGAAGCGACCGGCGCCCAGCGGGTCACCCGGTGGCCCCAGCAGTCCACCTGACCTAACCCGACCCGCGCCGACCGGGTGCCCGGCTACCGGCCGGGCGGCCTACAACAAAAAGCCGCTCTACCGGCCCTCATCCGCGCAAGGCCACGCAGCCGCCGCGTCGCGTGGCCTTGCGCGCAATGCCCGACCCGGCCCACCCATCCCCCACCGCGTGCGCATCGGCGCGGCCCGGATGTGGCCCGCGTCCGCCTCGTCCTGCCCTGAACACTGTCGAAGGAGTTGCTCGTGAGCAGCCGCTGCTACGTCGGCACCGCCGACCCCCACCAGCCACACCTCGTCCACGCCCGGTTCGTGCTCTTCGACGGCTATCCCGCCGCCGTCATCCCCGCGCTCGCCGGCACCTGGGCGGGCCACGCCCGCCGCGACACCCACGTTCTCGTCGCCGCGGTCCTCGCCCACGACTGGGAGTACCTCGACCCGACGATCACCGACGCCGCCACGTCCGGGTTCGCGGGGCAGCACCCGGTTGCCGGGGTCGGCATGACCCTGGCCGCCACGTCGCCGGACGGCACGGTCGAGGCGCCGGAACCGGTCAGCGTCTTCCCGCTGTCGCAGGCCGCGCACCTCGACGCGGCATGGATCTACCTCATCGACCCCGCCGCCGACGCGATCGCCGTGCACACCGACGACGGCGAACCTGCCGCCCGCTACCACCTCGACGCCTGCGCCGCCCCGAAGCCCTCCGCCCAGTACCGGGCAGAAGGCGCCATCGCACCCCCCGGGGCCGCACATCCCTGCTGCGTCCCCACGCCGGGGGTGCCCCGATGAGCGCGCGTGCCCTCGGCGCCATCAGCGCGGGCGTGGTCGCCCTGCTCGTGCTGTGCGCCGCCGGCGTCGGCGCCTTGTTCACCGGCGGCAGCACCGCCTCCGCCGGCTGCTACAGCGCCGTCGGCCCCGACGGACAGCCGCAACTGCCCAGCATCAGCCTGTCCCCACCAGCTAACGGCGTCGGCGCATGGAGCAGCGAGCAGGTCGGCAACGGCGCCACCATCGTCGCCGTCGGCGCCGAGCGCGGGGTCCCGCCCCGCGGCTGGGTCATCGCCCTGGCCACTGCCATGCAGGAGTCCACCCTGCGGAACCTGCCCGGCGGGAACCGGGACTCGGTCGGGCTGTTCCAGCAGCGCCCATCCCAGGGTTGGGGCACACCCGCCCAGCTCCAGGATCCCCGCTTCGCCGCCCGGAAGTTCTACACCACGCTGCTCACGGTCGACGGCTGGCAGGCCATGCCGTTGACCGACGCCGCGCAGGCGGTGCAGCGCTCCGCCTTTCCCGGCGCCTACGCCAAGTGGGAAGACGACGCGATCGCCATGGTCCGCCTGCTGACCGGCGGCGCCGCGGCCGGCCCGATCGCAGGCGATCTGGAGCAGGCGATGAGCAACCCGCTGTGCCTGGTCGACGGCGGTGACGGCCAGTTCGGCGGCGAACCGGTCTCCCTGCCATCCGGGTTCTCCCTGCCTGCGGGCACGCCGCTGCCGGTGGTCACCGCGATCGGCTGGGCCCTGGCCCAGCTCGGCACCCCCTACACCTTCGGCGGGGACTGCACCGCCGCGCACTCCGGCATCCCGGCGCGCCAGTGCGACTGCTCATCACTCATCCAGCAGGCCTACCGGGCCGCCGGTATCGGCATTCCCCGCACCACCAGCGAGCAGGTCCACGCCGGCACCGCCGTCGGCGACTACCGGGACCTGCGACCGGGTGACCTGTTGTTCATCCCCGGCAGCCGCGGCAGT